>NZ_JBCOAQ010000015.1:39044-73843 GCF_040226735.1 Intestinimonas sp. RTP31139st1_F5_RTP31139_211217 | reverse complement strand
GAAACTCCCCTTTTAAAACCGACCCATCGGGGGGCCTCTGCCCCCCTATTGGAGACACCCCCCCGGGGCCCTGTTCCCGCGCCGGTGCGCATCCGGCAAGCTCGCCGTACCGCCAGGCGTCCCCAAGATGGAGCGGGGCGGTATCCCTGTTCCGCCCGCGGAGGCCGTAACGGCCGGGGCTGCTCCTCCCACAAAGCGGAAAGACGAAAGACGCCGTCTGCCTTTTGCCTGCGCCCCGTGCCAGGGTCCCCGTAAGAGCCCCTTTTTCTTTGGCATCCAAAACCGTTTCTTTTTCAAAGGGGAAAAAGAAATGGGTTTGGCCCCCGGAGGGCGGTGCCCTCCCCGATGGGGATCGGTCACGGCGAGGCTAAAGGGCGATTTCCTTTTTCGTCGTCCTGCACATCAGGTAATCTAAACTCACATGATAATAATCGGCCAGGAGAAGTGCAAAACGCAAGGGGAGCTCACGTTGGCCGCGCTCATATTTTGAGTAAAGGGACTGATCGCAGTTTAAGATTTTCGCCACCTGTGCTTGCGAGAGGTCTCTATCCTCGCGCAGTTCTCGCATTCGAGTATCCATTATAGTCATATTCGAATTTCCGGTACGGCCAGTACCAGTATGACCCAAGAGATAATCGATACTGACTTGGTAATAATCGGCCAATTGTATGAGCACAGGTGCCGTCAGTTCGATTTTACCGTTTTCGTATTGAGAGTATGTGTTCTGGGCAACACCGAGGATAGCTGCAACTTCTTGCTGGGTAATGTCGTGGTCTTGGCGAACTTCTTTTAAATTGCTACGTATTATCATAGGCCTCACCTCAATATCTATTATGCATTATCTGAAATCAAGATATTGACTTTTATCTGGAATACAGATAAAATAATTTTGAGGTGATAAGAATGCCTGCAACATTACGCGATCTGTTCTACTGCCGCTATGACCCCATGGAAGCCGCCGAGCCCAACCGCCCGGAATACAACGCGATCTATGAGGAGCTGGAACAGGTGGAGGGCGAACTGCGCAAGGCGCTGGGGGAGGAAGGGCGGGAAAAGCTGCGGCGGTTTTCCATGCTGGAGGCGCAGCTCCGGAACATGTCCTACGGGGATTACTTCGCCGAGGGCTTCCACTTGGCCCTTGCCCTCCTCCGCGGCGGGCCATGCAGTCCTCCGGCTTGACGCAGCCGGTATAATATAATAAGGAAAGGAGGCCCCGTCATGAGTCTGTTCTGCTGCCCCCTCTGCGCCGCGCCCCTGGAAAAGACCGACAGGACCTACCGGTGCCCCAGGGGGCACAGCTTTGACCGGGCCCGGGAGGGCTATGTCCACCTCCTCCCCGCCAACCGGATGCACTCCAAGGCCCCGGGCGACGACAAGGCCATGGCCGCGGCCCGAAACCGCTTCCTGTCCGGCGGCTGGTACGCCCCCCTGCGCGACGCACTCTGCCGTCTGGCCGTGGACCATGCGCCGGCGCGCCCGGCCGTGCTGGACTCGGGCTGCGGGGAGGGGTCTTACACCGCCGGGGTGTGGGCGGCCCTGGCGGCGGCGGGGAAACCGCCGGAGACGGCGGGCGTGGACCTGTCCAAGCCCTCCCTCCGCTGGGCGGCCCGGCGGGAGCCGCGGGCGGAGTTCGCCGTGGCCTCCGTCTACCATCTGCCGGTGGCGCCGGCGCGGGTGGACCTCCTGCTCAACTGCTTTTCGCCCCTGGCCCTGGAGGAGTTTCGGCGGGTGCTGCGGCCCGGCGGGGTGTTCCTCTATGTGGTCCCGGCGGCCCGGCACCTCTGGGAGCTCAAGCAGGTCCTCTATGAGCGGCCCTACCCCAACCCGGAGGAGGACATCCCCTATGAGGGCTTTGACTATCTGGAGGTCCTGCCTGTGGAGGAGACCCTCACCATCCGCAGCCGGGAGCCCCTGCTGGACCTCTTCCAGATGACCCCGTACCGCTGGAAGACGCCCCGGACCGGCGTGGAGCGGCTGGAGGAGCTGGAGGCCCTGGACGTGACGGCCTCCTTCCGAATCCACGTGTTTCGGCGGAAATAAGAGAAGATATTGCATCCTTTTCCAGGATATGATAGACTATCGTGAGCGATTTGAGGTCGCGCCCCCGGAGCAGGAGGGCGTTTGGGTGCGGAACGGGGTTCCGCTTGCCTGCGGGAGACCTTGAATCAGGCAAGCTGAGAAAGAAAGGAACATGCACCCAATGGAAATCAACGGCGAAGAGGTCAACGAGATTGTACGCTACGACGAGCTGAAGCTGTCCCCCGAGATCATGCGGGCCCTGGAGAAAAAGGGCTATGTCCAGGCCACCCCCGTTCAGGGCGGGGCCATCCCCTATTTTATGGAATGGCGGGACGTGATCGCCAAGGCCCCCACCGGCACCGGCAAGACCTTTGCCTTCGGCATCCCTATGGTAGAGCACATCGACCCCCGGGAGGACGCGGTACAGGGTCTGGTCCTGGCCCCCACCCGGGAGCTGGCCATCCAGATCATGGCCGAGCTGCGGGATCTGTGTGAATTCAAGGAGGGGGTGCGCGCCGTGGTGCTCTACGGCGGCCAGCCCATCGACAAGCAGATCACCCAATTGAAGAAGCGGCCCCAGATCGTGGTAGCCACGCCCGGCCGCCTGATGGACCATATGAAGCGGCGCACCGTGCGGCTGGACAGGGTCCAGACCGTGGTGCTGGACGAGGCGGACCGGATGCTGGACATGGGCTTTATTCACGACGTGACCCGGATTCTGGACGCCATCAAGTCCAGGAAGAACCTGGGCATGTTCTCCGCCACCATCTCCCGGGAGGTCATGGACATCTCCTGGGTGTACCAGCGGGACCCGGTGGAGATCACCGTCCGGGCCGACGAGCAGAACAAGCCGGACATCCAGCAATACCGCATCGAGGTGGAGCGGGGGGACAAGACCGAGATCACCGCCCGCCTGCTGGAGGCCGGCAGCTATGAGCGGGCCATCGCCTTCTGCAACACCAAGAACATGACGGACCGGCTCTCCGGCCTTTTAAAGATGCGGGGCTTCTCCGCCGAGGCCATCCATGGGGACATCCAGCAGTCCGTGCGGGAAAAGACGCTCAATCGCTTTCGCAGAGGGGAGCTGCGGGTGCTGGTGGCCACCGACGTGGCCGCCCGCGGCCTGGACATCGACGACGTGGACGTGGTGTTCAACTACGATGTGCCCGATGAAAATGAATATTACGTCCACCGCATCGGCCGTACCGGCCGGGCCAAGCGCCACGGCGTGGCCTACACCCTGGTGTCCACCATCACCGAGAGCATGCGGATGGACGACATTGAAAAGGCCACCAAAAACAAGGTCCACCGCCTCAAGTATGAAAAGGGGACCCTGCTGGACCTGGAAGAGGGCAAATAATTTTATCCTTTTTTAATCTCGGCGCAAGGGTTATTTTAATCCTTGCGCCGTATACTATCCTCAGACATAGAAAAAAGGAGCGGTTGTCATGAACGAACCCAAAAAGCTCTATCGCGTGGAGCATGGCGCCATGCTGGCCGGTGTGTGCGGCGGCATCGCCGAATATTTCAATCTGGACCCGGGCATCATCCGCCTGCTGTGGGTGATCTTCTGCTTTGCGGGCACGGTGGGCATCTGGCTCTATATCGCCGCCGCCATCATCCTGCCCAAGAAAAGCGAGGCATATCCGGGCTACTGAGCCGGGGAAGAGATCGGGGGGCGCCGCTGCGGCGCCCCCCGATTTTCTGCTCTGCGGCGGGTTTTTATCCGGAAGGATGTCTGCACGGACCTAAAGTGTGGTATACTGAAGAAAAAACGAGGGGGCGAGGGCCGGTGAGCTATTATGACAGAGTGTATGAGATCGCCCGGCGAATCCCCAGGGGCAGGGCGGCCACCTACGGCCAGATCGCCCTGATGACGGGTAGCCCGCGGGCCGCCCGGGCCGTGGGATACGCCATGGCCGCCTGCACCGATCCCGCCGTGCCCTGCCACCGGGTCATGGCCAGGGACGGGGCCATCCGGGAGCACGCCTTCGGCCCCGGCGTGCAGCGGGCCCTGCTGGAGGCGGAGGGGGTGCCCTTTACTCCGGATGGGAGGGTGGATTTGTCCCGGTGCCGCTGGGACGGGCGGTAAAATCCCCGTCAAACCCTTGCGCGTTTCTCCGCGCCGTGGTACACTTCTGGCACAGGCAATTCCAACCAAGGAGATTTTGACGCCCATGATTGATTTTCAACTCCCCCGTCTGTCCGACAAGCCCTGGGTGGACGACCTGCTGCGGCAGGCCAATTACCGGGGCTGTGAGTATAACTTTACCAACCTCTACGCATGGAGCCCCGCCTATGACCAGCGTATCGCCCGGGTGGACGGCTTCCTGGTGACCCATCTGTGCGGCTCGCTGGGGTGCTCCTACATCTACCCCGCCGGCCAGGGCGATGTGGCCCCGGTCATCCGGGCCATGGAGCGGGACGCGGCCGAGCGGGACAAGCCCTTCCGCATGGTCTGCCTCACCCCCCGCCAGGTGGAGGAGATGGAGGCCCTTTTTCCAGGTGAATTCCACTTTGAGGCCGACCGGGACGGCTTTGATTACCTCTATGAGATCGACCGCCTGGCCGACCTCACCGGCAAGAAGCTCCACGCCAAGCGCAACCACATCAACCGTTTTATGGAGAACAACCCCAGTTGGACCTACGAGGAGATCACGCCTGAGACCCTCCCCGCGTGCCTGGAGATGGACAAGGAGTGGTACCGCCGCAGCATGGTGCGGGAGGGCCTTGCGGAGGAGCGGGACCTGGGCGATGAGGGCCGCGCCCTCCGCCTGGCCATGGAGCACTACCACGAGCTGGGCCTGGAGGGAGGACTCATCCGGGTCTACGGCGAGGTAGTGGCCTTTACCATGGGGGACATGCTCTGCGCCGACACCTTTGACGTCCACTTTGAAAAGGCATACGGAGAGCTCCAGGGGGCCTACGCCATGATCAACCGGGAGTTTGCCCGGCAGGTGCGGGCACGCCACCCGGAGATCAAATACCTCAACCGGGAGGACGACATGGGCGTGGAGGGCCTGCGGAAAGCCAAGGGCTCCTATTATCCGGACCTGATGGTGGAGAAGTACTTCGCCACGAAAGAATGACCGACGGACACTGTCCGTTCCCGAGAGGAGTGTGACCCCATGATCGAGATCCGCCCCGCCAAGCCGGATGAGCTCCTCCGCCAAAAGGAGCTGTGGAAGCTGGCTTTCGGCGATGAGGACGACTATATCGACTATTTTTTCGCCCATGGAGAGGAGAGCCAGGTGCTGGTCCTGCTGGAGGACGGAGTCGTCTACACGATGGTGGCGCTGTTTCCAGTGGCCATCGCCCTGCCCGGCGGGAGAAAGGCCAGCTCCGCCTATATCTATGCCCTGGCCACCCACCCGGACGCCCGAAAAAAGGGCTTTGGCCGATACATCCTCAGCTATGTGGACTTTTATTTAAAGGAGCGGGGGGCCGACTGCGTCACCATTGTCCCCGCGGAGGTCTCCCTGCATAAATTTTTTGGCACCACCGGTTTTTCTGAATGTTTTTCCACCCGGAAGGTGGAGCTGCTGCGCAGCATGGTGGGCGTTCCGGCGGCGGGCGACACGCTGGAGCGGGTGGACCCGGAGACGTACAACCGCCTGCGGGAAGAACTGCTGGCCGAGACGCTGCATGTCGTCTACAGCGACTCCCTCGTGGCCTATCAGGAGGGGCTCTCCCGCATGGCCAACGGAGCGCTGTTCCGCCTGCGGGTGGCCGGGAGCGAGGGGCTGGCCTGCACCGAGTATCTGGATGACGACACCGTCATGGTGAAGGAGCTGCTCATTCCCCGGCCTGGGATGGCCGGGGCGGCCGCGCTGATCGGCGCGGAGATGCCCGCCGTGCGCTATCATCTGCGCACGCCGCCCTTCTGGGACGGCGTGTCCGGGAGCTATCTGCAGGCCTTTGCCATGGTAAAATGGTACGACGCCGCCCTGGAACGGGAATGGCGGGAATACCGCCGGGGCTATATGGGCCTGGGGTTCGACTAAAGAGGCTGAAAAAGAGAATACTAGACCTTGACCGAAGGTGGAAAAAGCCCCAAGTGCAGGGACCATTTTCAGGCAAGCTCTAGGCAAGGCTGTGGCCGCCGGCGGCCGGGGATTTGCCCCGCCGGCGGCGGTTTTGAATTTCTATGCATGATGCAATTCATTTTTGCTCCGTGACAGGAAATTTTCATGGACAAAATGCAGCTATTTCGTCCTTCTGAAAAAGACATTTGCAGGATTTGAAGGGGATTCCATCAATTTGAAGGCGTATTTCCCTTGACGGACAAAAGTTTATAGTATAAAATAATAAGACCTGTGTATGGGGAGTTTCCCTGATTTTGGATACAGAAATATGCAATAGAAAAGTGGGAAGTGAAGAAATGGCAAAGTATGTCCTTAAGCGTGTGCTGATGGCACTCTTTACGATTTTCCTCGTGGCCACGCTGACATTTTTCCTGATGAAGGCGGTCCCAGGCAACCCCTTTGTGAGTGAAAAGACGCCGCCGCAGTCGGTGCTGGACGCCCTGAATGAGAAGTACGGCCTGGATCAGCCGCTGAGCGTCCAGTATTTCAAGTATATGAGCAATCTCCTCCGGGGGGATCTCGGCGTCTCCGTCAAGATGCAGAAGAACTACCCGGTGATCAGCATCATCAAGGAGATGTTCCCCGTCTCCGCCAAGATCGGCGCGTTTGCCCTCCTCTGGGCGGTGCTGGTGGGCGTCCCGCTGGGATGTCTGGCGGCCTATAACCGGGGCACCGCCACGGACAGCACGCTGCGGGTGGTCTGTACCGTGGGTATCTCCATGCCCTCCTTCGTGGTGGCGAGCCTGCTGCTGCTCGTATTCTGCGGCGGCGTGGTGGGCTGGTTCCCAAGTATTTTCGACGGTTCGCCCCGCAGCTATGTGCTGCCCTGCTTCTCCCTGGGCTTCTACCCCATGTGCTATATCGCGCGCCAGTCCAGGGCCGCCATGCTGGACGCCATCAATCAGGAGTATATCAAGACGGCCCGGGCCAAGGGGCTCAAGACGGGGAAGATCATCTTCAAGCACGCCCTCCGGAATGCCCTGATCCCTGTTCTTACCTATCTGGGGCCCCAGGTGGCCTTTACGCTGTGCGGAGGCTTTGTGGTGGAAAAGGTCTTTACCATCGGCGGGCTGGGCCGTTATTTCGTCCAGTCCGTGTCCAACCGGGACTACCCGGTCATCATGGGCACCACCATCTTCCTGGCCTCCTTCATCATCATTATGAACCTGCTGGTGGACATCCTCTATAAAGTGGTCGATCCCCGCATCACCCTCGGAAAGGAGAGCTGAGCATGGCAGACAAAATGAAAAAGGCCAAATTCGGCTCCCTCCAGCTCGATGTGGAGGATGTGATCTCCTGGAGCGAGTTGACCAACGCCGACTTTGCACCCGCCTCCTCGCAGGAGAAGGAAAATTTTATCCAGGACCGGGAGAGCGTGTCCTTCTGGAAGGACGCGGGACGACGCTTCCGCAAAAATACCGTGGCCATGGTGGCGCTGGTCATTCTGATCCTGGTGGCCCTCTTCGCGTTCCTGGGCCCGGTCATCGTGCCCTATGGCTACGACCAGTTCATCGCGGGCTCCGAGAACCTGCACCCCTGGCACTACACTTTGGAGGACCAGGAGAAGCTGGCCGCGGCCCAGATGACGCCCGAGGAGGCCTGGGCCAAGGCCCAGGAGGAGGCCGCCGCCCAGGGCAAGACCCTGGGGCCGGTGGATAAGGCCAAGATCATGGCCGCGGCCAAGGCCAGCGGCGGCGCGGACACCGATGAGCTCCGCAAGGAGTTGGGCATCAGGGCCCGCCTGTTTGGCTACTCCAACGCCGAGCTCCAGCGCAAGGCCGCGGGGGAGAGCGTGTTTCCTCACGTCTTTGGCACGGACAAGTTCGGACGCGATATCATGGTCCGGGTCATGATCGGCACCCGGGTGTCCATGGTGGTGGGCCTGTCCGCCGCCCTGCTTGTGCTGGTCATCGGCGCCCTGTACGGCTCCATCTCCGGCTATCTGGGCGGCAAGGTGGACGCCGTCATGCAGCGCATCGTTGAGATCATCTACTCCATCCCCGAGGTGCTGGTCATCCTCCTCATCGCCACCGTCATCGGTGATGCGTTGACGAGTTATGTAAACTCACATTCAGGCTTCATCGCGGATATGGCCAACGTATTGGGCGCCAACCTCATCTCCATGTTCATCGCCTTCGGCCTTTTGTACTGGGTAACCATGTCCCGCATCATCCGCGGCCAGATCCTTCAGCTCAAGCAGCAGGAGTACGTCACCGCCGCCCGGGCCCTGGGCGCCTCCGGCCCCCGCATCATCAAAAAGCATCTGCTGCCCAACTGCATTGGACAGATCGTGGTCACCACCTGCCTCCAGATCCCCTCCGCCATCTTCCTGGAGTCCTTCCTCTCCTTCCTGGGCGTGGGCGTGTCCACGCCTATGACCAGCCTGGGCTCCATGGCCTCCGAGGCCCTGGGCGGCATGACCACCTATCCCTACCGCCTGCTCTTCCCCGCACTGATCCTGAGCATTATGATCCTGTCCTTCAACCTGGTGGGCGACGGGCTCCGGGACGCCCTGGACCCGAAGCTAAAGAAATAAGAAAGGAGGAGACAGCATATGACACAGAATGAAACCGTAAAGCAGCACGACGAGCGGCTCCACACCGAGACGCACGCCGCCGACGACGCGGGTGGAAAGCTGCTGGAAGTGAAGGACCTCCACGTCTCCTTCTTCACCCCAGCCGGTGAGGTCAAGGCAGTGGGCGGCATTTCTTACAGCGTCAACTACGGCGAGGTCATGGGCATCGTGGGCGAGTCCGGCTCCGGCAAGAGCGTGGAGGCCTATTCGGTCATCGGGCTTTTGCAGTCCCCCGGCAAGGTCATCGGCGGGTCCATTACCTTTGAGGGCGAGGACGTGCTGGCCTTTACCAAGGATCAGATGACCGACTTCCGGGGAAACAAGGTGGCCATGATTTTCCAGAACCCCATGACTTGCCTCAACCCCGTCTACACGGTGGGCAACCAGCTCATTGAGGCCCTGAAGGCCCACGACAAGTCCATCTCCAAGGAGGACGCCGCCAAACGCGCCATGGAGATGCTGGAGCTGGTGGGCATCAACAATGTGGAGAAACGGATGAAGCAGTATCCCCACGAGTTCTCCGGCGGCATGCGCCAGCGCGTCATGATCGCCATGGGCCTCATCTGTCACCCCAAGCTGCTCATCGCGGACGAGCCCACCACCGCCCTGGATGTGACCATCCAGGCCCAGATCCTGGAGCTCATGAAGGACCTCCAGAAAAAGACGCATATGGGCATCATCTTTATTACCCACAATCTGGGTGTGGTGGCCGAGATCTGCGACAAGGTCTGCGTCATGTACGCCGGTAAGATGGTGGAACAGGGACCTGTGGACGATATCTTCTATAACCCCTCTCACCCCTACACCGTGGGGCTGCTGCGCTCCATGCCCCGGGTGGACGCCGAGAGCCATGAGCGGCTCATCCCCATCGAGGGAACGCCGGTGGACATGCTCAATCCGCCCGAGGGCTGCCCCTTCGCCCCCCGGTGTGAGCACGCCATGAAGATCTGCCTCAAGAAGATGCCGCCCTATGTGGAGATCGGCAAAGACCACCGCTCGGCCTGCTGGCTGCGGGTACAGGACCAGTTGGAGCGGGAAAAGACCGGAACCGGGGAGGTGGAGAGCCATGAATGAGAATATCCTCGTCCAGGTGGACCACCTGACCAAGTATTTCCCCATCAAGGGCCAGAAGGGCCCCGGCGTACAGGCGGTGGAGGACGTGTCCTTTGCCATCCACGAGGGGGAGACCCTGGGGCTGGTGGGCGAGTCCGGCTGCGGCAAGACCACCCTGGGGCGCACCATCCTCCGCCTCCATGAGCCCACCTCCGGCACCATCCTGTACCGGGGGGAGCCCATCTATCAGCATGAATATCCCTTTGAGGCAAAGACGGTCACCGTCAGGGGTCAGGACGGCGCGACGGTGGAGAAGACCGAGCTCATCCGCAAAAGGGTGCCCAGGGAGAAGGCGGTGGATATGCTGCCTTACCGCCGGAAAATGCAGATCATCTTTCAGGACCCCTCCGCCTCTCTGGACCCCCGCATGACCGTGGGAGAGATCATCGGAGAGGCCATCGACATCCACAAGCTCTGCGCCTCCAAGGCGGAGCGAACCGACCGGATCAAGGAGCTGCTGGGCCGCGTGGGCCTCAACACCGAGCATGCCAACCGCTACCCCCACGAGTTTTCCGGCGGCCAGCAGCAGCGTGTGGGCATTGCCCGCGCCCTGGCCGTGAAGCCGGAATTTATTGTCTGCGACGAGCCGATCTCCGCGCTGGACGTGTCCATCCAGTCCCAGGTGGTCAACATGCTGGAGGACATGCAGCAGGAGCTGGGCCTCACGTATCTCTTCATTGCCCACGACCTCTCGGTGGTGCGGCACATCTCCCGCCGCATCGGCGTGATGTACCTGGGCACCATGGTGGAACTGGCCGAGAGCTATGAGCTCAATAAGCACCCGCTCCACCCCTATACCAAGACGCTGCTCTCCGCTGTACCGGTGCCCGATCCGGAGGTGAGCCGCACCCGCCAGCGCATCGTGCTGGAAGGGGATATCCCCTCCCCCATCAATCCCCCCACGGGCTGCCGGTTCCACACCCGCTGCCCCTATGCCACTGAGGCGTGCAAACAAAAGGCCCCGGCGTTCAAGGAATACGCACCCGGCCACTGGGCGGCCTGTCACCTGCTGGAAAAGAGCGGGGCCTGAGTATTCCGGGCCCTCCGCAAAACGCTCCCGGCGGCAGGGCGAATTCAGATATTTAACACTTTTGAAACATTTGCTTTACAAATATACCACAGGGATGGTATAATGCAGCATACAGCGGAGGATACTTTTTCTTCCAACCGGGAACGGCGCATGCGCCGTTTTATGTCCCCGACTTGGGGACATAATGTCTGTTGGTATCCGGTCCCGCGTGCGGGACACAGATGATACAAAATATTTCAGGAGGTAATGAAATGAACGGCAAAAAGCTTCTTGCTCTGTCTCTGGCCGGCGTGATGTCTCTCGGGCTGCTGGCCGGCTGCGGCGGCGGCGGTAACGCCACCACCCCTGCTCCCGGCGACACCACTGCTCCTGGGGATACTTCCGCCCCCAGCGCCGGCTTCAACATGAGCGTCTGCATCGCTTCCGAGCCTCAGACCATCGACCCCGCGCTGAATTCCGCCGTGGACGGCGCCATCATGACCCAGCATGTGTTCGAGGGCCTGATGAAATGGTCCGACAGCGGCGAGGCCGTGGAGGGCGCTCAGGGCGCCAACCTGGCCGAGTTGGTCCCCGGCCAGGCCGAGACCTATGACAAGGTGGTCAATGACGACGGCACCGTTACCTATACCTTCCATCTCCGCGACGGCATCAAGTGGTCCGACGGCCAGCCCGTCACCGCCGGCGACTTTGTATATGCCTGGCAGCGCTTGGCCACCCCCGCCACCGCCGCCGACTACTGCTACATGATCGATATGGTCAAGGGCTATGATCTGGTCAACACCGGCACTCCCACCGGCCAGTTCGAGACCAAGGTCAACGCGGACACCGGCGAGGAGGAGCAGGTCGAGATCATGGATCACGCCGATCCCACCACGCTGGGCGTCTCCGCTCCCGACGACAAGACCTTTGTGGTCGAGCTGACCTATGACTGTCCCTACTTCCTGGAGGTCTGCGCCTTCCCCGCCACCCTGCCCGTCCGCGAGGACATCGTCTCCGCCAATCCCGACGGCTGGACCCATGACGTGTCCACCTATATCGGCAACGGCGTCTATAAGATGACCGATTGGCAGCACAATGCCCGCATCGTCATGGAGAAGAACACCGAGTACTACGGCTATTCCGCCGACAAGGGCCCCGACACCCTCACCTTCATGCTGATGGACGACGCCAACGCCATGCTGTCCGCCTTCAACTCCGGCGAGCTGGACTTCACTGAGGACGTGCCCGTGGATGAGATCCCCACCCTCCTCAACGACGGAAAGCTGAACATCGTGCCCTATATCGGCACCTACTATGTCTGCTACAACGTCACCGCCGCCCCCTTTGACGACTGGCGTGTGCGCAAGGCCTTTACCCTGGCCATCGACAGCCAGTATATCGTGGACAACGTGACCCAGACCGGCCAGGTCCCGGCCACCGGCTTTGTGCCCTCCGGCGTGGGCGATGTGACCGGTGATCCCGACTTCCGCGCCGTGGGCGGCGACTACTGGACCGCCCCCACCACCTCCGAGCAGTATGAGAAGAACTGTGAGGAGGCCCGTCAGCTCCTGGCCGACGCCGGGTATCCCAACGGCGAGGGTTTCCCCACCGTCACCTATCTCTACAACACCTCCGACAACCACAAGGCCATCGGCGAGGCCCTCCAGAGCCAGTGGCAGACCGCCCTGGGCGTCACCGTGAAGCTGGAGAACCAGGACTGGTCCGTGTTCCTGGAGACCCGTAAGCAGGGCCAGTATCAGATCGCCCGCAACGGCTGGATCGCCGACTACAACGACCCCATCTCCTTCCTGGATATGTGGCTCACCGGCGGCGGCAACAACGACGCCCAGTATTCCAGCGCCGACTATGACGCCGCTATTGCCGAGGCCAAGGCCAGCTCCGACGCGCAGGTCCGCATGGACGCCATGCACCGCGCCGAGGATATCATTATAGGTCAGGACTGGGCTCTGGGTCCCATCTACTTCTACACCCAGAAGTATATGCTCAACTCCGACATCAACGGCATGTATTATACGCCCCTGGGCTACTTCTTCTTTGATAACTGCACCAAAGGCTGATTAGCAGAAATGAGGAAAGGGCCGCACCTGCACGGTGCGGCCCTTTCTTTTATGGAATCTGACCAGTGCGGGAGGTCATTCATTTATATCCTATATAATGTGCATAAAAACCGGGAAGAGCCGGAAAAAGGCTTGCATTTTTTAAGAATCAGATGTATAATCATACGCACAAAAGACCAAATGGTCAAAGAGGAGAGAAATGGAATGAAACATCAGAAGAACATGCTCTGCCTCGGCCTCGCCGCCGTGCTGAGCCTCAGCCTGCTGACCGCCTGCTCCGGTGGGAACAGCGCCGCCACCCCTGCACCGGCCGACACCACAGCGCCTACTGATACCGCCGCGCCCGCGGATACCACCGCCCCTGCCGGATTCACCACCGTGGAGGAGGGCAAGCTCCACATGTCCACCAACGCCGCCTTTCCTCCCTATGAAATGACCACCGATGCCGGCGGCTTCGAGGGCATCGACGTGGAGGTGGCCGGCGCCATCGCCGAGAAGCTGGGCCTGGAGCTGGTGGTGGATGATATGGGCTTTGACGCCGCCCTCACCGCCGTCCAGACCGGCCAGAGCGACATCGCCATGGCGGGTATCACCGTCACCGAGGAGCGCCAGGAGGTCATGGACTTTTCTGAGTCCTACGCTACCGGTATCCAGGTGGTCATCGTCAAGGAGGACTCTCCCATTGAGACAGTGGACGATCTGGCCAACGCTGATATGATCGGCTGCCAGAAGGCCACCACCGGCTACATCTACTGCTCCGACACCCCGGAGAACGGCGGCTATGGCGAGGACCATGTCACCGCCTATGAAACGGGCGCTGTGGCCGTTCAGGCTCTGGTGAACGGTCAAGTGGATGCCGTAGTCATCGATAACGAACCCGCCAAGGCCTACGTGGCCGCCAACCCCAGCCTGAAGATCCTGGACACGGAGTTTGCCGTGGAGGACTATGCCATCGCGCTCCAGAAGGGCAACACCGGGCTGCTGGAGGCCGTCAACGCCGCCATGGACGAGTTGAAGGCGGACGGCACCTTCCAGACCATCGTGGACAAGTACATCACCGCCGAGTAACAGCCATTTCAGTAAGGAAAAGGGCGGCCTTCAAAGGCCGCCCTTTTCCCTGCACCAGACACAGAAAGGAGAGGGGCCTATGTTCCAAGGGGCGATAGACTGGCTGGACAGGATCGGCCCACGGGTCTACACGGCGTTTGTGGAGGGGGACCGCTGGAAGCTCTACCTGAAAGGGTTGGGCTTGACCCTGGAGATGACCGTGGTCGCCCTGTGCTTCGGCTTGGTCCTGGGGCTGATCGTGGCCGTGATCCGCACAGCCCATGATCAGCAGCGGGTGGACCGGCGGAAAAATCCCCTGCTGGGGCTTTTAAATGGGATCTGTCAGATTTACACCACCGTCATCCGGGGCACCCCCATGCTGGTCCAGCTGTTCATCTGGACCTTCGTCATCTTCCCCTCGGTCCGGAATAAAGTCCTGATCGGCTTCATCGGACTGGGGGTCAACTCGGGGGCCTATGTAGCGGAGATCGTCCGGGGAGGCTTGATGAGCGTGGACATTGGCCAGTCCGAGGCCAGCCGCTCCCTGGGGATGAACTACCTGGACACCATGCGCTTCATCGTGGTCCCCCAGGCGTTCAAGAACATCCTGCCCTCCCTGGGCAACGAGTTTATCACGCTGTTTAAAGACACCTCTCTGGTGCAGGCCATCGGCGGTACAGAGCTGCTCTACTACGCCAGCACTATCGGCGGCAGGACCTTCGACTATATGCCACCCCTGATTGGCATTGCGGTGATGTATCTGGTGGTGGTGATTGTCCTGACCTGGCTCCAGAGCAAGCTGGAAAGGAGGCTGCGTCAAAGTGATCGACGTTAAAGGGCTTTCAAAATCCTTCGGCAACCATCTGGTGCTGGACAACATCGACCAGCACATCTCCCCGGGGGAGAAAGTGGTGGTCATCGGCCCTTCCGGCTCCGGAAAGTCCACCTTCTTGCGGTGTCTGAACCTGCTGGAGCAGCCTACCGCCGGCACAATCACCTTCGACGGCGTCGTCATCACCGACCCCAGGGTGGACATTGACGCCATCCGGCGGCAGATGGGTATGGTCTTCCAGCACTTCAACCTCTTTCCCAACATGACCATCCGCCGGAACATCACCCTGGCACCGGTGCGCACGGGGCTCATGAAGCAGGAGGAGGCAGACGCCGAGGCCGCCAAGCTCCTGGAGCGGGTGGGCCTTACCGAAAAGGCCGATTCCTACCCCGCGCAGCTCTCCGGCGGACAGAAGCAGCGCATCGCCATCGTCCGGGCCTTGGCGATGAAGCCCAAGCTGATGCTTTTTGACGAGCCCACCTCCGCCCTGGACCCCGAGATGGTGGGCGAGGTGCTGGATGTGATGAAGGAGCTGGCCCGGGAGGGCATGACCATGGTGGTGGTCACCCATGAGATGGGCTTTGCCCGGGAGGTGGGTTCCCGGGTCATCTTCATGGACGGTGGGAAGATCGTGGAGGAAAACGAACCCCATGCCTTCTTTGCCGGCCCCAAAGAGCAGCGGACCATCGACTTCCTGTCCAAGGTGCTGTAAGGCGAGCCAGCCCCATTCGAGGCGGGAGCCGCCCCTCGAGATCCCCCGCCTGACGCGTACCTTCTTTCGGTGGGGCGGGAGATTTTTCGGCAAACGGAAAGCGCGGAGGCGATCGCCTCCGCGCTTTTTGACGGTTCCATCCGGTTTAATACGCCACGCCCCAGTAGATCATATGCTTGGCGGGCTTGCCACAGATGGCGCAGGTGTCTCCCAGGTGTTCCTGCTCGAAGGGGATGCACCGGGAGGAGACCCCGGCCTCCTCCTTCATGCGCAGCTCGCACTCCAGATCGCCGCACCACATGGTCTTGGCAAAGCCGCCGCGCTGGGCCATCTTCTCCTTGACCTCTTCCAGGGAGGCGCAGGCATAGGTGTTCTCCTCCAGGTTCCGCTTGGCCCGGGCGTAGAGCCCGTCGTGGACGGCGTCCAGCAGCTCCCGGACTTTGTCCTCCAACTGGCCGAGAGGGACGAAGA
This sequence comes from Intestinimonas sp. RTP31139st1_F5_RTP31139_211217, assembly GCF_040226735.1. Lineage (NCBI taxonomy): Bacteria > Bacillati > Bacillota > Clostridia > Eubacteriales > Intestinimonas > Intestinimonas sp. RTP31139st1_F5_RTP31139_211217. The sequence goes on along the minus strand of NZ_JBCOAQ010000015.1, from coordinate 57,902 downwards.
CCTTTTCGCCGCTGTCCCGGCGAGCGATGACGCACTGGTCCTTCTCGATATCCTTGGGGCCGATCTCCACCCGGAGGGGCACGCCTTTCATCTCGTACTCGGCGGCCTTCCAGCCCATGGACTGCTCGGAGTCGTCCATCCTGGCGCGGATACCGGCGGCCTGAAGGCGCGCCAGAAGGGTGGCGGCATGGTCTAGTACGCCGGGCTTGTGCTGGGCCACAGGAATGACCACCGCCTGGATGGGGGCGATGCGGGGGGGCAGCACCAGACCGTTGTTGTCGCCGTGGGTCATGATGATGCCGCCGATCATGCGGGTGCTGACGCCCCAGGAGGTCTGGTGGGGATAGTGGAGCTGGTTGTCTTTGCCGGTGAAGGTGATGTCGAAGGCGCGGGCAAAGCCGTCACCAAAGTAGTGGCTGGTGCCCGCCTGGAGGGCCTTGCGGTCGTGCATCATGCACTCCACCGTGTAGGTCTCCTCCGCGCCGTTGAACTTCTCCTTTTCAGTCTTCCGGCCCCTGACCACGGGCATGGCCAGCACGTTCTCCATAAAGTCGGCATAGACGCCCAGCATCCGCTGGGTCTCCTCCCGGGCTTCGGCTTCAGTGGCATGCATAGTGTGGCCTTCCTGCCAGAGAAATTCCCGGTGGCGCAGGAAGGGGCGGGAGGTCTTTTCCCAGCGGAGCACGCTGCACCACTGGTTGTAGAGCTTGGGCAGGTCGCGATGGGAGTGAATGATGTTCTTATAGTGCTCACAGAAGAGCGTCTCGGAAGTGGGGCGGATGCAGTAGCGCTCCTCCAGCTTTTCGCTGCCGCCGTGGGTGACCCAGGCGCACTCCGGGGCAAAGCCCTCCACATGGTCTTTCTCTTTCTGCAAGAGGGACTCGGGGATGAGCATGGGCAGATACACGTTTTCGTGGCCGGTTTTTTTGAACTCCGCATCCATGAGGCGCTGGATGTTTTCCCAGATGGCATAGCCATAGGGGCGGTAGATGAACATGCCCTTGATGCTGGAGTAGTCGATGAGCTCGGCCTTGGTGCACACGTCGGTGTACCATTTGGCGAAGTCCACCTCCATATCCGTGATCTGCTCCACCTGCTTCTTGTCTGCCATAGTCTATCTCAATCCTTTACGAATCAAATTCACCGCTTATTGTATGAGGAAACGGGTGAAAAGTCAAGTATGGGGGCCGATCTTCCTCCTCCTGGGATCAAACGGCCGCCCGCCGACCCGTATATTTTGCATCAAAAGCCGCAAACTGTCCCTGTAAGGGGGTGCGGGAGATGCGTATCGGGATCTGGGAGCGGAACGAGGGCCTGCGGGAGGTCATACTGGAAGGTCTGCGGGCGGCGGGGGCGGAACCGCCCGTCCTGGAGGCGGGGGCCCATCCGGCGGACTTTTCAGGGGAGCTGGACCTGCTGGTGATCTCACCGGAGGCGGTAGGATGGGCGGGGGCCGGACAGATCCACGCCGGGACCGTGCTCCTGAGCGGTGCCGCGGGGCCCCTTGCACGGGCCCTGCGGACAGAGAGGGCCGTGAGCTATGGGACCTCGGCACGGGATACGCTGACCCTCTCCAGCCTGGAGGGGGATCAGATCTGTGTGGCGATTCAGCGGGACATCGTCACCGTATCCGGCGCCGTGGTGGAGCGGCAGGAGCTGGTGCTCCCCTTTCCGCCGGGGCGCTCCCCCCTGCCCTGGCTGTGCGCCGTGGGGGCGCTGCTTCTGATGGATGTACCGCCGGAGAGGCTGGAATAGCGTGCAGAGAGGGAGGAGCGCCAAGCTCCTCCCTCTCTGCATGTCTATTGCGCCAGGCCGTCCAGGGCGGCCTGGGCCGCTTGGCTGTCGTTGGCCACCACAAGCAGAACGGAGCTGCCGGATTCCTTCACAATGGCCTGCTCCAGCTTGGGAAGCTCAGCGGGGAGGTACCCCTCGCAGGCGTCCTTCTGGTCGGATACCCGGGCTTCCAGGGCCTTACGGGCGTCGTCAGCCTCCTCCTGAGTGGAAAAGACCAGCACGGCGATCTCCTCCGCGGTGGCACCGGTGGAGGTATAGACCGCAGCCGCTTCCGGCTGGGACTCCAGGCCATAGAGGCTGGAGATCAGATCGGCGTCCAGCGCCTCCAGGGCCTCGGAAAAGGCGCCGGAGTCCAGCAGGGCCTGGGCGGTGGCATCGGGGTCGTATGCCCCGGCGGGCGCCCCGCCGCCAGAACAGGCGGCCAGGATCAGGGTGAACGCCAGTGCCACGCAGAGAGAAAACAGTTTTTTCATCATAGATACTCCTTATGCTTCCGTCCCCTCCGCCTGCCCCTGGCCGGCCCGATAGGCCTCCGGGTCCACGGTGTGGGTTTTGAGGTATCCATACCACTTTTCGTACCAACTCCGGGTGAAGTGGATGCCGTCGGTGGTGCCCTCGGCGGGGAGTGTGCCGCTGTCATCCGCCATCACGGACTGGACGTCTACGTAGACGGCGCGCTTGTCCGCACAGACTCGGCGGAGGATCTCATTGTAGTTGGCCACATTTTCATTGTTGAGCCAGACGGCCGGGTTCATCTGGTGGGCCTTTTCCGGCTCCACCGGGATCAGGGACTGTATGTAGATCACAGCCTCCGGTTGCCGGACGCGGATCTCGTCGATCAGAAGGGCGAAGGCATCCTGGAAAGCCTGGTCGTCGCCGTAGCCCAGCTCATTGATGCCGAACATGACATAGACCTTGCCGTACTGTTTTTCCTCCAGCCATGCCAGCGCCGTTTTTTTGTCGCCCACCCCGTTCTTGGGAATGGCCTTGGCGTCCACGCCGCCGGTGCCGGTGACCTGAAAGACCATGAGGGACTTATAGGCCAGAAAGTCCGCGCCGCGGATGCCGCTGTAGAGCCGAAGACCGTCGGAGCGGGAATCCCCGAGAAAGACGGCGTCGGAAAACCAGTCGTCCTCCACCGCGCCGGTCTCCGGGGCGGGGAGGGAGAAATCCAGCGCCGGGGCCGGCACAGGAGTGGGCTCCGGCGCTGCGGAGGGGATGGCGGACGCTGTGGAAGGCGGGAGCACGGCGTCCGTCGGGGCGGAGACCGCAGCGGACGGACCGGGCTGCTGGGCCAGGGCCCCCAGGGAGAGGGCACCCAGCACCCCGGCGCACAGGAACACCGCGGCCAGCAGCAGCCGTCTGCGGTGGCCCAGGGTCCCATTGTCGTTTTTCTCCAGGACGCGCTTTCCGTCCTTCTGCTCTGTCATGGGTTCAGGTGCTCCTCTCTCGTCTGTCTCGATCCGCCCAGGATCAGGCGGCGGACGTCGCCGTAGTCGGCGGCGGTATAGGTGGGAAACGCGTCCGGCGCGGGGGGCAGACCGCCGGGATTGTACCAGATGGTGTCGATCCCGGCGGCAATGCCGCCCTTGATGTCGGACTGGAGGCCGTCCCCCACCATGACGGCGCGGGACTTGTCCCGCACCCCCATCCCGGCAAAGGCGCGGTCAAAAAAGGCCCTCTGGGGCTTCTGCGCGCCCAGTTCCTCCGAGATGTATACCCCCTCCAGCCAGGGAGAGAGCGGGGAAGCCGCCAGCCGGGTGTGCTGGACCCGGGCCACCCCGTTGGTGGCCAGCGCCAGCCGGCACCCGCCCCGGACCAGGTCCCGGCACAGCGCTTCGGCCCCAGGCAGGAGACGGCTGCAAGCCGCCATGTGGGACAGGTAGTCCCGGTTGAAGGCAGCCGGATCGTCCGTACCGCCCAGGGCCCGGGTGAGCAGGCGAAAGCGCTCCACCAGCAGAAATTCCTGAGTGACCTCGCCGCGGTCAAAGGCGGACCAGAGGTCCCGGTTGAAGCCCAGGTACAGCGCTTCGGTTTCCGGCGTGGCGGGGTAGCCGCGCTCCTCCAGGACCAGCCGCAGAGCGGCGTGCTCGGCGGCGTCGAAGTCGAAGAGTGTGTTGTCGGCATCTAAAAAGACGATGTCATAGCGGGGCATAGCGACCTCCTGAGAAAAGAATTGCGTCCGACATACAAGCGCTATATCCTCCGCCTGCGGCGCAGGGCGGTGTACATGCGCATCAGGGAGGAGACCACCAGCACCCCCACCGCCAAGGCGCCCGCAATGCTCAGCGTATGCATTCCTGTGCTGAGGAAACGCTCGGTGTCGCCGTTGAGGGCGTACTCCATCATGTTGTAGATGCCGGCGCCGGGGACCAGGGGGAGAAAGGCCACCAGCATATAGCCGGTGACGGGGCACTTGCGGACCCGGGCCATCCCCTCGGAATAGGCCGAGAGAAAGACGGCGGCCCAGAAATACTGCATCAGGTCGTGATAGCCCGTGAGGGGGCCGGCGATCAGATAGACCAGCCACGCGAGACCGCCGCCCAGAGAGCAGATGACCGCGCCCAGGCCCCGGATGTTAAAGGGAACGCAGAAGCCCAGACAGGCGGCAAAGGCGTAGAAACAGGGGAGGAACCAATCCAGAAACGGCATTCAGGCGGCACCTCCCAGCATGCGGGCAAGGCTCAGCGCCAGTCCGGTGCCCAGCGCGATGCCCGCGCCGGTGAGCAGCGCCTCGGCAAACTTGGAGAGGCCGGAGAGCATATCCCCCGCCATGATGTCACGCATAAAATTGGTGATGACCACACCGGGGGCCAGGGCCATAATGGCGCCGATGATGATGAGGTTGGTGTGGGTTCCCAGTCCCAGCGCCACCAGGACCACTGCCGCCAGGGCGCTGACAAATCCGCCGGCAATGGTTTTGAAAAAAAGGTTGGTGCCCAGCCGGCTCATAAAGATGAGCGAAATGCCGATGGCCACGCCGCAGAGGCCGCTGGCCGCAGCATCGGCCAGGGTCCCGCCAAAAAAGAGACAGAAGGCGGCGGTGCCGAGAAAATAGGCCGAGAGCTGCTGGGGGGTGGAAAAATACGTCTGGTCCGCCGCGGCGGTCTGGAGCGCCTCCCAGGCCTGGTCCAGATCCGGGGTCTCGGCGCAAAGGCAGCGGCACAGCGCGTTGAGCGCCTCGATCTTGCGCACGTTGGTGCCGTGAGGGCCCACCCGGCGCATCCGGGTGAGGGGCTTCTGCCCCGGTGAGGAAATACCCACGATGATACAGTTGGGAATGGCAAAGACCTCCCCGGGACCCGCGCCATAGGCCTGCAGCAGGTAGCGGACCGACTCCTCCACCCGGTAGATCTCAGCCCCGCTCAGGAGCAGGTGATAGCCCAGCTCACCGCTCAGGGTCAGCAGCTTGTCGTAATCCAAGAGCGCCCTCCTCTCCAAGTGGGCTGTTTCGGTGCAATTCAATAGGATATCTCATTTGTCCCGTGGATGCAAGCGGGAAGGACCTGAAAAGCGGTCATTTTTCCACGGCCTGCCGTTGGCCGGCCAGGGCGGTGAGGGCAACGCCCGCCAGAATGAGGGCGCAGCCCAGCAGGGAACGGCGGGAGACCGATTCGGCGAGGGCCAGGCAGCCCACCGCTACGCTGGTGATAGGCTCAAGCATGGAGAAGAGGGCTGCCGAGCTGGCGCCCAGGAGGCGAATGCCCCACTGGAGCAGGGACACGGCCAGAAAGGAGGTGGAGACGGCCAGCAGAAAGGAGAGACCCAGGGCGGCTGGAGGCAGCGCGAGCCGGAGCTGGTGGGTGGGAAGGCTCACCGCCAGCATGGCTGCGGCATTGAGAAGCCCCATATAGCATGCCGCCTTGTGCGGGTGCATATCCCGCAGCGCCGTTTTGTCAAGGCCGATGAGATAGCATGCGTAGGTCAAAGCTGAGGAGGAGGCCAGGAGGACTCCCCTTGGATCTGTTCCGGCGCCCAGCTCCAAAAGGCAGAGGGCGCCCAGCCCGGAGAGACCCAGAGCGAACAGCTTCCATGGACCCAGGCGCTCCCGGAAGCGCGCACGGCACAGCAGGGCGGTAAGGGCCGGATAGAGAAAATGGAGGGTGGTCGCCATACCGGTGGGGATATATAGATAGGACTGGTAGAGCATAAGGGTGGTGGTGACCCGAAAGCCCGCTCCCATCAGCAGGAGCAAGCCCGCCTCCCGCCGAGTGAGGCGCAGGGAAACCCCCTCCAGCCCCAGAAGCGCCAACAGCACCGGCACCGCCATCAGGTTCCGATAAAAGGTGAGGGTAACGGCATTGCCGCCCATGGAATAGATCCGGCTGGCCACCGCGGGTGTGACGCCGAAGAGCACGGCGGAGGCGGCGGAGAAGACCATCCCCCTTTTCGAGCCGGGGTCAGCCATTTCCGGAGGAGCACTTGGCGGCGTCGATGGCCAGGACGATCATGAGGGACAGCAGAGCATTCCGGGGCTCCGGTATATCCAAAGTATAGACGTCCGTCCAGTGAAAAAGTTCTTTGGAGCAGCGCATGATTTCCACACCGGCCCCGTCGGTGACGGAGTAGTCCCACTCCAGCCAGTCGCCGTTTACCACCCAGTCATTGCAGTCCAGGGTAAAGACGGGCTTAAAGAAGGTGAACTCCTTTTTGATCTGGCCCAGATAGTTTTCCCCCACATAGAGGGCAAAACGGGGCAGGAGGGTGAGCACCTCCTCCTGGACGCGGCCCAAATAGGCGCCCTGGGCGTCGTGGATCTCCAGCCGGTGGCCCCAAGAGAGCTTGCCCTCCACGGTGAAGACGGTGTTCCCGCCCTCGTCGTAGATGTCATAGCTGTCAAACCAGGAGAGAAAGCGCTGTTTGAAGAGGAGACGCATGGCTCACTTCCCCCCTTGAAGGGAGCGGGCGATCTCCGCACGCTCTGCCTGGAGCTCATCCGCCAGGCGGGACAGGCTCCAGCTCTGATTGGTGGCGGTGAGGACTGCTTTTAGGGCGGCGGGGGCTCCGCACGCCTTGAAAGCGTCCAGCACCGTATCCAATCGCTCCCGGGAAAAGCCGCAGAAGACCATGACCGGCTCCGCCGGACGGGGATACTCCCTCGCCGAGGGGGGGACAGACAGCCCGGAGAGTCCGGCCAGCTCACCCAGCGGCCGGCAGAGCTGCGGGTGAGACACCACCCGCAGCTCCGCTCCATGGGCTGCCAGGATAGAACGAAGCCGGGATGGATCGGCCAGAGGAAGGGGATGATAATAGAGAACCAGTTCCATAGAAATACCTCCCTGTAAAATACAAATCAGCTCCGGGATCAATCGGGACTAAGAGAGCTCGCGCTTGAAGAAAAAGTAGCCGTCGATCCGCTGGACAAGCTCCCAGCCCTCGGCCCCCAATTGATTCAAAGACACTTCAAACTCCTGCGCTATTTTTCAAACTGCTTTGTGCGCATCGCCAAAGAGGTCGCAATGGGAATGACTTTGTATTCAAATCTTTTCATGGGAGGGGCCTTCGTTCCAATTTTATCTCTGTTTGTTGCGGAGCTGTTCTCCCACGGCGGCAAATGCTGCACGATGGGAGGAGCACCTGGATTTCGAGACGCCCTACCCGGCTTCTCTTTGCAGCAGCACCACCGTCTCCACGTGGGCGGTCCGGGGAAACATGTCCACGGCCACGGCCTTTTCCGGGCGGTAGCCCGACTCATGCAGACGGCGGACGTCCCGGGCCAGGGTCGCCGGGTCACAGGAGACATAGACCACCCGGGCGGGGGCCATATCGGCGATGGCGTCGCAGACTTCGGCGGAGAGGCCTTTGCGGGGCGGGTCCACACAGATCACGTCGGGGCGGAGCCCCTGCATGGCCAGGTGCTGGGCCGCCGTGCCCGCGTCGCCGCAAAGAAAATCCGCATTGGTGATGCCGTTCCGGGCGGCGTTGGCCTTGGCGTCGGTGACGGCGGAGGGAACGATCTCCGCACCGATGACCTTGCCCGCGCGCCGGGCCATGACCAGAGAGATGGTGCCGATACCGCAGTAGAGGTCCAGTACCAGCTCGTGCCCGGTGAGTCCGGCAAACGCCAGGGCCTGTTCATAGAGGACCTCTGCCTGGTCCCGATTCACCTGGTAGAAGGAGGGGACCGAGATGCGGAAGGTGAGGCCGCAGAGGGTGTCGTCCAGCCAGGGATGGCCCCAGAGGGACCGCAGCTCCCGCCCCAGCACCACATTGGTCCGCTCCTGATTGACCGATACCGCCACGCCGGCCAGCCCCGGCGCGGCGGCGCGGAGGGCCGAGACCAGCGCCTCCTCCCCGGGGAGGGGTTTGGCGCTGTTGACCACCAGGCAGCACAGGACCTGCGTCCGGGAGAAGCGGAGATAGAGGTGACGGAGCAGGCCGGTATGGGTTTCTTCCTCATAGGCGGGCACACCCCACTCCAGCATCCAGGCCAGAACGGCCCGGCGGAGGGCGGAAGCGGTCTCCGGCTGGAGCAGGCAGTCCTCCACGTTGACCACGTCGTGGCTCCGGGCACGGAAGAAGCCGATCCTGGGGCCTGGGGCCACGGGAAGCTGGACCTTGTTCCGGTAGCGGAGCGTATTTTCCGCGCCCAATATTTCGGAAACCGGGAGGTCTACGCCTCCGATGCGCCGGAGCGCGTCCTCCACCCGCCGGCGTTTGGCCTCCAGCTCGGCGGAGTAGCGCATGTGGCGGAACTGGCAGCCGCCGCACTTGGGGTAATAGGGGCAGTCGGCGGCCACGCGCGCCGGAGAGCCATCCACCAGAGCGTGGACCCGGCCCCAGATGGCGGTTTTGCCCACCTTGAGAAGCTGCACGTCGCAGACCTCGCCGGGAATGCCGCCGGAGACAAAGACCACCTGTCCGTCCAGGTGGGAGATCCCCTCGCCCGCCAGACCGCAGCGTTCGATGGTCAGGCGGACGATATCATTTTTCTTCGGCATAGGGAAACTACCTCTCTTTTGTGGAATGGGATTTACAGCGTGGGGCTCAGAAGGTCCTCCAACTCGGAGTAGGGGATGGAGAACTCCAAAAGACCGGCGGCATAAGGGGCCACGGTGTCGGGCTGGAAGTAAAAGACAAAGCCGTCCTCCGTAAGGTAAAAATACTCGTCCTTGAATTCCGAGGAGAGTGTGTCGGCGCTGTAGCCGGAGAGGGCATCCTTTCCGGAGAGGGTCTCCAGGATGCGGGTCCGGGCGGCCTCCGGATCGGTAAAGAAGCTGCTCAGCGTCAGCCTTTCTCCGGTGGCGAGGTCAAACTGCTCGGAGAACTGGTAGTTGGCCGGGTGGGCCGCCCCGGTGACGGAGTTGGCGTAATAGCTGCGCACCACGCTCACCAGGTCCTCGGTCTCCAGGGAGAAGCGGTAGCCGGACTCCTCGCCGAAGGGGAGAAACTCCCCGCCGGTGGCCTTGGTAACGGCGTAGTCGTCGGCGGCGTAGCCCGCCAGCTCGCCGGCAGTGGCCATATAGGCCGCCCCCTCGGCGGCATAGTAGCTGCTGATTTCGGACCAGGCGGGGTTCTGGTCGGCGTTTTCCACATCGGGAAAGACATATTTAACCGACATGACCAGTGTGCCGTCCTCCGCGGTGTAATCCCGCTGGAAGGTCTGCTCGCTCCAGGTGAGGACCTGGGGGGTGGGCGAGGGGGAGGACGGAGCGGCGTCCTCCGGCGCGCCGGAGGACGAGGGCGTGGGTGAGGCCGGAGTCGTGGACGAGGCGGCGGGCGTCCGGGTATTGGACGGGTCCCCGGACGTACAGGCGGACAGCGCCAGCACGAGGGCCAGCATAAGCGGAAACAGTCTTGCAGATCTTATGTTCATGTTCCTATATCCTTTCTGCGGACGGGTGGAGCTTACGCCTCCTATTGTATCATTCCGCGCCGCCGCCGTAAACCGGAAATCTGTGCGGGAAGCGGGCCCGAAGCCCAAGGGGGCGGAAGGCGGTCAGGGCTTTTTTGTTTACAATTTTGTCTTTTTTCTTTTTGCTTAATATGGTATACTAGGCTGATTCCATATGGAAAGGTGTACGATAAGATATGGGTTTGCTCAAAAAGCTCTTCGGGACCACCTCGGAGAAGGAATTGAAGGCGATCTCCCCCATCGTGAATAAAATCGAGGCGCTGGAGCCGGAATACGCCGCCCTGACGGACGAGCAGCTCCAGGCCAAGACGCCGGAGTTCAAGCAGCGCTATCAGAACGGCGAGAACCTGGACGCCCTGCTGCCCGAGGCGTTTGCCGCCTGCCGGGAGGCGGCCTGGCGGGTGCTGGGCATGAAGCCCTACCGGGTGCAGCTCATCGGCGGCATCATCCTCCATCAGGGCCGCATCGCCGAGATGAAGACCGGCGAAGGCAAGACCCTGGTGGCCACCCTTCCGGCCTATCTGAACGCCCTGACCGGCGAAGGGGTCCACATCGTTACCGTCAACGACTATCTGGCCAAGCGCGACAGCGAGTGGATGGGCAAGGTCTATCGTTTTATGGGCCTCTCCGTGGGCCTGGTGATCCACGGCGTGCAGGGCCCGGACAAGCACCGCGCCTATGAGGCCGATATCACATACGGCACCAACAATGAATTCGGTTTCGATTACCTCCGGGACAACATGGCCATCTACAAGCAGGAGATGGTACAGCGGGGCCATTCCTTTGCCATCGTGGACGAGGTGGACTCCATCCTCATCGATGAGGCCCGTACCCCCCTCATCATCTCCGGCCAGGGCGACGAGTCCACGCAGCTCTACACCATCGTGGACAATTTTGTCTCCAGGCTCACATGCAGGACCGTGGCCTCCGTGGACGAAAAGGAGGAGGAGGACCCCAACGAGACGGCCGACTATATCGTGGATGAGAAGGCCCGCACCGTCACCCTTACCGCCAACGGCATCCGCAAGGCCGAGCAGGCCTTTCATCTGGAGAACCTGGCCGACCCGGAGAACACCACCCTCTCCCATCACATCAACCAGGCCATCCGGGCACGGGGCCTCATGAAGCGGGACATCGACTATGTGGTGAAGGACGGCGAGGTCATCATCGTAGACGAGTTCACCGGGCGGCTGATGTTTGGGCGGCGCTACTCCGAGGGCCTGCATCAGGCCATCGAGGCCAAGGAACATGTGACCGTGGCACGGGAGTCCAAGACGCTGGCCACCATCACCTTCCAGAATTACTTCCGCCTTTACGACAAGCTCTCGGGCATGACCGGTACGGCCATGACCGAGGAAGACGAGTTCAACGGCACTTACAGCCTGGATGTGGTGGAGATCCCCACCAATAAGCCCCTGGCCCGAGTGGATCACCACGACGTGGTCTATAAGAACGAGGCGGGCAAGTACCGGGCCATCATCCAGCAGATCGAGGAGTGCCACGCCAAGGGCCAGCCCGTTCTGGTGGGCACCATCTCCATCGAGAAGTCCGAGCTGCTCTCCGGCATGCTCAAAAAGAAGGGCATCCAGCACAATGTCCTGAACGCCAAGAACCATGAGAAAGAGGCCGAGATCGTGGCGCAGGCCGGCAAGTACGGCGCGGTCACCGTGGCCACCAACATGGCCGGGCGCGGTACCGACATCATGCTGGGAGGCAACGCCGAGTTCCTGGCCAAGAACGACCTGCGCAAGGCGGGCCTCTCCGACGAACTCATCGCCGAGGCCACCGGCTTTGCGGAGACGGAGAATGAAGAGATCCTCAATGCCCGAAAACTCTTCTCCGAAGCGGAGGCCAAGTACAAGGCGGCCATCAAGCCGGAGGCGGACAAGGTCCGGGCGGCGGGCGGCCTCTTTATCCTGGGCACCGAGCGGCACGAGTCCCGCCGCATCGACAACCAGCTCCGGGGCCGCGCCGGTCGGCAGGGAGACCCCGGCGAGACCCGGTTCTACCTGTCCCTGGAGGACGATATCATGCGCCTGTTCGGCTCCGAGCGGGTCATGGGCATGATGGAGAAGCTGGGCGTGGATGAGGATACGCCCATCGAGCAGAAGATGCTCACCAATGCCATCGAGTCCGCCCAGAAGCAGGTGGAGTCCAAGAACTTCCAGCAGCGCAAGAACGTGCTGGAGTACGACGACGTGATGAATACCCAGCGCGAGGTCATCTACAAACAGCGCCGGCAGGTGCTGGACGGCGAAGACATGAAGGCCAGCGTGGAGAACATGATCCGCACCACGATCCAGAACACCATCCACGGCCGTATGAGCGAACAGAAGCACATGGACGCGGAGTCCTTCCGGGAAGCCATGGCCCCCTTCCGCGGGGTGTTCCTGACCTCCGAGGAACTCAAGCTTACCGACGAGGAGCTCCAGAAGTACACCGCCGAGGAGCTGTGCGAGATGGTGGAGACGCGGGCCTTCGACATCTACCAGAAGAAGGAGCAGGCCCTGGGCGCGCCCCTGATGCGCGAGCTGGAGCGGGTCATGATGCTCCGGGTGGTGGACGAGTACTGGATGGAGCATCTGGACAACATGACCGAGCTGCGCCAGGGCATCGGCCTGCGGGCTTACGGCCAGAACGATCCGGTGGTGGAGTACAAGCGCGAGGGCTACGCCATGTTCGAGGAGATGATCGCGGCCATTCAGGAGGAGACGGTGCGCCGCGTGTTCATCGTGCGGGTGCAGACCAACGCCCAGACCGTGGAGCGCAAGCGGGTGGCCAAGGTCACCGGTACCTCCGGCGGCGATGGCACGGTGAAGCAGCAGCCGGTGGTCCATAAGGGCGAGAAGATCGGCCGCAACGACCCCTGCCCCTGCGGCAGCGGACTGAAGTGGAAGAAGTGCACCTGTAAGGAGTACCACCCCGATCTGCAGTGACAAGAGAGCAAGCGAGGGCAATATGAAGATCATTGACCGGACCCGAAACGGCGTTACGTTTCTGTCCGCCGACGGCTTTGAGGCCGCCGGCGGCGTGGCCCACGGGTTTTCCACCCGCCTGGGCGGCGTGAGCACAGGCATTTATGAGAGCATGGACCTGGGCACCACCCGGGGAGACGAGCCCGGACATGTCCGGGAAAATTACCGGCGCTTTTTCGCCGCCATCGGAGCAGATGCGGACAGCATCGCCATGTCCAATCAGATCCACAGCGATCTGGTCCGCCCCGTCACCTGTGCCGACGTCAAAAGGGATCTCTACGATGTGGAGCCCTATGAGGTGGATGGTCTGGTGACGGACATCCCCGGCGTCAGTCTGGTGGTGTTTGGGGCGGACTGCCTGCCCGTCCTGTTTTACGACCCGGTGCGCCGGGTGGCGGCCGCGGCCCATGCCGGCTGGCGGGGGACCGCCGCGGGCATCGTGGAGCGGGCTGTGGAGAAAATGGCATTCTACGGCTCCCGTCCGGAGGATATTCTGGCTGCCATCGGACCGGGAATCTCCAGATGCTGTTTCGAGACCCACGAGGACGTGCCCAACGCCATGACGTCGGCGCTGGGCGTGTGCGCCACACCCTATATCGATCCCATTGAGAACGGAAAGTTCAAGGTGGACCTGAAGGGGATCAACGCCATGCGCCTGGAGCGGGCTGGGCTGCTCCCGGAGCACATCGCCGTGTCCGGAGACTGCACCGCCTGCCACCCTGAAAAATACTGGTCTCACCGGGTCACAAACGGCGTCCGGGGAAGCCAGGCGGCTGTGATCGAGCTGCTGAAATAAGAAAAAAGAGCGAAAAGGGGAATGGTATGTGCCGCTTTTCGCTCTTTCCTATCCTGCTTTTGCCGGGAGGCGAGCCATGAAGCGAAAACACCCCCTCCATTTGAGTTTGATCGGGATACTGGCAGCGGCCCTCCTGCTGGGGCTGGGCGGGTGCGGCGTGGAGGAGACGCTGCCCGCCCCCACGCCCACCCCCGCGCCGTCGGCGGAGATGACGGCCCCGCTGGAGTTCGCCCTGCCCATGTCGGAGGGCAGCCTCCACCCCCTTCTCAGCACCGATAAAGTGAATCTGACCCTGGGGGGCCTCATCTGGGAGGGGCTTTTTGCGCTGGACCGGACCTTCACGCCCCAGCCGGTGCTCTGTCAGAGCTACAGCGTCAGCGAGGACGGTCTCACCTGGAGCTTCCAGCTCCGCAGCGGTGTCACGTTTTCCGACGGGACTCCCCTCACCGCCGAAGAGGCCGCCACCTCTCTCAACCTGGCCCGGAGCGCACAGTCCCGCTTTGCGGGCCGGCTCTCCGGCGTCCGAAGCGTTGCCGCGGAGGAGGGGGCGGTCACCGTGGTCCTGAGCGCCCCCAATGGGGCGCTGCCCGCCCTGCTGGATATCCCCATCGTCAAGGGCGATGGGGACGCCCCTCTGGGGACCGGACCCTATGTGCTGGAGGGGGGAGAAGCCCCCCGGCTGGCCACCCGGTCCGGCTGGTGGCAGAACAAGTCCCTGCCCGTAGACGCCATCCCCTTGCGGAGCATCAGGGAGGCGGATGACCTTATCTATGCCTTCGACACCGGGGATGTCTCCCTGGTGACGGCCGATCTCACCGGCACCAATGCCCTGGGCTTTGCCGGGGACTCTGAGGTATGGGACTACCCCACCTCCACCATGCTGTTCATCGGCTACAACGCCTCCTCCGGGCCCTGCGCCGACGCCGCGCTCCGCCGGGCCCTGGACCGGGGTTTTGACCGGACCACCGCCGCCGTGGCGCTCCTCTCCCGGCACGCCCAGGCGGCGGCACTGCCTGTGCCGCCCGACAGCCCCCTTTACGATGAGACGCTGGCGCAGCGCCGGAGCTACTCGCCGCAGACGCTCTCGGAGCTGCTGACCCAGGCTGGCTATGAGAAGGACGGCGATGGCCTGTGGGGCAGGGGGCGGCGGACGCTGGCGCTCACCTTTCTGGTGAACACGGACAATACCTTCCGCTTGGCCGTGGCTGAATATCTGGCCGAGGAGCTCACCCGGTCAGGGATCACGGTGGACCTGCAGAAGCTCTCCTGGGCCGACTACCAGAAGGCGCTCTCCGCCGGGAAATTTGACCTTTATCTGGGCGCCACCGCCCTCTCCGCCGACTTTGACCCCGGGCTGCTGACGAAGGCGGGGGGAAGCCTGAACTTCGGGGCCTTCCAGAGCGGGGAGATCGGTGCGCTGCTGGCCGCCTACCAGCGCGCCTCCGGCGCGGAACGGGAGTCCGCCGCCCGGTCCCTCTGGGAGGGCCTGGAGCGGGAGGTCCCGTTCACGGTGCTCTGTTTCAAGAACCAATCCGTATTGACCCAGTGGGGGGCCGTCAGCGGCCTCTCCCCCACCCAGAACAACCCCTTTTCCGGCATTGAAAACTGGACCCTGGGGAGCTGAGCGCTCCGCCGCGACCGATACAGGCGCGAAGAAACAGACGAGGGAGAATGAGACATGGAGAAGGTATTTCGCTGTTACGTAGAGAAACGGCCGGGTTTTGACGGCGCGGCCCGGGCCCTGTGCCGGGAGCTTACCGAGGAGCTGGGGATCTCCAGCCTCACGGGGGTGCGCATCCTCAACCGCTACGATGTGGAGGGCGTGAGCCCCCAGGTCTACGCCCAGGCGGCGGCCACGGTCTTTTCCGAGCCCCAGGTGGACGCCGTGTATGAAGAGGAGCTGCCCGACATGACGGGGGCGCCCTGCCGCCTGGTGGCGGTGGAGGCCCTGCCCGGACAGTACGACCAGCGGGCGGACTCCGCCAGCCAGTGCATCCAGCTTCAGACCGGCGGGGAGCGGCCCTTTTGCGCCACGGCCACCGTCTATATCCTCCAGGGCCAGGTGGACGACGCCGACCTTGCAAAGGTGAAGAAGTACCTCATCAACCCTGTGGAAGCCAGGGAGGCGGCGCTGGACAAGCCCCGGACCCTCTCCCAGCACTATCCCGCTCCGGGCAGGGTGAAGGTGCTGGCGGGCTTCCGGGACCTGGATGACGACGGGTTGGAGCATATGCTCCAGGCGTACGGCCTGGCCATGGACGTCAACGACCTGAAGTTCTTTCAGCGCTATATGCGGGCGGAAGAGCAACGGGAGCCCACCCTCACCGAGCTGCGCCTGGTGGACACCTATTGGTCCGATCACTGCCGCCACACCACCTTCTCCACCCACATCGACAAGGTGGAGATCCTGGAGCCTGCGGTGGAGGAGGCCTACCGGCAGTATCTGGCCGCCCGGGTGGAGGTCTATGGGGAGGAGAAGGCCGCTCGGCGGCCCCAGACGCTGATGGACCTGGCCACCATCGCCACCAAGGTCCTCAAAAAGCGGGGCGTGCTCCAGCGGCTGGACGAGTCCGAGGAGATCAACGCCTGCTCCGTCCACGTCACCGCCACGGTGGATGGGCAGGAGGAGGACTGGCTCCTCATGTTCAAGAACGAGACCCACAACCACCCCACCGAGATCGAACCCTTCGGCGGCGCGGCCACCTGCATCGGCGGCGCCATCCGGGACCCCCTGTCCGGCCGGTCCTATGTGTACCAAGCCATGCGCGTCACCGGCTGCGGCGACCCCCGCACCCCGCTGGACCAGACCATGGAGGGCAAGCTGCCCCAGCGGAAGCTGTGCACCACCGCGGCGGCGGGATACTCCTCCTACGGCAATCAGATCGGGCTGTGTACCGGCATGGTGAGCGAGATCTACCACCCCGGCTATGTGGCCAAGCACATGGAGGTGGGGGCCGTGGTGGGCGCAGCCCCGGCGGCCAACGTCATCCGGGAGACGCCCGCGCCCGGCGACAAGGTCATCCTGCTGGGCGGACGCACTGGGCGGGACGGCATCGGCGGTGCTACCGGCTCCTCCAAGAGCCATGACCTCAAGAGCCTGGACACCATGGCCTCCGAGGTCCAGAAGGGCAACGCCCCGGAGGAGCGGAAGATCCAGCGCCTGTTCCGCGACCCGGCGGTGACCCGGCTCATCAAGCGCTGCAACGACTTCGGGGCGGGCGGCGTGTCCGTGGCCATCGGCGAGCTGGCCGATGGGCTCTCCATCGACCTGGACCAGGTCCGCAAAAAATACGACGGCCTGGACGGCACGGAGCTGGCCATTTCCGAGAGCCAGGAGCGCATGGCCGTGGTGGTGGCCGACGGGGACGTGGAGCGGTTCATCGCCGCCGCCAACGCAGAAAACCTGGAGGCCTATGTGGTGGCTGAGGTCACACAGAGCCCCCGTATGGTGATGCGTTGGGGTGGGGAGGTCATCGCAGACCTCTCCCGGGCCTTCCTCTCCTCCAACGGGGCGGACAAGCACACCGCCGTCACCGTGCCGCCCGTGCAGCGGGCGGGGGCCGGCGTCGCCCAGGATCTGCGGGGGCTGGCCGCCGAGCTGAATCTGGGCCTCCAGCGGGGGCTGGGAGAGCGGTTCGACGCCTCCATCGGCGCGGGCTCGGTGCTGATGCCCTTTGGCGGAAGGACCCAGACCACCCCCACCCAGGCCATGGCCGCCCTGCTGCCGGTGGGCCCCGGGCGGGAGACGGACCTCTGCTCGGTAATGGCGTGGGGCTTCCGGCCCAAGTGGATGGAGAGCGATCCCTTCACAGGGGCCTCTGTCTCGGTGGTGGACTCCCTGTGCCGGCTGGTGGCGGCGGGCTGCGACGCCAAGGGGGCTTACCTCTCCTTCCAGGAGTACTTTGAAAAGCTGCGTGACAATCCGGTGCGCTGGGGCAAGCCCTTCTCCGCCCTGCTGGGCGCCCTGTCCGCCCAACTGGGCCTGGGTGTGGCCGCCATCGGCGGCAAGGACTCCATGTCCGGCTCTTTCCTGGGGCTGGACGTCCCCCCCACCCTCATCTCCTTTGCCATCGCCCCGGAGCGGGCCGGCAATGTGCTCTCCCCCGAGTTCAAGGAGGCGGGGCGCCCGGTCTACCTCTTCCGGCCGGAGGACTTCCGGGACTACGGGGCGCTGAGCGCCCTGTGGGCGAAATTTCACGGCCTGTGCCTGGACGGGACCGTAAAGGCCGCCTGGGCCGTGGGACCCGGCGGGGCGGCAGAGGCCGTGATGAAGATGTCCTTCGGCAACCGGATCGGCTTCCTCGTCGACCCGCGCCTGGAGTCCGACCCCTTCTGGGACCCCACCCCCGGCGCCATTGTGGCCGAATGCGGCAGGGAGATCCCCGGCGCCCTTCTGCTGGGCTATACCTCTGACGAGCCCATCGTCACCCTGAAGAACGACTCCGCCTCCATTGAGGAGCTGCTGCAGTGTGCCGAAGGGGTGCTGGAGCGGGTGTACCCCACCCGCACCCCCGCCTCCGGCGGCGTGAAGGCCATTTCCTGGGAGGGGCGATCTCCGGCGGTGTGCGCCCACAAGACCGCCCGGCCCAAGGCCGTGATCCCCGTGTTCCCCGGCACCAACTGCGAATACGACACCGCTGCGGCCTGCCTTCGGGCGGGCATCGAGCCGGAGATCGTGGTGGTGAAAAATCTGAGCGCCGGTCTTCTGGCCCAGTCCGCCCAGGCTCTGGAGCAGGCCATCCAGGGGGCCCAGATGATCGTCCTGCCCGGCGGCTTCTCCGGCGGCGACGAGCCCGACGGCTCCGCCAAGTTCATCTGCTCCTTCTTCCGCAATCCCCGCCTCACCGACGCGGTCCACGACCTGCTCAAAAACCGGGATGGCCTGATGCTGGGCATCTGCAACGGCTTCCAGGCCCTGGTCAAGCTGGGACTGGTGCCCTACGGCGAGATCCGGCCTATGCACGAGGACTGTGCCACGCTGACCTTCAACGATATCGGCCGCCATCAGAGCCGGTATGTCACCACCCGGGTGGCCTCGGTGAATTCCCCCTGGATGCTCCGCTCTCAGGTGGGCGACCTCCACGCCATCCCCGTCTCCCACGGAGAGGGCAAGTTCGTGGCCCCCGGGGCGCTGCTGGAGGAGCTGATCACCCGGGGACAGGTGGCCACGCAGTATGTGGACTTGGGCGGGGCGCCCTCCATGGACATTGCCGCCAACCCCAACGGCTCCGTGCTGGCCATAGAGGGGATCTTCTCTCCGGACGGGCGGGTGTTCGGCAAGATGGGCCACTCCGAGCGGCGGGGGACCTACATTGCCAAAAACATACCCGGCGACAAGTACCAGCCCATTTTCGAAAGCGGCGCGGCGTACTTCCAATGATGTTCTGCAGCCGGCAGCGAGGAGAACACCGGCAGGCGGCGGGCTGGGGCAATAAGAG
>NZ_JBCOAQ010000015.1:0-39034 GCF_040226735.1 Intestinimonas sp. RTP31139st1_F5_RTP31139_211217 | reverse complement strand
ATCCCCATGTGGGGATACGCCCTCTTGCCGTTTTAAAGGAAGGCTCAGGCCGGTGCGGACTGAGGCAGACCGCCGGCCCCCTCGGAGAGTCGGTTGCCCTTAAAATCCCGGTCCAGCCAGGGGTCCAGCGGGGCGCCGGACTCCGCCGCCTGGAAAAAGCGTTGCGTCTGTTTGGCCGCCGCCTCCACGGTGGCCGCGAGCTGGCGGGTGAGATATTCGTTGCTCTCTGCATAGGCATCGTGGGAATCGGCGGTGAGGAAGATGCCCTGCAGGGCCTTGAGCCCGGGCAGCGCGCCCACCGCGCGGTTGGCCGGGCGGCTCAGACGGTGGCCGGAGAGACGGGCGAAGAGGGCGGTGTCCCGCCGCATAGAGCGATAGCCCTCTTCCAACTGCTTGGGAGAGGTGTGCTGGTAGGCCCGGGCGGCGGCGGCGAACACCTCGCCGGAGGGCATGGGAGGGAGGTAGGAACGTCCCAGTGATACCAGGTCGTCCCGCTCCATCAGCAGGCGGTCGAACTCGGCTTCCATGGCCAGGTGAGTGACGGTCCCTTCGGCCGCCCTGCGGTCGATCCAGCCGTGACAGGCACTGTCCAGGGCCAGATGACACAGAAAACCGGCGGCATATCCTGCGGACATGGGGGCGTCCTCCTCCACCGCCTCCCGTAGGCGGCCGAATACGGGCAGCGCGGACCGGGCGTGCATGGCGACGCCCTCCCGGCGGACCGGGTTGGGCAGGGTCGGGCGGTAAAAGAAGAGTGGGTCAGGCCCCAGACAGCCCAGATCGAAGGCGGAACGCTCCCGGTTCAGAAGCAGGGAGAGCTCCTGCGGAAGCTGAGACAGGACCTGAGCGCCGAGGCTCAGATGGGCGTAATAGTTTGGCATGGCTGGGATTCTCCTCTGTTCGGATGCGATCGAATTTTGCGCCGTCCTCCACGGCGGCGTATCAATTCCTATCATACCACCGGATACGCCAAGACAAAAGCGGCAAAAAACGGGAAAAAGTCCGACGGGCAGAGCCGGCGGACTTTTTACGGCCTCTCAGCCGCCCAGATAGGCTTTTTTGACGTCCTCGTCTTCCAAAAGGGTGTGGGCGGGGGCTGTCTTGAGGATGCGCCCGGTCTCCAGCACATAGCCGCGGTCCGCCACCGAGAGGGCCATCCGGGCGTTCTGTTCCACCAGAAGGATGGTAGTGCCCGCCTTGTGGAGGGTCTGGATGATCTCGAAGATCTGCTCCACCAGAATGGGGGCCAGCCCCATGGAGGGCTCGTCCAGCATCATCAGTTTGGGGCGGGACATCAGGGCGCGCCCCATGGCCAGCATCTGCTGTTCGCCGCCGGAGAGCGTGCCGGCGACCTGGCGGCGGCGCTCCTTCAGGCGGGGAAACTGCTCGTAGACGGTCTCCAGGCCGGGAGCGACCTCACTGCCCGGACGGGTGTAGGCGCCCATCTCCAGATTCTCCTCCACCGTCATCTGGAGGAAGACCTGCCGGCCTTCGGGCACCTGGGCAAGGCCCCGTGAGACGATCTTGTGGGCCGGGACGCCGGCGATCTTCTGGTCCAGGAAGGTGATGGAGCCGGTATGGCTGTGTAAAAGGCCGGAGATGGTCTTTAAGATGGTGGACTTGCCCGCGCCGTTGGCGCCGATGAGCGTGACCACCTCGCCCTCGTCCACATGGAAGGAGATGTCCTTGACGGCGTGAATGGCACCGTAGTATACGTTGATGTTTTCCACATGCAGCATGGACATGGTGTCACTCCCCCTTCCCGGAGCCCAGATAGGCCTTGATGACCTCCGGGTTGTTTTGAATTTCGTCGGGCGTGCCCTTGGCGATGATGTGGCCGAAGTTCAGCACGCAGATGCCCTCACAGATGCCCATGACCAGGCTCATATCGTGTTCAATGAGCAGGACGGCGATCTGGAAGGTGTCGCGGATCTTTACGATATTCTCCATGAGCTCGGCGGTCTCGGAGGGGTTCATGCCGGCCGCGGGCTCATCCAGGAGCAGAAGGGAGGGATTGGTGGCCAGGGCGCGGACGATCTCCAAGCGGCGCTGGGCGCCGTAGGGGAGACTGCCCGCCTTGGCGCCGGCCAGATCCTGCATGTCGAAAATGGACAGCAGTTCCAATGCACGCTCGTGGGCAATCCGCTCCTCCTTCCAGTACCCGGGCAGACGGAGCACCCCCTGGAGGGTGCCATATTTGATGTGATTGTGGAGGCCGATCTTCACATTGTCCTCCACGCTGAGGTTGGAGAACAGCCGGATGTTCTGGAAGGTACGGGCGATCCCCATGCGGTTGACCTGGACCGTGGACTTGCCGGCGGTGTCTATGCCGTCGAGCAGGATGGTGCCCCGGGTGGGCTGATAAACCTTGGTTAGAAGGTTGAACACTGTGGTCTTGCCCGCGCCGTTGGGGCCGATGAGCCCGGCGATCTCGGTGCGGCCAATGGCCATGTTGAATTCGTCCACGGCGGTGAGCCCGCCGAAGTCGATGCCCAGATGCTGGGCCTCCAGAATGGGGGTCTTGTCCACGTCTCGCTCGGGGATGATATTGGGGCTGGGCACAGGGACCAGACGGGTGGGCTCTCTCCCGGGCTTATTCATGGCCGGATCCCCCTTTCGCATCGGCTTTGGCCACCGCACGGTCCCGCAGCTTGCTCTGGAGCTGGCCGCGGAGGTCCTGGAAGAAGGGGCTGTTGGTGAGCAGCATCACCAGGATGAGAACGATGGCGTAAATCAACATACGGAAATCATAGAAATCGCGGAGCATCTCGGGCAGCACATAGAGCAGGGCGGCGGCGATGATGGAGCCCCGGATGTTGCCCAGCCCGCCCAGTACCACAAAGACCAAGATGAGGATGGAGGTGTTGAAGTCAAACTTTTTGGCGGCGATGGAGGAGTAATTCATGGCGTACAGGGCACCGGCGGCGCCCGCCAGCACGGCGGAGGTGACAAAGGCCAGAAGCTTGTACTTGGTGGCGCCGATGCCCACGCTCTCGGCAGCGATGCGGTTGTCACGCAGTGCCATGATGGCCCGCCCGGAACGGCTGTTGATCAGATTGAGCACCACCGTCAGGGCGATGAGCACCAGGATAAAGCCAGCGGTGAAGGAGGAGAGCTTCACATTGGTCGTGACGCCCATGGGCCCCTTCAGAATGGCTTTGCCGCCCTCGCCCAGGGCCAGCGCGGCCTCGTTCTGGGTAGAGAAGTGGAGTCCGTTGCCGTCTATGCCCACATAGAGGATGTTGATGATATTTTTGATGATCTCGCCGAAGGCCAGGGTGACGATGGCCAGATAATCGCCCCGGAGCCGCAGAACGGGCACGCCCACGATAAAGCCGGCGATTCCGGCGCACACGGCGCCCACCAGCATGGCCACCGCCAGACGGACGGGGCCGGAGGGGATCGCCTGCTGGAGGGAGAGGGAGACCACAACGCCGGAGAACGCGCCCACGCTCATAAAGCCGGCGTGGCCGAGGCTCAGCTCACCGGAGATGCCCACTACCAGATTCAGGGCGATGGCCATGGTGACATAGGCGCAGATGGGCACAAGCTGTCCCTGCAGAGAGGGGGATAGGAGCCCGCCGGCGTTGAGGATCTGGAGGATCACGAAGGCGGCGATGACGATGCCGTAGGTAATGGCGTTGCGGAAGAGCCGTTTCCGGCCGGAAGAAAGGGTTTTCATATCGGCCACCTCACACTTTCTCACGCACGGTCTTGCCCAGCAGGCCGGAGGGCTTCACCAACAGCACCACGATCAGCACGGCAAAGACCACCGCGTCGGAGATATTGGTATTAAAGGCCTTGGCAAAGATCTCGATGATCCCCAGCAGGATGCCCCCCAGCATGGCGCCGGGGATGGAGCCGATCCCGCCGAAGACCGCGGCGGTGAAGGCCTTGATGCCGGGCAGGGACCCGGTGGTGGGCATCAGGGTGGGATAGGTGGAGCACAGCAGCACCCCGGCGACGGCGGCCAGCGCGGAGCCGATGGCAAAGGTCATGGAGATGGTGCGGTTGACGTCGATCCCCATGAGCTGGGCCGCGGCCTTGTCCTCGGAGCAGGCCCGCATGGCCTTGCCCATCTTGGTGTGGCCGGTAAAGAAGCTGAGCACCAACATGATGACCACGCAGGAGAGCACGGTCACAAGGGACACATAGGTAATGTTGACGCTCCCCAGGGTGAGAGAGCCGCCGGGGACCACGGAGGTAAAGACCTTGGGGTCGGACTTCCACAGCAGCAGGGCGGAGTTCTGAAGGAAATAGCTCACACCGATGGCGGTGATGAGCACGGCCAGGGAGGGAGCCTGCCGCAGGGGCTTGTAGGCCAGCCGCTCGATGACCATGCCGAGGATGGTGCATACCACCATGGCCAGCAGCACCCCGGCGATGGGGGGCAGACCGAACTGGCCGGTGGCGAAAAAGCAGACGTAGGCGCCCACCATGATGATGTCACCATGGGCGAAATTGAGCATCTTGGCAATGCCGTAGACCATGGTATAGCCCAGGGCGATGATGGCGTAGACGCTGCCCAGGCTGATGCCGTTGATCAGGTTGTTGAGAAGACTCAAGCCAGTCACCTCTCTTTTCTTTCTCTCTGCAAAAGGTCCAAAACGGGACTATATGGCAGACACATCAGCAGTCGCTCCGGCCGCGGATGTGTCCGCCATACAGGCGGGGGCCGTCTCCGGCCCGGAATGGGGAAAAGAGGGCTGCCGAGAGACCCGGCAACCCTCTTCCTGGGTTCCCTTTTCTGGTTTTCTTACTGAGTGACGTACACGCCGCCCTCGACCTTGACGACCACGGGGGCCTTGGAGACCTCACCGGTGGAGGACCAGGTCATGCCGGTGCCGGTCAGACCGTCCACGCTGAAGTCTTCGGAGGTGAAGGTGGACACCAGTGCTTCGCACACGTCGGCGGCGCTGGTGTCTGCGGTGATGCCGGCCTTCTGGCAGGCCTCATAGATGGCGTAGATGCAGTCATAGCCATCGGCGGCGAACTGGTTGGGAATGCCGTCGTACTGCCCTTGGTACGTGGTGACGAAGTTGACGGTGCGCTCATCGGTGCCCCAGGCGTTGAAGGGGGTCATCAGCATCAGACCCTCGGCCAGGGAGGTATCAAAGCCCTCCAGGTCCAGGATGCCATCCATGCCGTCGCAGCCGAAAAAGGTGGGGGCGTAACCCATGGTCTTGGCCTGGTTCAGGATCAGGGAGGCGGGGGTGTAGTAGATGGGCATGAACACCAGGTCGGCGCCGGCGCTCTGGGCCTCACCCAACTGCACGGTGAAGTCGGCGTTGGTATCGTCGGGGAAGGTGGTCACGGAGACGACCTCCAGGCCGATGGCGTCGGCCTCGGACTGGAAGGCGTTGTAGATGCCGGTGGAGTAGGCGTCGCCGTTGTTGTAGATGACGGCAACCTTGGTGCCCAGGCCGTTCTCCTTGATGTAATTAGCGGCGGTGAGGCCCTGATTGGGGTCGGTGAAGCAGACCTGGAAGACGTTGTCCCGCCCGCTGGTCACATCGGTGGAGGAGGCGGAGGGAGTGAGCTGGAAGTAGCGGTCGTTGAAGGTTTCGGCGGCCACGGCCACGCAGGGAGTGGTGGTGGTGCAGCCGTAGATGAGCTGCACGCCGTCGCCCTTGAGCTTGTTGTAGGCGTTGACGGCCTTCTCGGCGTCGCCCTCGTCATCCTGGAAATCCAGGGAGAACTGGAGACCGCCCAAGGCGTTGATTTCCGCTACGGCGACCTCGGCGCCCTGCTTCGTGGCCAGGCCGTACACGGCGGCGGAGCCGGTCAGGGGGCCGATGCCGCCAATCTTGATGACGCCGGAAGCACCGGAATGGTCGGCAGGAGCAGAGGTGTCGGCGGGGGCGGGCGTGGCGGAGCCGCTGCCGCCGCCGCAGCCGGCCAACAGGGACAGGCCCAGGGCGCCTGCCATGGCAAGAGACAAAGCGCGATTCATTTTCATTGTAAAACCCTCCTTTAGGTTGTTGACAATTATAAGCCTTGCCCCATAAAATTGTCAACCGTTGTTTTTGACAACCTAAAAAGAGGAAAGAAACAAAGATATCCACAAAAGTGACAAAAGCAGCTTACAAAAGAAAGCCGCCGTCCACCCCAAGGACCTGCCCGGTAATAAAGCCCGCCTGAGGAGAGGCCAAAAACAGGGCGGCGCGGGCCACGTCCTCGGCCGTGCCCAGACGGCCCACCGGGGTTTCCTCGGCAAGCGTGTGCAGGTCCCCCGCAGACAGCGCGCAGTTCATCTGTGTGTCAATCACACCGGGTGCCAGGCAGTTGACCGTCACCCCGGAGGGGCCAAGCTCCTGGGCCAAAGCCTTTGTAAGCCCGATCACACCGGCCTTGGCCGCCGAGTAGGCCGCCTCGCAGGATGCGCCGGAACGTCCCCACATCGAGGAGATCGTGAGGATACGCCCATACTTCCGGTGTACCATGTGCCGATAGGCCGCCCGACAGCAGTAAAAGACGCCGTCCAGGTCGGTGCCCAGCACCCGGCGGTAGTCCGTATCCGTCATATCGCAGAGAAGGCCTGTCCACGCGACGCCGGCGTTACATATCAGAATGTCAAGTTGACAAAAAATATCCAACACATTGTCAACCAAAGACTGGGCCTGGCCGGGATCGGACACGTCGGCCTGAAAGGCCCGGACCGAATATCCCGAGGAGGAGAGCTCCTCCACCAGGGCGCGGGCTTCGGCTTCGGAGCGGTGGTAGTTGACCGCTACCGCATAGCCGGCGGCGGCAAATGCGCGGGCCATCGCCGCACCGATACCCCGGCTGCCGCCAGTGATCAGAACCGTCTGCTGCATGAGAGGGAGGCACCTCCTCGTACTCCGGGTGCGGCTCTGTGCCGACATCCCGTCTGTGTCAGTATCATCAGTATAGCAGGACAGGTGTAGTTTGAACAGTGGAAGATTTCAGATGCGGGAGGTTTTCTATCATAATATGAAAGAAAGAGGATCAAAAAGAATCTGAAAAGGTGTTGACAAAGCAAGATAAAAATGATATTATAACCTTCGCCATTTGGACGATTAGCTCAGCTGGTATGAGCATCCGCTTGACGTGCGGGAGGTCACAGGTTCAAGTCCTGTATCGTCCACCAGTGAATCCCCAGGAACTGTACAGTTTCTGGGGATTTTTATTTAGATTTGTAGAAGGCCCGCCGCCATGTTGCTGTTCCGGTACGGTTCGAGGCATGGGGGAAGCAAAGGGACGTTCCGAGGCGAAGAGACGGACTCTGCGGAAGCACTTCAAGAAAGAGCCTTGGCGCTTTGCGCCAGGGCTCTTTTGCGCTTATAAGGTAAAGGGCCGCAGAGCGGTGGCAGGCATGTGGCGGGGCGGTTTTTGGACACAAAAAATAAACTGGTTATATTTTGATACCAAATAGGTTACTTTATAGTACCATATTTGCCTATACTTAACGTCAAGGCGGTGGTACGTATGCCAAGAAAGAAACTTGACGAATTAGCCTTCACTTTGCGGGTATACCGCGAGAGCGTGCAAAAATTGGATTACATTGCGGGGGCCAACGGCAGAAGCCGCAACAGTGAGATCAATCAGGCCATCAAACAGTATATTGCCCGCTATGAAAGGGAAAACGGACCGATCGAAAGGGCAGAGGGGGACGGCTGAAGGGAAAATCTGTTTTTTAGGCGCTGCTGTGGATATTATTTTCTGTTTTTCGGCAAAAATCTCTTTATTATGCTGGAATTTGTGATAAAATAGGGACGAACTTTGCAAGGCAAGGTGATGCTATGTGCGGTTAAGCGACTTCGAGCTGTTTTGCGAAAGACATCAAAGCGGAATGTTCTATATTGCATGTAATGTCCTGGGCGACTCGCAAAAGGCTGAAGACGCTGTACAAGAAGCACTGTTCCGCATTTATCGGACCTTTGGGAAGCTCAGCTTCAGGACTGCGCGCGAAGAACGCGTTTACGCGCTGCGCGCCGCCAAAAATGTGGCAATCGATCTTCTTCGGCAGAACAAGCCCTGTGAGACCTTGGATGATATCAGTATGGACAAGCTCTCCATGGAGCGGGGAGACACCACGTATTCCGCAGCGGCGGCACACTCCACAGAAGAATATGTCGGCAGATTTATTCAGGCGCTTCCAGAAAAGACAAAGGCCATTTTCAGCTATCGATCCCTCGGCCTGTCCGACAAGGAAATCGCCGAGACATTGTCTATCACTCCGGATAATGTCCGGACGATTGCCTTTCGGGCCCGGAAAAAGCTGATGGATTCTTTGGAGCGGGAGGGACTATTTTGTGAATCAGATCGATGAAATGATCCGAGAGTCAATCCTTGACGATGACGACGCCCTTCTCAAAGCGGCCGAGCAGGCGGAGCACACATTCTCCGAGCAGTTTTATGAGGGATTGGAGGCCCTGCAGCGCCGCGGTCCCGCCCGCAGGAGGCGGCGCTTCCTGCCGGGGAGGGTGCTGGCCGTGGCCGCCACGGTGCTTCTGCTCCTCGGCGTTCTGACGGCCGGGGCCTTCTGGGAGCAGCTCAACCTATTCTTCACACAGGTGCATGACACCTACACGAAATTATACGTCACGCCCCGAGCCCCGGAGGACTTAGCGCCTGATGTCGATATCCCCTCCGACTGGACAAGCTACTGGTATCCGCAGGACATGCCGGAGGGATATGGCTTTTCCGGTGCTTACTATGCCGATGGCGCGATAAAAACCATTGTTTTTTCCAATGATGAGGCGCAGGCAATCAGCATCCTGCAATGCGATGCAAGCACGCCTCTGTTCAACGACAACGAGGCAACTGAGGCGGAGGGGATCTATGTGAACGGCTTCAGCGCCTATGCGATCGAAAAAGAGGTTGCCGGCACCGAGCTGAGGGTCCTCTCCTGGTCCCAGGGGGGCAGCAACCTTTGCCTGCAGGGAGAGTGTGCCTTTGATGAGCTGCTGGAAATCGCAGAGAGCATGAGACTAATCCAGAAGGAGGACAATTAGATGAAAAAGAAACTGACATCGTTGCTCGCGGTCCTGCTGGTCTTCTCCTTTGCGGCCTCGGCCAGCGCGGCGGTCGCCCGGTGGTCCTATCTCAGCACCCTGGGCATCACCCTGGAGGAGAAGGACGACGGGATACAGTGGGGCGCCACAGCCATGGCGTATTCCGTGCAAAGCGTCACGGCGGTCAAGGTGGACGTCAAGCTGCAGTTGAAAACCTCCACCGGCTGGCTGACCGTGGCTTCGAAAAGCAACAAGGAGTCCAGCCACATCTCGGGGGCCGGCGGCACCTATACCGGCAACATCGCCGGGGACAGCTACCGGGTGTCTGCGGAGGTCTATATCTACGACGGCAGCACCGAGCTGGAGTATGTCGGCCCCATATATGAATATTTAGATACATAAATTATGTCAGAATATGTTATAAAAAGTGTCATATCTCCCGTTTTACCTCGTTCTATTTAGTGTGGGCCCGGTACACAGCCGGGAAAATAAATAGAAGAGAGGTAGATTCCAATGAAGCATTCCGAGCGCGCGCCCATCTATGAGGTGGTGCAATCAGAGGTTTCCATTGAGGAGGCCGGACAGTGTACCACTTACGGCATTGCCTGTGTGTTCAAGGACAGCACAGCAGGCAAGTCCCAGGCCATCACGATAGCGGATATCTCGGTCGACCGGGCCTTTGTGGAGGACACAGCCAGCTTCTTCAATCGGGTCTCGCTTTCGCCTCACTGTTTTCGGCGCGCCGTGATGGAGATTATCCCTTAAACACATCCAAATGAAAGCATTCTGCATTTCCGCTTGCTCATCAAATACACATATGTCATGTCGTTCGGAGTGCCCTTGGCGGTCTGGAACGGCATGGGACACGCCGGGCCTTATCAGATTCTGATCAGGCCCGGCGCTTTTTCTGGGACAAAGGGACCCCGGCGGCAGTCCCGGCGCACCGGGACATATCGGCTTATTAGCCAAAAAAGCGCCTGAAATTTTAGACGAAGTATATATTGCAACAAAAAATCATATATGATATATTGTGATTAGCAAAATCGTATATGATATATGATTTGGAGGGGTATCAATGACGATCCTTGACTTAAGCACAGCAATCGAGATGGGCTTGGCATCGGACAAACCTCACCAAGCTCCTCAGATCATCTATCGCAGCCATGCGGACAATGCAGAGACGGTGGCCAAGGCATATGGCGTGACAAAAGACGAGCTCCCGTATGGAATTGGCTGGGCAAATGAAACGATCACGCTGGCGTCTCACAGCGGATGCCACATGGATGCCCCGTGGCACTACTTTCCAACGATGAACAACGGAGAACCATCCCGCACAATAGACCAGGTGCCTTTGGAATACTGCTTTTCCGATGGAGTTCATCTGGACTTCAGCCAATGGGACCCCAGAAAGATCATTCATGCCGACGATATTCGGCGGGTGTTGGATCAAATGGAGTACCAATTAAAGCCGCTGGATATTGTGCTGCTGGAAAGTGGAGCGGCGCCTCACTTTGGACAGCCCGATTATACCAGCTACGGGGCGGGCGTCAGTGAGGAAGCCACTGTCTGGCTGATGGAGCAAGGGATCAAGGTGGTGGGTACGGATTCCTTTACGTGGGATATGCCATTTGCTCTGGCGGCCGAGCAGTATCGGGAAAAGCGCGATAACCGGATGATCTGGGAAGGCCACTTCGCGGGGCGCCGTGGGGAGTATTATCAAATGGAAAAATTGACAAACCTGGATCAACTGCCGGGATACGGATTCAAGGTCATCTGCTTCCCGGTGAAGCTTAAGGGCGCCAGCGCAGGGTGGACCCGTGCTGTCGCACTATTGGATCAGTGAATTTGGGGGAGACCCGATTCAATCTTGATGTGCTAAGGAGGAGTAGTGTAATGAAAAAGGCAGTGGCAATGTTGCTCGCAATCTGTATGGCGGTAGGACTGGCTGGCTGTGGCGGGGGTTCGGAGCCCGGAGCTGGCGGAGGAGAGGGAACTACCATAGAACATCCCTCCTCCATTGTCATCTGCGCCAGCAACTCGGGGAATATCTGGTATAGCTGTGCGGTCAAGATCTCAGAGCTGCTTATGAAGGAGTTCCCCGATATGTCCGTAACGGTGATTGAGGGCGGGGGCGACGCCAACATCGATGTGGTGAACCTGGGGACGGACGCCCAGTTGGGATTTACCAGCAGTACATCCCTGGTTCCCGCCTTTGCGGGAGAAAATGAGAACGTCAAGGATTGCTCCAACGTAAAGGCACTGATGAGTGTGCAGATGAGCTATGCACAGACGGCGGTGCTGGCCAGCAGCGATATCCACACCTTTGCGGATCTGGCCGGTAAGCGCGTCGCGGCGGGTACCTACGGTCAGGTCGCCATGTATACGATGAATGCGCTGCTGGAAGGCCACGGCATGAGCGAGGCGGATCTGGCCGGAGGCGCTTACCAGATTGTCTCCCCCAGTGAATATCCCGACCAGTTTTCCGATGGTCATCTGGACGCGTGCCATATCAACGGCAACCTGCCCATGGCCACCCTGGTGCAGATCGATTCCACAGATCCGATTCGCCTGCTCCAACCCACGGATGAAGCGCTGGAACACATTTTGGAGAAGTATCCCTCTTTCTACACCGTTGATGTGCCGGCCAATCAGTATGCCGGCCAGCCCGACCCGATGAAACTGCTGGCCTATGACGGCATGCTGATTGCAAACGGGGACCTGCCCGGAGAATTTCTGGCCCGCGTGGTGGAGCTGATTGCAGAATCCGGCGAAGAGATGTTTAACCGCGGGTCCTGGGAACAGTGCGGGACCTTCGTGACGCAGGACAATACCGCACCAGAGGTCTATGACCTGCTGAAAAGTAAAGGCTCCGTGGAGTAAAGGACAATTCTTTGGGAGGGAGAAATGATGCTAAAACGGAAAGACAAGCTGCTCCAGAAGGAACTGGAAAGTACAGATGTGGGCCCCTCCTCCACAGAGACCGCACCTGCAAAGAATTGGGTACAGGACACCCCTCTATGGAGGGTGGGGACTGCCATCGCCATCGCCCTGGGAGTGTATCACTTTGCCACCTCTTTTGTGGGAATCCCCCAGGCTTGGCTGCATCGGGCGATCCACATGATGTTGGTGTTGCTGCTGGCCTATATCAGTTTTGGAAAGGTGAAGAAACCCATCCGGTACCTGGAAAAAGGAATTACAGTCGGATTTCTCTGCCTTGCATTCGTCTACATTCTTGTGTACTACAATGACATTCAACTCCGTGCGGCCTTTCCGACCACGCTGGATCTGGTGATCGGGACCGGATTGGTGGCGCTTGTCATTGTGGCCTGCTGGCGTTATGTGGGGCCGGCCATGGCGTGGGTCATCATTGCCTTCTGCCTGTATGCCGTGCTGGGATTTCTGCTGCCGGGGCGGCTCAAGGCCCCGCAGCTCACCTTCCCCTATATGATCTCCTATCTGTTCAACTCTAATTTCGCACTGATGGGGTCGACCACAGGTGTGGCTGCCACCAGTGTGGTTATGTTCGTCTTTTTTGGCGCGCTTCTGGACAAGTCCGGGGCAATGAAGGTGTTCAGCGATATCTCTATCATGGCGACACGCAGAATCACAGGAGGGCCAGCCAAGGCGTCGGTGATTGCCTGTGCTCTGGTGGGGATGATTCAGGGCAACTCCATTACGAATGTGGCTACGACGGGTACGTTTGCGATCCCTCTGATGAAGCGGGCTGGCTATTCCAAGGAATTTGCCGGCGCCGTAGAGGCGACCGCGGCCACCGGAGGTATGATCATGCCTCCGGTCATGGGGGCCGCCGCCTTTTTGATGGCGGAATACACATCGACTCCCTATTCAAAAATCATTGTTTACGCCATAGTGCCCGCGCTGCTGTACTATCTGGGGGTATTCCTGGCCGTGCATCTGCGGGCACTCAGGTGGGACCTGAAACCGGTGGAGCTGGAGCTCTCCCTGAGTAAGAAAGAGATGCTCTGGCAGGGGCTCACCTGCTTGGCCGGATTCCTGACTCTGATCGTCATGCTGGTTGCGGGATTCTCAGCCACGCGCTCCGCGCTGTTTGCCACGTTGGCACTCACGCTGGTTTGGGTGATCCGGCCCGTAGACCGCCTGACCCTGCGGGGATTTTTAAAAGCCGTGGAGTCCGGCGGCCGTGGGATGCTGTCCGTCAGCACGGCCTGTGTCGGGGCGGGCATCGTGGTCGGCTGCATTGGGATGACCGGGCTGGGGATCAAAATCTCTGTGCTGGCCAGCATTGTCAATGCCAACGTCTGGGCAGTGCTCATTATGAGTATGGTCGTATGTATTATTCTGGGCATGGGACTCCCCGTGACGGCATCCTACGTTCTGGCCGCCACGACGCTGAGCAGCGTTTTGACCGGCTACGGGTTGGAGCTGATCCCTGTGCATATGTTCCTGCTGTACTTTGCCACCATGTCCGCCATCACCCCTCCCGTCGCGCTGGCCTCTTATGCCGCAGCCGGGATTGCAGACGCATCGCCCAACAAGGTGGGCTGGCAGGGCTTGGTGCTGGTGCTGCCGTCGTTCCTAGTCCCATTTGTGTTTATTTTTAACCAAGAGCTGCTGTTGATCGGTAACGGATTGGATATTATCCTGGCGGTACTGTCCGCATCGGCTGGTATCTTTGCGTTTTCTATTATTACAGAGGGCTGGATATTCGGTAAGGTTCCCACTCCGGCGCGAGTTTTGCTGGGCGTGGCCGTGGTTTGCCTGCTTATGGTGGGTGTTGCCACAGACCTGATCGGCTATGTGATCTTAGCGGCCGTCGTCTTAACCAATTACATGGCGGCGCGGAAGCGCAAAAAGGAGCTTGCATAGGATTTCTTCAAAAATTGACAGTTCGATTATATATGATATATAATATATTTAATGTGATGCAGTAATTGGACTGTACAGTTAGGAGGCAATAATCGATGCGAGCATATAAAAGCAAAGTAGATCTTGTCTATGAAAATCTGCTCTCCGGGATTGAAAACGGAGTATACGAGCCGGGGAAACGCCTGGTCATTAGTCAGTTGGCAAAGGACAACGAGAGCAGTGAAATCCCTGTCCGGGAGGCGATACGCCGGCTGGAAAGCGAAGGATACGTAGAGATCCAGGCAAACAAAGGCCCCTATGTGAAAGCCTTTGATCCGGAGAAGGCCATAACCATCTTCCAGATCAAGGGGGTCCTCGAGGGGTACGCATCCAGGCTGGCAATTGACTATCTCACAGAGGCAGATCTTGACGGCCTGCGCGAGCTGAATACGCAAATGCAGGCTTGCGAAGAGGCAGGGCAGAACTACAGCGATTTAAATCAAAAATTTCATTTGGCAATTTATCAAAGGCTTCCCCAGAGAGAGCTATATGATATGATCTGTGAATTGTGGAAGAAGTGGGGGATTACCCGTTCCGTATTCTCCATGGCACCGAGTATGATCCCGGGTTCGATCAAGGATCACGAGCACATCATCCAGCTTCTCTCGGAAAAAGATTATGATGGCGTAGAACAGTGTGTACGTGCGCATAAGGAAAAAGCGGGCGCGGTCATGAGCGCATATCTGCGGAAGAGGAAAGAATAGCTCTATTACACGCTGGGTCTCCGCCGAAGGAGAGAACCATGGAAAAACTGATTATTACCGTAGCGACCACAGGAAGCGGAACACCTCTGAGCAAATGTCCCAACCTTGCGATTACCCCGGAGCAGATCGCGGAAGAAGTGTACCAGTGCTATCTGGCCGGCGCCAGCGTCGCGCACATCCATGTGCGGGATGAGCAGGGAGGACGCTCCATGGACTTTGCCCGCTTCAAGGAGACTGTGGAGCGGATCCGGGACAAATGTGATATTCTCATCAATCTGACCACCTCCGGCATGGAGTTTTCTGAAGAAGTGCGGCTCAAGCCTCTGGAACTGCGGCCTGATCTGGCCTCTTTCAACGCAGGCTCCATGAATTTTGGAGAGGGTATCTTCATCAACAAGGAAGATATGATGAAGCGCTTTGCACAGGCCATGCGGGAATACCATGTAAAGCCGGAAATCGAGTGCTATGACGCGGGCATGGTGGAAAACAGCCTGCGCCTTCATAGAGAGGGGTTCCTTTCGGGGCCGCTGCATTATCAGTTCGTACTGGGGGTAAAAGGCGGTATGGCCGCCACAGAGCGAAACCTCCTGTTCCTGGCCGAGAGCATTCCCGCGGATGCGACGTGGGGAGCGGTCGGCCTTGGAAGACAAGCGCTGACGATCAGTACGATGGCCATCCATATGGGCGGAAACCTCCGTGTGGGAATGGAGGATAATATCTATATTCGAAAGGGCATCTTGGCGGAGCACAATGTAGAATTTGTGGATCGAATCAAACGAATCGCGGACGAGTTTGAGCGCCCCCTGGCCACGGTCGGCGATGCGCGGCGAATCTTGGGGCTGGATGAGGTGTGGGCATGAAGAATCGTGCAGTCATCGTAAATGCGGTGCGTACACCCGTTGGGAAGATGCGGCAGTCCCTGGCCGGCGTGCCCGCCATGACCCTGGCGGCCGAAGTCATCAAGGCCTCCATACAGAAGGCGGGGATCGATCCATCCAAAGTGGATGAAGTCCTGTTCAGCAACCTGATGAACAACGACAATGGAAGCCCCGCCCGTATGGCTTGGCTGGCGGCGGACATGCCGATGGAGGTGCCGGGCGCTACCATTGAACGGCGGTGCGCCAGCTCCTTGACCGCCCTGGCCTTTGCCGCGGCGCTGATCGAGTCGGAGCACGCGGATATCGTTATGGCCGGCGGTGTGGACAGCTATTCACAACAGCCGATTTTGGTCAAACGTCCGGAGCAGGCCTATCCGAGCACCCTGAAGATTCTGGAGGTCAAGCGGTCTCCGGACAATATCGGAGATGTATCCATGCTTCAGACTGCGGAAAACTTGGCCGAGCAATACGGAATCAGCCGGGCGGCCTGTGACGAGTTTGCCTGCCGCAGCCATAAGCTGGCGGCGGCGGCATGGGCGGAGAGATTGTTTGATGAGCAGATTGTCCCCATCACGATCCCGCAGAAGAAAGGGGCGGCAAAGACCGTCGTGATGGACGACTGTGTCCGCCCTGACTGTACGGTAGAGTCCCTAAGCAAACTAAAGCCCGTTGTCAAAGCCGACGGCGTGGTAACTGCCGGCAATAGCTCGCCTATGAACGATGGAGCGTCTGCTATGTTGGTCATGTCTGCGGCGCGGGCAGAGAAAGAGTGCCTAGAACCGCTGGGAACCGTGACCGCATTCGCCTGTGCCGGATACCACCCGCATT
The DNA here is from genome assembly GCF_040226735.1 of Intestinimonas sp. RTP31139st1_F5_RTP31139_211217. Lineage (NCBI taxonomy): Bacteria > Bacillati > Bacillota > Clostridia > Eubacteriales > Intestinimonas > Intestinimonas sp. RTP31139st1_F5_RTP31139_211217. The sequence goes on along the minus strand of NZ_JBCOAQ010000015.1, from coordinate 22,759 downwards.
ATATGGGATACGGCCCTGTGGTGGCCACGCAGAAGCTGATGGCACAGACCGGACTTTCGCTGAAAGACTTCGACCTGATCGAAATCAATGAGGCGTTTGCCGCACAGAGTTTGGCCTGCCTGAAGGTCTTAGGCCTGGATAACGAAGCGGATATGGCACGTATCAACGTCAACGGAGGCGCCATTTCAATCGGGCACCCTAATGCGGCCAGCGGGGGTATTCTGGTGGCCCGCATCCTGCATGAGATGAAGCGCCGGAATGTAAAGCGCGGACTGGTGACCTTCTGCATCGGCGGGGGACAGGGCATGTCCCTTGTGGTGGAACGCTAGGTTAGAGGACAGCGCCTGCAAGGCTATGTGAATCACGAAAAGAGAGCGGCGGAGGGACCATCCCTCCGCCGCTCTCTTTTAACAGGCTGGGAGGGCACGTCCCGGACGGAGCTGTCCGGCAGTGGTCAGATCAAAAAAGAGGATTGACAGGGCGGTGGCTGAAACTTATGATATATCATAGATATATCAGTGAGGACTGAGACGGCAGGAAAGGGGTTTTCAAGATGGAACAACTGACCTATACGACGCTGGGGGAGTGGAAAGGCTATCTCCTCCGGCAGGCGCCCGAGCGGGTGCTCCAATTTGGCGAGGGGAATTTCCTCCGGGGTTTTGCCGATCACTTCATCGATGTGATGAACGAGCGGGCGGGCTTCAACGGCAAGGCAGTGGTGGTGCCTCCGGCCTCTACCGGCAAGGCCGCGCGCATCAACGCGCAGGAGGGGCTTTACCAACTCTGTCTGCGGGGGAAGTATGACGGCGCGGTGGTAAACGACCGGCGGATCATCAGCTGCATCAGCCGGGGGCTGGATGTCTTTACGGACTGGGAGGAACTGCTGCGTACCGCCCGCAGCCCGGCGCTGCGCTTTGTGATCTCCAACACGACGGAGGCGGGCATCGTCTATGATGGGTCCTGCCGGTTTGACGACCGACCTCCCGCCTCCTTTCCTGCCAAGCTGACCCGCCTGCTGTGGGAACGTTGGCAGGCGGGAGAGCGGGGGTGGGTGCTGCTGCCCTGCGAGCTCATTGCGGACAACGGCAGCGTGCTCCGGGAGTACGTGCTCCGCCACGCCGAGGATTGGGGCTTGGGGGAGGCGTTCCGGCGCTGGCTGCGGGAGGAGAACCGCTTTTGCAGCACCCTGGTGGACCGCATCGTCACCGGGTATCCCAAGGACTGGGCGGAGGAACTCCATGCGAGCAACGGTTACCGCGACGCGCTTCTGGATACTGCGGAGCCATTTGGACTGTGGGTGATCGAGGGAGACGAGTCCCTGGCGGAGGAGTTCCCCGCGCCGCAGGCGGGCCTGCCGGTGAAGTTTGTGGCCGACCACCATCCGTACAAGGAACAGAAGGTGCGTATACTCAACGGCGGTCACACCGCCATGGTGCCTGCGGCCTTCTTGGCGGGGCATGATATCGTCCGCACCTGCATGGAGGACCCTGCGGTCCGCGCCTTCCTGGAGGGAGCCCTCTTTGAGGAGATCATCCCCACCCTCTCCCTGCCCCGGACGGACTGTGAGGCATTTGCCAGGGCGGTGGAGGAGCGGTTTTCCAATCCCTATATCGACCACAGGCTGCTGGACATTGCCCTCAACTCCGTGTCCAAGTGGCGTGCCAGGGTGCTGCCCAGCGTAAACGCCTTCCTGGCACAGAACGGCCGGGCGCCGGACCGCCTCACCTTCTCGTTTGCCGCTCTGGCCGCTTTCTATACCCAGGCAGAGCGGTGCGGCCATGCCTATCCGGTTCGGGACGAGCCCGCCGTACTGGACTTTTTTGCCCAAAACAGCGGGCTGGCGCCGGAGGCGCTGATCGCCGCCCTGGCGGCCCGCACGGACTTCTGGGGGGAGGATTTGCGCACGCTGCCCGGCTTCGTCCCGGCGGCGGGGCAGGCTTTGGCCCGGATCCGTGCAGACGGCATGGCCGCGGCCCTGGCGGATTGCAGATAGGAGGGACAGATATGGCAGTACTGCGGATTCATCCCAGGGACAACGTTGCCGTTGCCCTTTCTCCCGTCGCGGCGGGGGAACGTGTCCGGGTGGAGGGAAGAGAGGTCACAGCGCTGGAGGACATCCCACAGGGACACAAGCTAGCGCTCGCCCCCATCGCCGCCGGGGGCGAGGTGATCAAATACGGCTGCCCCATCGGGCGGGCCAAGAGGGATATCGCCCCCGGGGCGTGGGTGCACAGCCATAACCTGGGCACCGCGCTGGACGAGGACAAGACTCCGGGGGCGCAGGTGACCGCCTTGACCCTGGAGCCGATGCCGGTCCGGACCTTCCGGGGCTACCGGCGCCGCGACCGAGGGGTGGGGATCCGGAACGAGATTTGGATCATCCCCACGGTGGGCTGTGTCAACGGTGTGGCCCAGGCCCTGGCGCGGGCGGTGGAGACCTATGCCCGGGGGCGGGTGGACGGCGTATACGCCTGGCCCCACCCTTATGGCTGCTCCCAGATCGGGGAGGACCAGGAGGCTACCCGGCGCATCCTCTGCGGACTGATCCGCCACCCCAACGCGGGGGGCGTGCTGGTGCTGGGCCTGGGGTGTGAAAACAGCAGCATCTCGGTGCTCCAGGAGCTGCTTGGCGGCTGGGACAGCGCGCGCACGGCCTTCCTGGAATGCCAGGCCGCGCAGGATGTGCTGGCGGAGGGGGAGGCCCTGCTGCGTGGGCTGATCGACCGCGCAGCAGGACAGATCCGGGAGGAGATCGGGGTGGATGAACTGATCGTGGGGCTGAAGTGCGGCGGGTCCGACGGTCTGTCCGGCATCACCGCCAATCCCCTGGTGGGGCGGGTGGCCGACTGCCTGGTGGCCATGGGCGGCACCGCGCTGCTGGCCGAGATCCCCGAAATGTTTGGGGCGGAGGCGGTGCTTTTCCGCCGCTGCGCCGACGGAGATACAGCCCGGAGCCTGCCCGCCCTTGTGGAAGAATGCAAGGATTACTTTGTCCGCCACGGCCAGGTAATCTATGAAAATCCCTCTCCCGGCAATAAGGCGGGGGGCATTACGACCCTGGAGGAAAAATCGCTGGGCTGTGTGCAGAAGGGCGGGAGCTCTCCTGTGAGAGATGTACTCCATTACGGAGAACGGACGAAAAAGCGGGGCCTGTGCGTACTTCAGACCCCGGGCAACGACTTGGTATCCACCACCGGACTGGCGGCGGCGGGGGCCCAGCTGATCCTCTTCACTACCGGCAGGGGGACGCCCTTCGGCGCGCCGGTACCCACCGTCAAGATCTCCACCAACACCGCGCTGGCGGGACATAAGGCGGGCTGGATCGACTACAGCGCCGGCGGCCTGGCGCAGGGAGAGGGCTGGGACAAACACACGGAGGCCCTGCTGCGGAAGGTGCTGGATACGGCCTCCGGCGCGCCCACCCGGTCGGAACAGGCGGGCTACCGGGATCTCGCCATTTGGAAAGACGGCGTGACCCTGTAGGGATATGGAAAAAGGGCGGACCCATTTGAGAAATGTCATTAAGTTAAACCTTTGGGCACACATAAAAAGTACCCACCCTATTTTGAACGGGGTGGGTACTTTTTCTACAGGAGCGGGACATAGGTTCTACATGATGCAGCTTTTTATATCATATTCCAGCAAGTCAAGCGTTCATCTTTTCGACAAACTGGAAATTGTCAATATCTTTTCGGTTTCTGCCATATCCTTTTCAATTAATGGACGCATACTGTCCTTGTACTTAGATAAATCAGCACGTTTAAGGCTTGATAATATCCTTGGAATATACTGTGGCTTTGCTAAGCCTACCTGTGCAAGAGCCTTAACACACTGTCTTGCGGTAATCGGTTTTTCATCCATTATATGCGTGAGAAAATCAGATATAATTGAATCAAAATGATTTTCCTCATCCCACTGAGCATTTGCTGCCAGAATATGCAGCACTCGATTTCTTACCAATGATTTTGGATGGTCAAGCAACGATGCAAAGTCGTCAAAATATTCGTACCATTCATCTGTTTCCTGACTTTCGGATATTATTTTATCGGCAAGAGCACAAGCATATTTATCATCCTTTGCGGTCAACTTCGCTACGATATTCTCTTCCATTACCGTCCTCTTTCGAATTCTGGTTTGTATGATTGGGTGCTTTCTTTAAAGCATACCAAACATAGAATAAAGGAATGGCATGCGAACAACGGAAAGCACCTTTCTGTCCCTCAACGGCTGGTTTTTTAGATTAACTTAATGACATTGCCCATTGGGTTCTCCCAGCCTTTCCAATGCCGTTACTTTCCCGGTGCTCTGCCCCGGGAAAGTTTTCGCCCCGCCTGCCGAACGCCTGTCGGCACAGGCTTTTCACGGCCTTTGTACGCACACGTTCCGGCACCCTTCCCGCCGACCAATCGGCGGCCCCTGGCGCCGCTTCAAAAAGAACTGTGCATCATGGTGTTGATGGCCTCCTGATAGGACAGATGAATGTGATCGGAGAGCAGCCGGCAGGATTTCTCCAGATCCTGTTCCAGAATGGCGTTCAGGATATCGATATGTTCCCGGTTGCTGGCCCGATACCGGATGGGGCGCCAGGCGGTGACCCGGATCAGGTTCAGGTAGTCCACCAGGCTGCGCATCAGGTTGGTGGCATATTGATTTCGAAGCGTGTCCACCAGTTCCAGGTGGAAGCGGTTGTCCAGCTCGATCAGCGGCGCCGCCGTCTCGGCGGAATTGCCGGCGCTGTCGTCCTCGTGCTGGAGCAGCAGTGCGCGCATATCCATTGCCCACTGAGGGTCCACCATGGTGAAGCACTGGCGGAGGATCGTGGGCTCCAACAGTGAACGGATCTCAAAAATATCGTGGATGTCCTTGGGGGTGGGGCGGGTGATCTCGATCCCGCGCCTGGGATGCACCGTAACCAGATTGTCCTGCGCCAGCGCCAGAATCGCCTCACGCACCGGTGTGCGGCCCAGGCACAGCATCTCTTGAAGCTGGGACTCGTTGATAAACTGTCCAGGGATCAGCTCCTTTTGCAGGATCATGGCCTTGATCTGGTCGTATGCGACCTGTGACAGGCTTTCCCGCTTTTGGGCAAGTGCTTTTGCCATAAGGCACCTCCGCTGTAATATATCAGATGATTGAAAATAGGTGGTATGTAATATATCAAGAACACTGTCAGTATACCAGCATATGCCAGGGATGTCAAGGACGGAAACAGGTTCATGGATAGGACTTATGGCGAAAATCAACAGTTCGTTTTCAGAACAGAATATTTTTTTGGCAAAATGGTCTGGTTTTTGCTTGACACGGCGGGCAAACTATGTTATGTTTGGCTACAAGAGATATATCACAAATATATCATTCATATATGATGGGACTTTGAACAGAACGGCAAAACCTGTGAACGGGACGGAGGATGGAAGAATGAGACCATTCCTTGACGAGGATTTTCTGCTGGATACACAGACGGCCAGGGCGCTTTACCACGGCGTGGCGGAGGGGATGCCCATTTTGGACTACCACTGCCATGTCAGTCCGCGGGAGATTGCGGAAGACCGGGTCTTCCGCAACCTGACCCAGCTGTGGCTGGAGGGGGACCACTACAAATGGCGGCTGATGCGCGCCAACGGTGTGCCGGAGCGGCTCATCACCGGGTCTGCGCCAGACGAGGAAAAATTCCAGGCCTGGGCCGCCACCTTAGAGCGGTCGGCGGGCAATCCCCTCTATCACTGGAGCCATTTGGAGCTCAAGCGATATTTCGGCTATGACGGGCACCTCACCGGAGCCAACGCCAAAGAGGTCTGGGACCACTGTCAGGCGGCCATCGGGGAAGGGATGCACGTGCGGGACATCCTGAAAAAGTCCAACGTGACCCTGATCTGTACCACCGACGACCCGGCGGACACGCTGGAATGGCATGAGAGGCTCTCCGACGACCCGACGCTGGAGACAAAGGTCCTCCCGGCATTCCGACCGGACAGGGCGGTGAACCTGGAGAAGGAGGACTTCCCCGAATACATAAAGCGGCTCTCCGCCTCCGCGGGAATGGAGATCGGCGGCTGGCAGAGCCTTCTGGACGCCCTGGAGCAGCGGCTGAACTTCTTTGACGCCCACGGCTGCGCGCTGGCCGACCACGGGCTGGACAATATCTGCTTCCGCCCTGCTGGGGAGGCAGAGCTGGACGGGATCTTGAAAAAGCGCCTGGCGGGAGAGGGTGTGACGGAGGAGGAACTGTGGCAGTATAAAACGGCCCTGCTCCTGTTCTTTGGCCGGGGCTATGCCAAGCGGGGCTGGGCGATGCAGATGCACTTTGCCGCCCAGCGCAACAACAATTCCCGCATGTACCGCCTGCTGGGACCGGACACCGGATATGACAGCATCGGACCGGCGGTGCGCCTGCCGGATCTGGCCGCCTTCCTGAACGCGCTGGACGAGAACGGAGAACTGCCGCGGACCATCCTTTACTCCCTGGAGCCCGGCGACAATGCGGGCCTTGTGACCCTGATGGGCTGCTACCAGGGGGAGGGCGTGCGGGGCAAGCTCCAGCACGGTTCGGCCTGGTGGTTCAACGACTGCAAGGAGGGCATGGAAGCCCAGCTCAAGAATCTGGCCGCCGGCGGCGTCCTGGGCAACTTCATCGGGATGCTCACCGACTCCCGCAGCTTCCTGTCCTATACCCGGCACGAGTACTTCCGCCGCATCCTGTGCGCTCTGCTGGGACGCTGGGTGGAAGAAGGGCAGTTCCCGGACGACAGGCAGGCGCTGGAGCGCCTGGTGGCCGACATCTCCTACCGCAACAGCGTTGCCTACTTCGGCTTCGGCCGCTATCACTTACGGGGGGCAGAAACGTTATGAGTATGATCAGCGTCAAGGGACTCCGAAAAAATTTCGGCAAGCATGAGGTCCTCAAGGGCATCGACATCGAGATCCAGCCCGGCGAGGTGGTGGCCATCGTGGGCCCCTCCGGGTGCGGCAAGTCCACCTTCCTGCGTTGCCTCAACCTGCTGGAGAAGCCCTCCGGCGGCTCGATCCTCTACCATGACGTGGATCTGGTCTCCGGCGCGCCTAAAGAGACCAACAAGGTCCTGCTGGGCATGGGCATGGTCTTTCAGCAGTTCAACCTGTTCCCGCACAAAACGGTGCTGGACAACATCACGCTGGCCCCCATCAAGGTGCAGGGCACCGGCAAACGGGAGGCCGAGGAAAGGGCCCTGAAGCTGCTCAGAACGGTAGGCCTGGAGGACAAGCGCGACGCCTACCCCAATCAGCTCTCCGGCGGTCAGCAGCAGCGCATCGCCATCGCCCGCTCCCTGGCCCTTCAGCCGGAGGTCATGCTCTTCGACGCGCCCACCTCCGCGCTGGACCCCGAGATGGTGGGCGAAGTGCTGGACGTCATGAAGAAGCTGGCCGCCGACGGCATGACCATGCTGGTGGTCACCCACGAGATGGGCTTTGCCCGTGAGGCGGCCGACCGGGTCATCTTCATTGACGGCGGTGTGATCGTGGAAGACAGCGAGCCGCAGGAGTTTTTCGCGCATCCCAAGAACAAGCGTCTCCAGGATTTCCTGAGCAAGATGCTTTGATCTAAATCAACCACAGAAAATTTAGCTTAGGAGGAACGAACTTATGTCTCTCATTCAGGTAGCCCGGTACAGCGACGTCAAGTACGATTTCAAGGACGGCTATGCCCGCGTGCCCGTGCTGGAGGGGGCCTTTGATCAGGCCCGCTTCGCCCACTGTGCGCTCCAGCCCGGCCACTCCATCACCCCCGACGTATACTCCGTCACCGAGCACAATCAGCTCTTCATCTTCACCAAGGGCAAGGGCTATGTCACCACGCCCCGCGAGGCCTGGAACGTGACCGAGCCCGGCGTGTTCGTCCCCGAGTTCGACACCGAGCGCTTCACCATTATCTGCTCCGCCGACAGCAAGCAACCCTTGGAATTCCTGCACATCATCACCGAGCTCAACGGGTATGACAAGACCTGTCTGGTGGAGTCCCGCATGGTGCTGCCCCGGTTCCGTACCATCAGCCAGGGCTGGACCTACGACGAGGATTTCAAGGATAACTCCGTCACCACCTCCATGATGCTGCTGGAGCATCGCAATCTGGGCCGCCTGTCTATGGGCTGCGTCAAGGGCTGCGGCCCCATCGAGATCGGTCAGCATATCCACAACGAGCTGGCCCAGTGGTACTTCCCCCTGCCCGGCTCGGAGTTCATTTATACCGCCGGCGGCGAGGAAGTGCACATGACCGGCGGCGACCTGTCCTTCACCCCCACCGGCTTCTGGCACGGCAGCAAGGTCGAGGCTGGCAAGAAGTGCGACTACATCTGGTTCGAGATGTGCATCGACGGGTATCCCGGAGAGATCAAATAAGGTCCACCGAAAGGAACGCCTACCTGATCGTTCATACACAACAATTCACTGTAAAGGGGAATTTACCATGGCTCTGGTCAAGATTTCAAGAGGTACTGATATCCAGCACAAGTATACCGACGGCGTGTCCCGCGTGAGCGTCCTGGAGGGCGCCTACAAGGACGCCACCGTGGAGCGGGTGTCCCTCCAGCCCGGCGCGGACTTCACCCCGGAGACCTATACCCGGGAGCAGCACAATCAGGTCTTCCTGGTGACCGCGGGCAAGGGCTACATCGTCACCCCCCGCCGCGTGTTCAACATCAAGGAGGTCTCCGTGTTTGTGCCCGACTTTGATAAGGAGACCTTCACCTTCCACTGCGCTGCCGACGCCAAGGAGACGATGGAGATCGTCCACTTCGTCACCGAGCTCAACGACTATGACAAGACCTGCCTCCGTGAGGCGCATATGAGCCTGCCCCGTTTCCGCGGCGTGTCCGAGGCGTGGCATTATAAGGAGGACTTCACCGGCGCCGACATCCAGCAGATGATGATGCTGGAGCACCGCAACCTGGGCCGCCTGTCCATGGGCGCCAACTTCGGCACCGGCCCCAACTACATCGGCCAGCACATCCACAACGAGCTGGAGCAGTGGTACATTATGCTGCCCGGCGCCTCCTTCACCTACACCGCCGAGGAGGAAAAGATCCACGTCCAGGGCGGCGACATCACCTATACCCCCCACGGCTCCCACCACGGCAGCGAGTGCGCCGACGGCGAGAAGTTCGCCTATGTGTGGTTCGAGCTGTGCGAGAACGGCTACCCCGGCGAGATCAAGTAAGAGATGGCGGTCAGCACGCGGCTGCTGGGCTCCAACGGCCAGTACAGCCGCTACCCTCTGGCATTCTTCCTGGACGAGATGAGGCGGCTGGGGCTGCGCAGTCTGGACTTTGTTCCACAGGTCCCCCATTTCTTCTGCGGATACCGGGACCATGACGACCCCGCGGGACTGAAGGCGGCGCTGGCGCGGGCAGGGCTTCGCGTGGCGGTCCTGACGCCGCCGTCCTACCGCTGTTCCATCACCGCTCCGGCGGGGGAACAGCGGGCGGCCACCCTGGGCTATTACAAAAGCTGTATCCAACTGGCCGCCGAACTGGGGTGCGACCGGCTGGTGCTGGACGCGGCCGGCGCCTGCTGGGACCTGAAGGTCGAACAGCTCCGGGAGCACGCCGCCGACACCCTCTGCATCCTGTGTGATGCGGCGGAGGCCGCGGGTGTGGGCCTGCTGCTGGCCCCGGCCATGGGGGCGGAGACCCCTCTCATCGCCGAGGCCCCCGTCCTCAACACTGCGCGGGAGCTGGAGGCCATGCTCCACCGGCTCCGCCGTCCCGGCTTGGGCGTGTGTCTGGATACCAATGTCATGAGCGCCTGCGGCGATACCATTCCGGACTGGTTCGACCGGTTGGGGGACCGGACGGGGCTGGTGCGGCTGTGCGACGGCAATTACCACGGCTGGCGGGCTTGGGGCGAAGGAGTACTTCCCATGGAGCGGTACCTGTGCCAGCTGAATGAGGTGGGCTATGGGGGGGAGATCTCCCTGCGCCTGCCCGGTGAGTGGTATTTGGAGCGGCCCTCTTATCCGGACGAGCGGGCCCTGGCGGCCCTGTGCGGGGAGGTGTAGCCATGGCGGGCATCAAACGAGGACAACTGGTCAACATGAACCAGCATTACCGCCGCTTCTCTCTAGACTACTTTCTGGACTGCCAGCAGCGCCTGGGCGTAGAGCAGATCGAGCTCTGGTGCGGCGCGGCCCACTTCTGGCTGGATCATGAGGGATTCGGCGATGTCAATGCGCTCCGTGCCAAGCTCTCCGCGCACAATGTCCGGGTGGTGTCCGTCACGGCGCCCAGCATAGCCTATCAATATCAGTATGCCTCCCAGGAGCCGGAACTTCTGGAGCGGTCCTTCCGGTACTTCTCCAACGCCATCCATCTGGCGGCCGAGCTGGGCGCGGACCGGGTCGTGGTCAACTCCGGCTGGGGTTACTGCGGGGAGGATGAGGCCGCCATGTGGGGCCGATGCCGGGATCACTTGGGCCGGCTGTGCCTGGCGGCCGGGCGGGAGGGTATCCTGCTGGTGATGGAGTCCCTCCGCCAGGACGAGAGCAATCTGGTCTACAGTCTGGAGCGGGCCCGCCGCATGTATGAGGAGATCCACCATCCCAATCTGAAAATGATGGTGGACAACATTGCCACCGGCGCGGCGGGGGAGACCCTGGAGGACTGGTTTCAGGCATTTGGGGACGATCTGATCCACATGCACTTCCTGGACGGCGACCCCTGGCTCCACAATGTGTGGGGTGACGGAAACACCGCCCTGGCACGGCAGATCCAGACCCTGAACGACCACCATTTCACCGGATATCTGGTGCAGGAGGTGGCGGACGAGCACTATTTTACCGACCCCTATGCCGCGGACCGGAGAAACTTTCGGGTCCTGGAGCGGTTCCTCCAGGACTAGGGCCTGTTTGAAAACGGGCGGCACACCCCAACGCCGGGCCCGCCCCCATGGTTCCAACAGGCCCTGGAGATCCGTATTTCTCAGCGCGGCGCGCTGAAAAATAAATTATAATGAAAAGGAAAAGGTGAAGCAGTCATGAAAGCAAAGAAGATCCTTACCGGCGCCCTGTCTCTTGCGATGATCGTCTCTCTGGCCGCCTGCGGCGGCGGCAGCAGCGCCACGCCCACGCCCGGGACCGAGGCGCCCGAGACCACTACGCCCGTCACGGCCGCTCCCGAGGGAGACGGCTCCCTCCAGCGCGTGCTGGACGCGGGCAAGCTGTCCATCGGCGCCGAAGGCAACTGGATCCCCTACGTGTACAACGAGGACGGCACCGGAGAGCTCACCGGCTTCGAGGTGGAGATCGCCAAGGAGATCGCCTCCCGCCTGGGCGTGGAGGCCGAGTTCCAGATCTCCGACAGTTGGGACCCCGTCCTGGCCGGCCTGGATGCAGCCCGCTATGACATCGTGATCTGCGGTGTGAACCCCAACCCCGAGCGCCAGGAGAAATACGCCGTCACCGCCTCCTACGCGGAGAACCCCTACTGCCTGGTGGTCAACGGCGACAACGATGAGATCACCTCCTTTGAGGACCTCGACGGCAAGCTGTGCATCAACTCTCCCTCCTCCGCCGCGGGCAAGATCGCCCAGAGCTTCGGCGCCACCACTGCCGACGGTGATCTGACCGCCGCAATGGAGCAGCTGAACACCGGTCGCGCCGACGGCACCATCAACAACGTGGCCGCCGTGGACGAGTATATGAAGAGCCGTCCCGAGGTCAACGTGAAGATCGCCGCGATCTATGAGCCCGCCGAAGGCGAGGAGTACATGATCGAGTCCGCCGGTATGCTCCGCAAAGAGGATCAGGAACTGTGCGACAAGATCTCCGAGATCATCCAGGAGATGATCGACGACGGCACCTGCTATGACCTGACCGTGAAGTACTTTGGCCAGACCGTGGCCGACAGCACCAGCATCTACAAGAAGTAAGTCAAGCATTGACCGGGGCGCCGCCCTTGGGCGGCGCCCCCTTTTCTCGAAAAACAAGGAGGCGGGCTGCCATGGAAAACATTCAATTGCTGGTCGATTCCTTCTGGCCCATGTTCAAAGCGGGCCTGTTGATCTCTGTCCCGCTGATGCTGGTCTCGTTTGTCGTGGGCCTGGTATTGGCATTCGTCCTGGCGCTGATGCGCATGTCCAAGATCGCACCCTTCAAGGCAATCGCCTGGTTTGTGGTTTGGGTGATCCGCGGCACCCCCCTGCTGGTCCAGATTTATGTGATCTATTTTGGACTGCCCTCTGTGGGGCTTGTGCTGGATCCCATCCCATCCGCTATCCTGGCGCTGGTCATCAGCCAGGGCGCCTACAATTCCGAAGTCATCCGCGCCGCCTTGGGCTCCATCCCCAAAGGACAGTTTGAGGCATGCAGGGCCCTGGGACTGAACAAGCTCCAGACAATGGCCCAGGTGGTCATCCCGCAGGCGGCCCTGGTGGCCGTACCATCTCTCGGCAACTCCTTCATCAGCCTGCTGAAGGACACCTCCCTGGTCTCCTCCATCACGGTGGCGGAGATCCTCATGACGGCCAAGTCCATCATCGCCGTCAAATTCCAGCCCCTGCTGCTCTACTGCGAGGCCGCTCTTGTCTACCTGATTTTCAGCACCGTGCTCACTCAGCTCCAGGGAATGCTGGAAAAGAAGCTGGGCAAGCATCTGGTGGACACCAGAGTCTGACGGAAAGGGTAACGATCTGCTATGTTGCATTTGAATATTCAGGGACTGAAGGACCGCTCCGCCTGGGAAGCCGCCGGCATTGCGCTGCCGCGGTACGATGTGGAGGCCATGAAGGCCCGGACGCTGCAAAGGCCCTCCTGGGTCCACTTCGGCGCGGGCAATATCTTTCGGGGCTTTCTGGCCGCGGCCCAACAGACCCTTTTGAACGCCGGGGTCACCGATACCGGCATTTTGGCGGCCGAATCCTTCGACTTCCAGATCATCGACAAAGTATACGAGCCCTATGACGAGCTGAGCCTGCTGGTGCGCATGCATGCCGACGGCTTCTACGACAAGGAGGTTGTGGCCAGCGTGGCGGGCGGATACAAGGCCGACTGCGCGGGGCCTGACTGGGCACGGCTGGTGCAGGTGTTCCAGAATCCCAGCCTCCAGCTGGCCAGCTTTACCATCACGGAGAAGGGGTATGCGCTGACCGATCTGGCGGGCGAGACGCTCCCCGCGGCCCGGCAGGATTTTGCCGCCGGGCCGGACGCCCCGCGGCACACCATGTCCATTGCGGCGGCGCTCCTCTACCGCCGCTTCCAGGCGGGGGGACACCCCATCGCCATGGTGAGCATGGACAACTGCGCGCAGAACGGGAAAAAGCTCCGGGAGGGCGTGTTTGCCGCCGCAGAGGCATGGGAGCGGGCGGGACTGGTCCCCGCCGCCTTCCTGGCATGGCTCTCCGACGAGAAAAAGGTCACCTTCCCCTGGTCTATGATCGATAAGATCACCCCTCACCCCTCCGAGCAGGTCAAAAAGGCCCTGGAGGACCTGGGGCTGCAGGATATGACCATTTCCAGGACCAACACCGGTACGCTGATCGCCCCCTTTGTCAACGCCGAGACCACAGAATACCTGGTGCTGGAGGACGCCTTCCCCAATGGACGCCCTCCCCTGGAGCGGGCGGGGGTCTACTTTACCGACCGTGCCACGGTGGAAAAGGCCGAGAAGATGAAGGTGGGCACCTGCCTCAATCCCCTGCACACCGCCCTGGCCGTGTATGGGTGCCTGCTGGGCTACACCACCATCGCCGCGGAGATGGCCGACCCGGACCTGAGGGCTCTGGTGGAGCACATCGCCGCCGAAGGTCTCCCCGTGGTGGAGGACCCGGGCCTCCTCAGTCCCCGAAAGTTCATCGACGAGGTGCTGCACCAGCGTTTTCCCAACCCCGCCATCCCGGATACGCCCCAACGTATCGCCGCGGACACCTCCCAGAAGCTGCCCGTCCGGTACGGCGGCACGCTTCAGCGCTATACCCAGCGCACCGATCTGGCGGTCTCCGCGCTGGAATATATCCCGCTGGTCTTCGCGGGGTGGTGCCGGTACCTGCTGGGGGTGGACGACGCCCTGCGGGAGATGCCGGTGAGCCCCGATCCCATGGCGCCTGCCCTCCAGGCCCTGTTGGCCGGAGTGAAGGTGGGCACGCCCGAGACCTGTACCGATCAGCTCCGCCCCATCCTCTCCAACGCCGCTATTTTTGGCGTGGACCTGTATCAGGCGGGGCTGGGAGAAAAAACAGAAGCCGCGTTCCGGGCCATGCTGGCGGGCCCCGGCGCGGTCCGTACCACTCTGCGCCGGTATTTGAGTGAGAGAGCATGAGGAGCGATCATCCATGAAGATGACATTTCGCTGGTACGGGAGCCAGATGGACCCCATACCGCTGCGTTATATCAAACAGATCCCCAATATGAGCGGTGTGGTGAGCTCCCTGATGGACATGCCCGCCGGGGCCCTGTGGCCCACCGAGCGCATCCAGGCCCTGAAGCAGGAGGTCAACGACGCGGGGCTGGAGCTGGAGGTCATCGAGAGCGTCAACGTCCATGAGGATATCAAGCTGGGCCTGCCCGGCCGGGACGAGTACATCGACAATTACTGCAAGACCATTGAACGGCTGGGACAGGCGGGCGTGAAGGTCATCTGCTACAATTTCATGCCGGTCTTTGACTGGACCCGTAGCGACCTGTTCAAGCCACGCGCCGACGGGGCCACCGTACTGGCCTATGACCAGGCTGTCATCGACAAGATCACCGATCCCCAGGACTTTGCCGACCGGATCCAGCAGGGGGCGGGCGAGTTCGAGATGGCCGGGTGGGAGCCGGAGCGCATGGCGGAGATCAAGCACCTCTTCGCCCAGTATCAGAGCGTCTCCCATGAGGACCTTTTCCGCAATCTGCGCTATTTCCTGGAGGCCGTTATCCCGGTCTGTGAGCGGTACGACGTCAAAATGGCCATCCATCCGGACGATCCCCCCTGGGATATTTTCGGCCTGCCAAGGATCTGTACCAACCGGGACAATGTGACGCGCATCCTCTCCCTGGTGGACAGTCCCTGCAACGGCCTGACGCTGTGCTCCGGCTCCATGGGCTCCAATCCCTGCAACGATATCCCCGCCATGGTGCGGGAATTCGGGAGCCGGGGGCGCATCCACTTCGGCCATGTGCGCAACATCAAGTTTACCGGGCCCGGCCAATTTGAGGAGGCGGCGCACTTCTCCGCCGACGGCAGCCTGGACCTGTACGAGATCATGAAGGCCTACTATGACATCGGATTCGAGGGCTATATCCGGCCCGACCACGGACGTATGATCTGGGATGAGCAGGGCCGGGCGGGCTACGGCCTGTACGACCGGGCGCTGGGCGTGGCCTACCTCAGCGGCCTGTGGGAGGCCATTCAAAAGGACCACCGGTAACAGAGAGCACACCGCATTCGTGCGCGTCCCGGCATGCCGGCTGGTTTCGACGCCGGGTGCGGTGTTTTTCGTGTATGAGAGCCCGTATGCACCTCCGTCCCGCGGCATCCAGGCGGGGTTTTCCCGCCATGCTGCAGGGACCCTGCCCGTCTCAGGAATACAGGTTCTAAATTTGCAGAAAAGAAGGTTGAGCGCATGGACCCCATTCTGAAACAAATTTCCAACGTCGGCATTGTGCCCGTGATCGCCATCGACGACGCTAAGAAGGCGGTGCCGCTGGCGAAGGCCCTGGTGGCCGGCGGCCTGCCCGTGGCGGAGGTGACGTTCCGCACCGCCGCAGCGGAGGAGGCAATGCGGGCGATCGTTCGGGAAGTGCCCGAGATGCTGGTGGGCGCGGGCACTGTCCTGACCCATGAGCAGGTGGACCGGGCGCTGGAGGCCGGGGCCAGGTTTATCGTCAGCCCCGGATTCAACCCGGACACCGTGCAGTATGTCCTCTCCAAGGGGGCGCTGATGGTGCCCGGCACCGCCACCCCCGGCGAGATGGAGCAGGCCATGTCTATGGGCCTGGAGGTGGTAAAGTTTTTCCCCGCCGAACAGAACGGGGGCGTGGCCAAGCTGAAGGCCATCGCCGGCCCCTATCGGGCGCTGAAATGGATGCCTACCGGCGGAGTCAACGCAAAGAATCTGATGGATTACCTGTCCTTTGACCAGATCGTGGCCTGCGGGGGCACCTGGATGGTGAAAAAGGAGCTCATCGAGGGAGAAAGGTGGGAGGAGATTACCCGTATGACCCGGGAAGCCGTGCGCACCATGCTGGGGTTCTCCCTGCATCATGTGGGCATCAACTGCGGCAGCGAGGCGGAGGCGGACCGGACGGCCAGGACACTGTGCGCCATATTTGGATTCGAGTATAAGATGGGCAACTCCTCCGTACAGGCGCTGCCTGCGGCAGAGTGCACCAAGACGCCCGGTCCCGGGGCCCACGGCCACATCGCCATCGGCACCAACAGCGTGGACAGGGCGGTCTATCATCTGGGTCTTCAGGGCGTCAAGTGTCTGGAGGAGACCCGAAAGACCGACGGCAAGGGAAAGACCAAGGCCATCTATCTGGACGGAACATTCGGCGGCTTTGCCATTCATCTGGTACAGAAATAAGGAGGCTCTCACTTATGAGCAAGCGTGTGGTAACATTCGGAGAGATCATGCTGCGGCTGGCGCCCAACGGATACTACCGGTTCTTCCAGGACGACCAGCTCCAGGCCACCTTTGGCGGCGGAGAGGCGAATGTGGCGGTATCCCTCGCCAACTACGGTCTGGATGCCGCCTTTGTCACCAAGCTGCCCGCCCATGCCATCGGACAGGGCGCGGTGAACGCGCTGCGGGGGCTGGGGGTGGACACCTCCGGGATCGTCCGCGGCGGGGAGCGCGTGGGCATCTATTTCCTGGAGAAGGGCGCCTCCCAGCGGGGTAGCGTGTGCATCTATGACCGGGCCCACTCGGCCATCCAGGAGGCGCAGCCCTCCGACTTTGACTGGGACGCCATCTTTGAAGGCGCGGACTGGTTCCACTTCACCGGGATCACGCCCGCGCTGGGACCCAACCTGGTGGAAATCTGCAGGCAGGCCTGTGCCGCGGCAAAGAGGCACGGTGTGAAGGTCTCCTGTGACCTGAACTATCGGGGCAAGCTGTGGAGCCGGGAGCAGGCCCGCACGGCGATGACCGAGCTCTGCCGGTATGTGGACGTCTGCATTTCCAACGAGGAGGACGCCAAGGATGTTTTCGGCATCGAGGCGGAAAACACCGACATCTACGGCGGCAAGCTGAACAAAGAGGGATATCAGTCCGTGGCCAAGCAGCTCGCCGACCGGTTCGGCTTTGAGAAGGTGGCCATCACGCTGCGCACCTCCATTTCCGCCAGCGACAACGACTGGGCGGGCATGCTGTATGACGGAAAGGAGTACTGTTTCTCCAAGGAGTACCACCTGCGCATCGTGGACCGGGTGGGCGGCGGCGACAGCTTCGGCGGCGGGCTCATTTACGCGCTGCTCAGCGGGAAGGACAGCCGGGAGGCGATTGAATTCGCGGTGGCGGCATCGGCGCTGAAGCACTCCATCGAGGGGGACTTCAACCGGGTCACGCTGGACGAGGTGGAAAAGCTCGCCGGCGGCGACGGCTCCGGCCGGGTCCAGCGGTAAGCAGTACAGGGCGGGGCCCGGGACCGATGCGGTGTCCCCGGCCCCGCCCTTCTTCTGTGCGCCGCGGCGGGGGCCGGAACATATCATGAAGCGGCGATCCAGCTGTCCCGGAACCTCCTGCAGTACACGACCCTTGTTCCTCTGCAAAATATCGCGGTCCATATCATAGAGGCGCAGACCAGGAGCATTGCGGATATGGAGGCGGCGCTGTGCGGATGCGAAGGAGTAAAAAATACCGGGCAGGAGCTCTGCCTGTATCAGCGCCGTTTTCAGCAGATCACCGGAAGGATGTTCGGGGATATGGAGCGGGCCTGCTCCACAAACGATGTCAACGGGAATTTTATGCGGGAGATGATCCCGCACCACAGGGGCGCGGTGCAGATGTCGGAGAACGCGCTGCGCTTTCCTATCTGCCCGGAACTTCGACCGATCCCTGAAGGCGATCATCGTCTCTCAGCAGGAGGGGATACGGAAGATGGAGCGGCTGCTCTGTCGGCTGTGAGCGCGCCCGGTATAACGAAAGTGCAGGCGGCATACCTGCGCTTTTGCTGTGGCGAACGGCGGCGCGGGGGGATTCCTTCCGGAAAAAAGGCCCTGGAACCAACGGCTCCAGGGCCTTCGGCGCATCAAAAGGCAGGCGGCTGAAACGGGGGCTCCGCGCTGCCAAAGAGGATAAGCCGCCTTGGCGGCGTTTATACACAACGGGAGAGCAGGGCCTCCCATTTTTCATCCACATACCGCTGGGCGGCCTCCAGGGTCCACTCGCTGCCGGGCTGGAAGCAGTGCTTGAATCGCCCCTGCAGACGCATGAACTCGGTGACGGGCAGCTTCCTTTTCGGCTCGTAGCTCAGATGCCATACACCGTCGATGACTTCATAGAGGGGCCACACGCAGGTCTCCACCGCCAGGCGGCACAACTCGGGGAGCAGCTCGGGAGAGTACTGCCAGCCCCGGGGGCAGGGGGACATGATGTTGACAAAGGCGGGGCCGGGGGTATAGATGGCCCGATGGGCCTTTTCATGGAGGTCCTTGAAGTTGGTGAGAAAGGTGGTCTGGGCCACATAGGGGATGTGGTGTGCGGCCATGATCTCCGTAAGGTCCTTCTTGTTCTGCGGCTTGCCGCTGGAGGCGGAGCCGGGCGGGGTGGTGGTGGCGCTGGCAAAGCGGGGGGTGGAGGAGGAGCGCTGGATGCCGGTATTCATATAGGCCTCGTTGTCATAACAGAAATATACCATGTCGTGGCCCCGCTCCATGGCGCCGGAGAGGGACTGGAAGCCGATGTCATATGTGCCTCCGTCGCCGCCGATGGCCAGAAACTTGAAGGAATCTTCGACGCTGCCGCGGCGCTTGAGAAAGCGGTACGCGGCCTCCACACCGCCGCAGGTGGCGGCGGCGTTTTCAAAGGCGGAGTGGATGTAGCTGTCCTCCCAGGCGGTGTAGGGGTAGAGGAAGGAGGACACCTCCAGGCAGCCGGTGGCGTTGCAAATGACCGCCCTGTCCCCTTCGTCCAGGGCGCGGGTCACGGCCCGGCAGACGATGCCCGCCCCGCAGCCGGCGCACAGCCGATGTCCGCCGACAAATCGTTCCGGCTTAGAAAGCTCGAGCTTGTGATTGTACGCCATTGTCAGAGCACCTCCTGTTCACTGCTGCGCTGGCCCATGTGGAGATACCGGGGGCCGGCCTGGCCCCGCTTTCGGCCATCCGGAGCAGGTGGCGGTAGACCCGCTCCACGTCCTCCACCGCACAGTCCCGTCCGCCCAGGCCATAGACTACGTTGGTCATGAGGGGGCGGTTGGGCAGATCGTAGCAGGCGGAGCGCACTTCGGCAAAGAGGGGACCGCCACAGCCGGAATAACCCTCGCTCTTGTCCATGACTGCCACCGCCTTCACATGGGAGAGGGCTTGGGCGATCTCCTCCATGGGGAAGGGGCGGAACACACGCAACTTGAGGAGCCCGGCCTTGACGCCCCGCTCCCGCAGGCGCTGGACACAGGCCTTGGCCGTGCCGGCGGTGGAGCCGATGAGCACCAGCGCCACCTCGGCGTCCTCCATCGCATAGGCCTCGAAGAGGCCGTATTTTCGGCCGAAGGTCCGCGCAAAATCTGCGGCCACCTCCAGCACGGCCCGCTTGGCGTTTTTCATGGCCTCGGCCTGCTGGACCTTATGCTCCATACAGTAGGGACAGGTGTCATAGGGGCCCACGGCCAGGGGATTGCTGTGCTGGAGCAGATGGTGCTCCGGCGTATACTCCCCCACGAAGGCCCGGACCTTCTCGTCCGTCTCCAGCAGGATATTCTCCACCGCGTGGGAGGTGATGAAGCCGTCCTGGCAGACCATGATCGGGAGGCGCACATCCGGGGTTTCGGCGATGCGCATGGCCTGGAGATAGTTGTCATAGGCCTCTTGGTTGTTCTCCGCATAGAGCTGGATCCAGCCGGTGTCCCGCGCACCCATGGAGTCGGAGTGGTCGTTGTTGATGTTGATGGGGCCTGTGAGGGCACGGTTGACGCAGGCGAGGGTGATGGGCAGGCGGGAAGAGGCGGCCACATACAGCATCTCCGTCATGTACGCCAGCCCACAGGACGACGTGGCGGTGACGGCCCGAACGCCGGCGGCCTGGGCTCCGATACAGGTGGACATGGAGGAGTGTTCCGACTCCACGGTGACGTACTCGGTGTCCACCAGGCCGTTGGCCACATACTGGGCGAAGTACTGGGGGATCTCGGTGGAAGGGGTGATGGGGAAGGCGGCAAAGACGCCGGGGTTGATCTGCCGCATGGCGCAGGCAATGGCCTCATTTCCCGACAGGCGGTCGCGGATACTCATCACTTCTCCTCCTTTTCAAAGGCGATGGCGCCGAAGGGGCAGACCTTCCAGCAGATGCCGCAGCCCTTGCAGTGGTCCAGATCAAATGCGCCCCGCTTTCCATTGGAGACGGGGATGGAGGAGTCGGGACAAAAGGGGGCGCACAGCAGGCACTGCTTGCATTTGGCCGGGTCCCAGACCGGCACGTCGGAGCGCCACTCGCCGGTGCGCACTGCCTTTGCGGTGCCGCCCTCGTAGATCTCCCCGCCCGGAGTCATCTCCTGCCAGGGAGTCTGCTCGTTGATTTTGGATGCCTGGAAGTTCATGCGCGCACCTCCTTCATGGATTGGAGCAGGCATTTCATGTTGCCCTCGATGACCTGGGGCTTGGTGGCGAATTTGTGCCGGAAGCTGGCCTCCATATCGGCCGCGAACTGATCCGGCTCCAGCACCCGGCTGACCTGAACGATGGCGGCGAGCATGGGGGTGTTGGGAAAATAGCCGCCCAGGTACTGTTCGGAAAGGCGCCGGGCATCCACGGTGTACACCCTGCCGGAATAACCCCGCAGCAGGGGCCGCAGGGCACCGGGGGCCTTGGGAGAATTGATGAGGACGGCGCCCTCCGGGCTCAGCCCTGCGGTGACATCCACCGAGGAGAGGAGGGACTCGTCCACCACCACCACGTAGTCTGGCTGATAGATGTTGGAGTGGATGGTGCAGGGGACGTCGCTGATGCGGTTATAGGCGGTGATGGGGGCGCCCATGCGCTCGGGGCCGTATTCCGGAAAGCCCTGGACATACTTGCCCGAGGAAAAGGCGGCGTCGGCCAGCAGCAGGCAGGCGGTCTTGGCCCCCTGCCCGCCCCGGCCATGCCAGCGGATCTCGGTCATTTGCTTGCTCATATGTTCCTTCCTCCCTCTGTTCCGGTATGCCCGGCACAGACGAAAAAGATCCCCGCCCCTGTAAAGGGACGAGGATCAAATCACCATCGCTGTACCACCCGTTACTGCATACCGACATATGCGCTTCCTCTAACGGGGAATCCCGGCGGCGCCTACTTCGCGGCAAAGCGGTTCGGGCCGCAACTCCGGAGTGATGTTCCTGCCTGCCCTACTGATACCGGCTTCCCACCTGCCGCCGGCTCTCTGAGATCCTCGGAGAGGCACTACTGTCTCCATCATCATCTTTCATGCGTTAAATTGTTATATATACTGTAGTGGCTGAAAGGACATTTGTCAATGGGTAAAATACACAAAATAGAAAAACTCAGGACCTGCCGGAGATGAGCCAGGGGGCGGGCTCGGTCTGGAAGGTGCCTTTGGCCGTGAGCTTGGACACCGAGAGCTGCACCACCTCGGTCTCCCCGATGCCCAGGCGCTCAAAGAGGGCCGGCAGGGTGGCCGCGCAGCGGAAATCCAGGGTATAGATGAGGAATTCCATATGAGGGTTGCGGCGCAGCAGGCAGGCGAGTTCCTGTTCCATGCTGGCGGAAGCCACCAGGAAGGCCAGTGAGGGGGCGGGCAGGGCGGCCAACGTTTCGTCGTCCACGTGATCGATGATGGAGATGTTGTTGAGGCCGAATTGCCGCACATTCTCCTCCATGGTGGTGCGGTCGCCCTGGCTGTACTCCACCGCGATGACAGTGCCCTCACAGGCGAGGATGGCCGACTCCACCGCGATGGATTCCCCGGAGATGACGCACACCGTATCTCCCTGGGCCAGGTGCATCTTGCTGAGGATGACCGCCCGGATCTCATTGCCCACATAGTGGACGGAGCCCCGGGAGAAACTGGAGTTGCGCATGCCGATCTTATAGGTGGAGCGGGCGTCGGGGTTGAGGATGAGCATACCGGCGGAGGCGTTGATCCCCCGGTTGATCATATCCTTGAGCTTGGAGTGGAGAATGGGACCCGCGGGATCGGAGCCCTCGTTGTACCACACGTCGCATTCTCCCAGGCCCGCGTCCCACATGCGGTAGAAGATATCCGGGTGGCCCGCCTCAGTGAATACCAGCACGGAGGAGTGGGACTCCACTGTGGGGATGAGGTTTTTGTTCTTTCGGGTGATATCCAGCAGCTTTACCTTTTCCAGGTCCACCCTGGTATTCTCGGCAAAATACTGGAGCCAAGCCAAGATATGGGCATTTGTGAACAGATGGTCTTCCATATAAGCATGCCTCCCCTTGTTGTGCGCTCTTCATCAGAGCAAAGCATTTATCCTGATTGTACCACGGATGGCCCGGCCTGTCATCCCCTGACAGGCCGGAAACGGGGAGAGAAAAAGGTCCGGGACCGGCATATGCCGGTCCCGGACCTTTTTTCATGCACCGCAGTGTCCGCCGCAGTCGTGGGACGCGCAGTCTCCGTGGTGCGTGTGATTATGGCC
>NZ_JBCOAQ010000014.1:0-74116 GCF_040226735.1 Intestinimonas sp. RTP31139st1_F5_RTP31139_211217 | reverse complement strand
GTACCGGGCATTGAAGGCCGCAGGGTCCGCCAGGGCGCGGAGGGCCTCCGCCACACGGCCCTGCCGCTCCTGGTCCAGGAGCCAGCCCCGGAGGTGTCCGGAGTGCACCATCAGGTCAAAGTCATAGAGCGTCTCCAGGGAGGCCTTGTCCTCCGACAGCGGCTCGATGACCGTCCCTGCCGGATCGTCGGCGAGGACCATCACATGGGGCAGTTCCACACTGGCGTTCTTCCGCACCGCCACCCGGGGCGGGATGCGGCTGAGCACGGTCCCCTCCGTGGCGCGGATGAGGGAGGTGGACCCCGGCTCATAGTCGTACTCCTCCAGATCCACCATGCCCACCAGCCCCCGGCGCACCTTGCCGGACGCCAGTGTGCGCTCCACATAGACGAGGGCGGAGGGGCAGGTCCGGAAGATCCCGTCCCGCAGATAGCGGCTCATGGTATTGGTCACATCCATGATATCCGTCTCCACGTTGGGTCCGTCCAGAGAGCTCTCCGGCAGGATGAGGTGGAGGGCGGAGGGCGCGGTCCCTACGAACCGCTCCACCCTCTGCCAGTATTCCGGCTGGGAGGTGTACTGATCACAGGCCACCACCGCCCATTTTTTCAGGTCGCAGCCCTGCGGGAGCAGGATATCGGCCGGGTAAAAGCCCAAGCCCCGAAAACGCTCGTCCATCGTGGATGATCCCCCTCGTCTATCTTCAGTCCATGGCCCGCCGAATGGCCGCCAAAAGCTCGTCAAAGGTCTCATAGGCGGGAAGCTCCGGGTGATCCGCCCTGATCTGGTCCGTGCTCTTGAAGAGGAAGCCCGCCTTGCTGGCCTGGATCATGCCCAGATCGTTGTAGCTGTCCCCGCTGGCGATAGTCTGATAACCGATGGACTGCAGGGCCTTCACTGTGGTCAGCTTGGACTGGGGGCAGCGCATTTGGAACCCAGTAATCTCCCCGTCGGGGGCCACCTCCAGCGTGTTGCAGAAAAGCGTGGGCCAGCCCAGCTTTTTCATCAGGGGCTTGGCGAACTGCTCAAAGGTGTCGCTGAGAATGATCACCTGGGTGAGGGAGCGCAGCTCATCCAAAAACGCTTTGGCTCCGGGAAGGGGATCAATAGTGGCGATGGTCTCCTGAATCTCCTTCAGGCCCAGGTGGTGCTCTTTCAGAATGGAGAGGCGATAGCGCATCAGCTTATCATAGTCGGGCTCGTCCCGGGTGGTCCGCTTCAGCTCCGGGATTCCGCTGGCCTCGGCAAAGGCGATCCAGATCTCCGGTACCAGCACACCCTCCATATCCAGGCATGTCAGATACATCCTGCTTGTCCTCCTCTCAAAATCACGCCGGCGGGGCACCTATTCTCCCCGCTCACGGGCCTGCTTCTTCTTCAGGTTGGTGAGGAAATTATCCATGCGGGTCAGCGCCTCGGCGATATCCTTCATGCTGGTGGCATAACAGCAGCGGACAAAGCCCTCCCCGCCCGCGCCAAAGGCGTTGCCCGCGATCACGGCCACCTTCTCCTCCATGAGGAACCGCTCACAGAAGTCCTCTGAGGACAATCCGGTGCCCCGGATATCCGGGAACACATAGAAAGCGCCCTTGGGCTCGAAGCAGGGCAGTCCAATGCGCCGGAGGCCCTCCACCAGATAGCGGCGGCGGCCGTCGTACTCGTCCCGCATCTTCTCGATATCCCTGTCCCCGTTTCGCATGGCCTCGATGGCGGCGTACTGGCTTGTGGTGGGGGCGGACATGATCCCGAACTGATGGAGCTTGAGCATCTGCTTGATGAGGGGTGCAGGTCCACAGAGATACCCCATGCGCCATCCGGTCATGGCGTGGCTCTTGGAGAACCCGTTCACCACAATGGTGCGCTCATACATATCCGGAATATTGGCGATGGAGACGTGGTGCTGGCCATAGGTGAGCTCGGCGTAGATCTCGTCGGAGATCACCATGATGTCCGTGCCCCGCAGCACTTGGGCGATGGCCTCCAGGTCCTCCCTGCCCATAATGCCGCCGGTGGGGTTGTTGGGGAAGGGCAGCACCAGGACCTTCGTCCTGGGGGTAATGGCGGAGCGCAACTCCTCGGGCGTAAGGCGGAACTCGTTTTCCGCCTTGGTCTCCACATAGACCGGAGTGCCCCCCGCCATGCTGGCCAGCGGACCGTAGCACACAAAGGAGGGCACCGGCACGATGACCTCGTCCCCGGGGTCCACCATACACCGCAGCGCCAGGTCGATGCCCTCGCTTCCGCCCACGGTGACGATGATCTGGCTGGCAAAGTCATACCTGAGTTGGAACCGCCGCTCCAGGTAGGAGGCGATCTCCCGCCGCAGCTCGGCCATGCCGGCGTTGGAGGTATATTTGGTAAAGCCCTTCTCCAGGGAGTAGATGCCCGCGTCCCGGATGTGCCAGGGGGTGACGAAATCCGGCTCGCCGATCCCCAGGGAGACGGCGTCCTTCATCTCCTCCAGGATGTCGAAGAACTTTCGGATACCGGAGGGCTTCACCTCCTGGATGCGGCTGGAGAGAATGGAATCGTAATTCATGTGAAAATCAGCTCCCTCTCCTGCTGCTCCTGCTTCTCAAAGATCAGGTGCTTCTCTTTATATTTTTTTAGAATAAAGTGGGTGGCCGTACCCGTCACGTCCTCGATGGTGGCCAGCCGCTGACCCACAAACTCGGCCACCTCCCGCAGGGTACGCCCGGAGATGATGACGGTGAGATCGAAAGCTCCGGACATCAGATAGACCGACTCCACCTCATCATACTGGTAGATCCGCTCGGCCACCCGGTCAAAGCCCGCGCCCCGCTGGGGCGTCACCTTGACCTCGATGAGGGCGGTGACGCTCTCTCGCTCAGTGCGGTCCCAGTCCACAATGGCCTGATAGCCCAGCACGATCTTCTCTTCCTCGTATCGCTTGATCTCGGCTTTGACTTCCTCGACGGTCATATCGGCCATGGAAGCCAACTGCTCCGGAGTGTGGGTGCAGTCCTCCTCCAGAAGACGTAACAGCTTCGTCTGCATGCGTCGTTCCTCCTATCTGCCTTTTCATCTGGGTATTGCCTGTAATTATACACGCATCGAAACCAATCGGCAAGTATGATTTGTTTTGGCCCTTGACTTTAATAAAATTAAAGTGTATAATCAATATTATGAAAATCAAAATTAAATCAGGAGGTGTGAAATGTCAATTTCCGTTGTACCGGAATGGATGGCGGAGCTGGATGAGGAGGATGTGGCGTTCATCCGCCGCTTTCTTCTGGCCTCCGGTTCCCTCAAGGAGGTGGCGGGAGAGTACGGGGTGAGTTACCCCACGGTCCGTCTGCGGCTGGACCGCCTCATCCAGAAAATCAGGCTGGGAGAGGACCGGGCCGCCGATCCCTATGTGGCGCTCATCAAGCGTCTGGCCGTCAGCGACAAGGTGGATTTCGACGCCGCCAAGATCCTCATCAGCGAATATAAAAAGCAAAAGGAGACGAATCAAACATGAACATCGCTGCCGCTCTGCTGCCCCTGGCTCTGTTTATCTATCTGCTGATCCCCACCGCCGTGCTGGGTGTAGCGGAATATTTCCTCTCCAAAACAGCCAGCCCCTGGCCGGGCCGGGTCCTGCCCATACTCTCCGCTCTCTTCTCCGTGTGTATCGCCGCGCTGCTGCTCTTCCAACTGGCGGCGGACAGCCCCTTTCCCGCGGTCCTGCTCCCGCTCGCCGCACTGGTGATCCTGAATCTCCCCACTGCGGTGTTCCTCATCATCCACCGCTGCACCCGCAGGGCCGTTCTGGAGAAAAAGGGCATCGAAAAAATGAACATCCAGGATCTGTGAAGCCCCCCCTTTCACCTTGCTTTTCCTCCCGGCCCATACTATAATATTTTTTATCTGCCTGGACGGCGCCCGGAGGGACGGCCACGCCGGTTTCTACCGGGCGCCGTCGGGGCAAATCGTAATCAGAATAGAAGGAGTCCGAGCCTATGGACCAGTCCTACATCCCCCAGGGGTACGCTCCCCGTCTCAACCTCTACGACACCCAGAAGGCCATCGGCCTGCTCAAGCGTCTTTTTGAGGACACGCTGGGCGGCGCGCTGAACCTGCGCCGGGTATCCGCCCCCCTGTTTGTGGAGGCATCCACCGGCCTCAACGACGACCTCAACGGTGTGGAGCGGCCTGTCACTTTTGATATTCCCGCCGCCGGGCGGGACGCCCAGGTGGTCCACTCCCTGGCCAAGTGGAAGCGCATGGCGCTCCACCGCTACCAGTTCTCCGTGGGGGAGGGGCTCTACACCGATATGAACGCCATCCGGCGGGATGAGCAGCCCGACAATCTCCATTCCGTCTATGTGGACCAGTGGGACTGGGAAAAGGTGCTCGCCCCCAGGGACCGGAACCTGGAATATCTCCAGCGGACCGTATCCACCATCGTGGACGCCATCTGCCAGACCCAGACCACGATCCGGGCCATGTTTCCCCAGCTCTCCCCCCTGCCCGGCATCAGCCGCGAGATCTCCTTTGTCACCACACAGGAGCTGGAGGACCGCTTCCCGGCGCTCACTCCAAAGGAGCGGGAGGACGCCTGGGTGAAGGACCATCCCACCACCTTTCTCATGCAGATCGGCGGGGCCCTCAAGTCCGGCAGCCCCCACGACGGCCGGGCCCCCGACTACGATGACTGGACCCTCAACGGCGACATTCTGGTGTGGAACACGGTGCTTGGCCGGGCCTTTGAGCTCTCCTCCATGGGCATCCGGGTGGACCCCGCCGCCCTGGACCGCCAGCTTTCCCTGGCCGGCTGCGACGACCGCAGAACCCTGCCTTTCCACAAATCCCTGCTGGCCGGCGAGCTCCCCCTCACTGTGGGCGGCGGCATCGGCCAGTCCCGGCTCTGCATGCAGCTTCTGGGGAAGGCCCACATCGGCGAGGTTCAGGCCAGCGTGTGGGATGAGGAGACCATCCGGGTCTGCCAGGAGGCCGGGGTGATCCTCCTCTGAGCCATGGCGAAAAATCTTTATGAGACCCTCACCGGAGCGCCCAAGCCCCGGAAACGCTGGACCCCTCTGCGGATCGTCCGCTGCTTCCTGCTCGTCTACCTGCTCTATTTCGCCGTGGGCGCCCTGCTTCCCTTCACCCTCCACCCGGGGGTGAGCGCCGCCGTGCAGGGGCGCTTCGACCCCGCCGCTTTTCGGGGTTCGGACTCCACGGACCGGGCGGCTCTGGTCCTGGACAATCAGGATGCCCTGGGCCTGCGCCTTCAAATGATCGCCGGTGCGGAGGAGTCCATCATCCTCACCTCCTTCGATATCCGGGACTGCGAGAGCGCCCGTGACATCTTCGCCGCCCTACTGGCCGCCTCCGAGAGGGGCGTGGAGGTCCGAATCCTGTGGGACGGCATGAGCGGCATGCTCCATGGCCGCGCCCCCGTGTTCCGCGCGCTTGGGGAGCGGGACAATGTGGAAATCCGCTTCTATAACGAGCCCAACTTTCTCCTGCCCTGGACCTTCAACGGGCGGATGCACGACAAATACCTCATCGTGGACGGCTCCCTCATGGTGCTGGGCGGGCGGAACACCTTCGATCTCTTTCTTGGGGATTATGTTCCCGACAGCCAGAAGAGCCACGACAACGATGTTCTGGTCTGCAACACCGCCCCCACGCTGGAGCACAGCGTCATCGGCCAGGTGGAGGGCTATTTTGAAAAGGTGTGGGATCAGCCCGATACCCGCCCCGCCCTGGAGCGCACCCCCACGCTGCGCGCCGCCGCTGTGGCGGCCGCCGCCGGGGAGCTGCGGGCGCGGCCCGCCTACGCCCTCACTCCGGCGGGACTGGACTACGAGGCCATGACCGTCCCTGTGGAAAAGGCCACGCTCCTCACCAATCCCACCGGCATCTTCGCCAAAGAACCCACTCTCTGGTGGCATCTCCAGCAGTTGATGGAGGGGGCCCGGGACCGGGTCTACCTCCAGACGCCCTATGCCGTTCCCAGCGCCGCCATGTACGACGGTCTCGCCCGGGTGGTGGAGAAGGGCATCCCCTTTGAGATGCAGCTCAACTCAGTGGCCGTGGGGGACAATCTTGTGGCCTCTTCCGACTACCTCACCAACCGCTCCCGCCTGCTGGATACCGGGGTGACGGTGTGGGAGTGGTTCGGCGATTACTCCTCCCACGGCAAGGCCGCCCTCATTGACGATCTGGCGGTGGTGGGCTCCTATAACTTCGATATGCGCAGCACCTATCTGGACACTGAAATGATGCTGGTTTTTTATGGGGACGCCTTTTACGACCTGCTGGAGGCCAACCTGATGGAAATGGAGGCACAGTGCCTGCAAGTCTCGGAGGAGGGGTACCTTCCCCGGGCCGGCGTGGAACCTAAGACCTATGGCCCCCCAAAATCGATCCTCTACCCCGTTACGCAGTGGCTGAGCCAGCCCTTCCGCTTCCTGATCTGAGGGTCTTGCGGGGAGGTTTCCCGAAAACGGAGGGCCGGAGGGCGTCCCGGGGGACGCCCACCGGCCCTTTTCCTATTACCTATTATTTGAACTTTACCGCCGTGCCGTAAGCGATGACCTCGGCCGCCCCCTGCATGACGGCGGCGGATGCGTAGCGCATACACACCACCGCGTCGGCTCCCAACTGCTCCGCGTCCTCCACCATCCGCTTGGTGGCCAGGGCCCGGGCCTCATTCATCATTTCGGTGTACGCCTTGAGCTCGCCGCCCACCAGCGTTTTGAATCCCTGTGTGATGTCCTTGCCGATATTTTTGGACTGGATGGTGCTTCCCCGGACCAGCCCCAGGGTCTCCAGCTCCCTGCCGGAAATCGTCTCAGTAGTTGTCAAGATCATCCTCTTCACCACTCCTTATCTCTTTGATCCGTTCCACCAGCACGTAAACAGACACGCCGACCAGCGCCAAAGGGATCAGGGCCCCGATCAGCTTTACCGGGAGGGGCAGGCCGGGAAGCAGACGGAAAACTGTGATCCCCCAGCCCCCAAACCAAATACACAGCAGCGCCGTGACCGCGATCGGGGCCGCCAGTTTTCCCTTTTTCATGCCGCCGCCTCCTTTCAACATGGATAAGGACAGTATACTCCGCCGTGCAGAGGAGGTCAATGGCAGGAAAAGTCTGTTTTCGGCCTTGACAAGCGGGCGGGATGCTGGTATACTGTCATAGCATAACAAAGCAGGAACGGTACCCCCGTCCTCACCTCCAGCCAGGCGGCGAAGAGGTCAACATGGAAAACTTTACGCCGGTCTGCCGGCGTGGTTTTGATGTGTCGATTGCGGGTACCCTTCCGGGTGTCCGCATTTTTATTGCGATTTAGGAGGTGCTTTCGTATCAGTAACATGAGTCATCAGATCAACGACGAGATCCGGGACCGCGAGGTCCGCTTGGTTTCCGAGTCGGGGGAGCAGCTGGGTATTATGTCCGCCCACGACGCTTTGGCAAAGGCCGAAGAGGCGGGATTGGACCTGGTGAAGATCTCTCCCAAGGCCACCCCTCCCGTATGCAAGTTGATGGATTACGGAAAGTTCAAATTCGAGCAGTCCAAGCGGGAGAAAGAGGCCAGGAAGAACCAGCATGTCGTGGAGATCAAAGAGGTGCGCATGTCTCCCGGTATTGACGTGAACGATTTTAACGTCAAGCTCCGCAACGCCCAGAAGTTTTTGGCCGAAGGGAACCGGGTCAAGGCTACCGTCCGCTTCCGCGGGCGCGAGATGGCCCACACCGACATCGGCAGAAAGCTCCTCATGAAATTTGCGGAGGATTGCGCCGAGGTCGCCGTAATGGACAAAGAGCCCAAACTGGACGGCCGCCATATGAACATGTTCCTGTCTCCGAAGGTCTCCAGGGATGCCACAAAGTAAGAAAAAAGGAGTCAATTGATATGCCTAAGATCAAGCTGAAGACCCACAGCGGCGCGAAGAAGAGATTCAATCTCACCAAGAGCGGCAAGGTCAAGCGCGCTCACGCCTTTAAGTCCCACCTCCTCAACGGCCACGGCAAGGATACCAAGCGCAAGAGAGGCCTCCGGGCTGGCGCTTACGCGGACAAGACCAACGAGTCCGCGATCAAGCGCATGATCCCCTATAAATAAGAACTTTTTACCATAACATAGGAGGCTAATCGACAATGGCTAGAGTGAAAGGCGCGATGATGACGCGCAAGAGAAGAAATAAGGTCCTGAAGCTGGCGAAGGGGTACTGGGGCGCCAAGAGCAAGCACTTCAAGATGGCCAACGAGCAGGTCATGAAGTCCCTCAAGTACGCTTACACCGGCCGCCGCCTGAAGAAGCGTGATTTCCGTTCCCTGTGGATCACCCGCATCTCCGCGGCCTGCAAGATGAACGGCATGAACTATTCCACCTTTATGAACGGCCTGAAGAAGGCCGGCGTGGAGATCAACCGCAAGATGCTCTCCGAGCTGGCCGTCAACGACAAGGCCGCCTTCACCCAGCTCACTGAACTGGCCAAGTCCAAGCTGGCCTGATTTTCTTTCGTCAATTGACACAAACCCCCGGCGTCTGTGTGGGAAACCCATCGAGACGCCGGGGGTTTGTGTGTTACATTTTGGAAAACTGTTCCTTCCCCAGTCCGCACAGCGGGCATACCCAGTCCTCCGGCAGCGCACTGAATGGCGTTCCAGCGGGTACACCGCCCTCAGAATCGCCCACTTCCGGGTCATAAATATAACCGCAGGCGTCACAGATGTATCTCTCCACAGTCCATTCCTCCTTGTTCAAATTGACGATTGCTATTTTGCCCCAGCGGGACTAAGATATACCGGTGCTTCAGAGAAGCAGTGCCTCATGCTTCTTTCCGCCCCTGGCTGTTCCCCTTCCCCGGCGGCGGTCCCGCCGCTCCATTTTTAGAATCGAGGTGTTCCTCCGCATGGAATCCTATCATTTTCTTCTGGATCTGGCGCTCATTCTCGTCAGCACCAAGCTCCTCGGCATCGTCACCAAGCGCTTCGCCATGCCCCAGGTGGTGGGCGCGCTGGTGGCCGGACTGATATTCGGCCCCGCATTTCTGGGGCTTCTCCAAGAGACCGCCTTCATCGACCAGGTGGCGGAGCTGGGCGTGATTGTCCTTATGTTCACCGCCGGCCTGGAGACGGATATTCACGAGCTCAAAAAGTCCGGCGGTCCAGCCTTTGTGATCGCTTTGTGCGGCGTCCTGCTCCCTCTGGCAGGCGGCTTTCTTCTGTCCGCCGCTTTCAACCGCGGCGCAGAGCACCTCCTGGAAAACGTCTTTATCGGCATCATCCTCACCGCCACCTCGGTGAGCATCACGGTGGAGACCCTCCGGGAGATGGGCAAACTCTCCACCCGCTCGGGCAACGCCATTTTGGGCGCCGCCCTTATCGACGACATCCTGGGTATCGTGGCCCTCACCCTCATCACCAGCCTGGCGGATGAGAGCGTGAACATTGTCACCGTCCTGCTGAAAATCGTGGCATTCTTCGTTGTGGCCCTGGTCCTGGGCGTATTCCTGCACAAGCTCATTGAAAAGGTTACCGGCGGAGCGGGCAGGGACCGGAAGCGCTACGCCATCCTCGCCTTTGCCATGTGCCTCTTCTTCTCCTACGGGGCGGAGCAGTTTTTTGGCGTGGCCGATATTACGGGAGCCTATATTGCCGGCCTGATCATCTCCAACACCTCACGGGCCACCTATGTCGCGGCAAAGTGCGAGACCATCTCGTATATGTTCTTCTCTCCCGTTTTCTTTGCCAGTATCGGGGCGAAAGTGGTCCTGCCGGAAATGAGCGCCTCCATCGTGCTTTTCTCCCTGCTTCTCATCGCAGTGGCCGTGATTACCAAGGTGATCGGCTGTGGACTGGGCGCCAAGCTGTGCCGTTACTCCGGCAAAGAGTGCGTCCAGATCGGCGTGGGCATGATCTGCCGCGGTGAGGTGGCCCTCATCGTCACCACAAAGGGTATCTCCCTGGGGATGCTCCAGTCGGAATATGTGGCCCCCGTCATCCTCATGGTGGTGACCAGCACCATCTGCACGCCCATTCTTCTCAAGCTGGTGTATCGTGGCCGCAAGGAATACGGCGATCTGGTCCAGAGCGATCTGGTGGACCAGTATGAGGCGGTGCAGGACCTGGATCTTGCCGCGCAGTCCGTCTTGGAGGACCATGAGCAGCTTGTCAAGCAGGGCAAGGCGCTCCAGGAAAAGCATACGAACTAGGCCGCCACATTTTCGGCACAAGCCAAACGGCGCGGACCGCTTCCCTGAAAGGGAAACGGTCCGCGCCGTTTTGTGTTTTTCGAAAATCAGGCCGGTTGGATACATGGAAACAGGCCCAGCGACAGGGGCTTCGTCCGTCCGGCAAACCATTCTTTGCGGAAGTGCTGTCCGGATGAAAAAACACCCGCCGACAGAGCGTTTTCACAATGTCCAAACAAGATCTCAGCGGCAGTGCTCACAGCCGCCAAGTTGGAAGGACGCGCACTCGGTGGCGGTGCAATCGGTGACCTTGGGGTCACAGCAGCCCACCTTGATCTCATTGAGAGAACAATGGTTCTGGTCCTTGCAGTGATAGGCGCAGCTTGTCACCGTACAGGCGATGCTGGGATTGGAATTTCTGTGTTCCATCGTACATAGACCTCCTTTGTTTGGTACGCCGTTAGTATGTACGCCGGAGCGCAAATTATTCGACGGACTTAACTTCTTCCTGCTCCTCCTCCGCAGGCAGCACCTGAGGGATGAACCGGCGGGCAAACTGTCCTTTGCCCCGGGATTTCACATAAAAATAGCCAATGACGGAAAAAACGACTGCTCCGATAAAGTTCACGAACAGATCCTTCATCGTGTCCAAAATCCCGATATCCAGGTAACCGCCCAGTCCCAGCGCATGCTGTACGCCGTCGGCGGTGACCACGATCACGTCGGTGATATCCCGGATGGCGGTGGGGTGGTTGCCGCCCAGCGGGTCCAGCATGACCGAAGAGATGGAGTGGACCACCGTGTCCTTCTGCATATCCAGCAGAAAGAAGTGGTCCATGGTGCATTCAAAGAATTCCCACAACACGCCGATGGTCATGGAGAAGCAGAACGCCACCAGGGCCAGGAACAGCGGGGACAGCGAGATGGAGAATCGTTCGCTTCGGTTGAGGATATCCACCAGGGCGAAGCCGATGGCGGCGCAGAGGAACCCGTTGAGGGTGTGGAGCATGGTGTCCCAGTAGGGGAACGTAATGTAGTACGCTTGGATCTCCCCCAGAATTTCTGCGGCGAAGATAAAGAGGAGGATGATGACCTCCAGCGTGTCCGGCAGGTCGATGCGGATCTTTCGTTCAATAAAGGTAGGGACCAGAAACAGGATCAGCGTGAGGATACAGAGAAACACATTTTCAAAGTTACCATTGAGAAATTGGGCCACCATCACAAGAATGACCAGGATGCGCAGGACCACGTAGAGCGTGGCCACGCCCTTTTTCTGCTTGATCTCCTCTCGCAGGGTCATACCGCCTCTGGAAAGATTCTTTCTTTGTCTCATCATCGGCCTCCTTCCGGCGCAGGGCGCCGGCGCTCGAAATCCCGTTTATTCTATCACAGCCCGAATGACGACGCAAGGGATAAGCCCCATTGGCATAGAATGGAGCGAGGTGATTATCTTTGGATCTACGCAACAATCAGATCCTGGTGGGGGAACTTCTGGATAATCCCGCCTCCAGGGCCGTCTTTCAAAAGCGGTTCGGGAAATATCTCAGCCACCCCATGGTGGCCACCGCCCGCACCCTGACACTCCAACAGCTCATCGGGTTCGCCCAAGTGTACTTACCCAAGCCGATCATCCACGAAACATTGAAAGACCTCCGAAACCTGTGATCGAAAAAATGCCCGACCGAACGGGAAAGCGGGGGTTCGCCGCCCCCTTTTCCCCCGTGGCTGGTCCCGCGCGGCCCCTCTCCTTGGAAAGGCTGAGGCGGCGCTCTCCCGGTGAGAGCGCCGCCTTTCAGCATGTGGTCTCAAAAACCGTTGGTTTCCTAAGGGGCCGTCCTTTTCGGATACGCTACCCCTCTGTATCCACAAGCTTCTGCATGGAGACTCCCAGAACACGCGAAAACGTAGTCAGCTCATAGTCCGCCACCACCCGCCCACCTGTTTCGATCCGGCTGATCGCCTTTTGATTGAGCTGAATGCCCTCCACTTGCATCCGCGCCGCCAGTTGTTCCTGTGAGAGCCGCTGGCGTTCCCGTTCCCTCCGAATCGCGCTGCCCGAAATGTTACATTTTCCCTTGAATTGATAGATTTTCATTTCGATTCCACGCCCTCTGTATTCCAAAGATGGATAATTCGTATTGACGGTAGCATAGTTTTGGCGCTATACTATTCCAAAGATGACTAAACTGCGATTTTTATCCACCCGTGTGAACTCCAGGGCCCGCTTACAGAGACAGGGAGGTAATTATGACCGGACCACGCGCTTCCACCGCCTTGCATTTCCCTCCATATTCCGCTATAATAAACAGACATTCATCACAAAGGAGGTGTTCGCCCGACATGCAGGATACGGAACAGTGGTTCACGGCACTCTACGAGCAGAACGCCTCCAAAATGCTGCGCTATGCCTCCTATCAGCTTCGAAACGCCTCGATTGCGGAGGAACTGGTGGAAGAGGCCTTTGTTCGGCTCCTACAGCGTCGTGAGGAGCTTTGGGAGCACCCCAATCCGGCGGGGTGGCTCTGGAAAACGCTTCAGCATCTGATCCTCACTGAGGTAAAGCTGGCGCGCTATCACCGGGAGGTCCCGCTGGAGCCCGCCCTCAATGCGGCCGTGCCGGAGATGGAGGTATCCTCCCTGGCCGACTCGCTGCCCGAAGGGCTCAGCGACTCAGAGCGGGAGATTCTGATTCTCTTTTATGAGGAGGAGCTCACCCATCAGGAGATGTCCCGCCGTCTCGGCATCTCGGAGATGAATTCCAGGACACGGCTCTTCCGGGCCAAGAACCACTGCAAAAAACTTTTTGAGAGAAAAAATTGTGTCTGTGTCACGAATGGCGGAGACAAATCGATATAAGAGTGAGACCGAAAGGAGGTGACGGGGCATGGACAAGGAGCGGCTGGAGGCCATGGGCGCAGAAGCACTTGTAGAGGAGCTGTCGGACCGGCTGGACCAGATGGGCGAAGAGGGTTTCGATCCCGATGTGGTGGACGCTTACCTGGAGGTTCTGGGCCGCGAAGCCCCCGTGGCCTCCGGCTTTGATGTGCACGCCGCTGAAGAGGATTTTCGTGCCAGACATGCCGACCTCTTCGCGGCCCCAGCCCTCCAGGTGATGGAGGGGCGGCGGGCGGGCCGCCGGGTGCGCCGTGTGGCGGGGCGGGTCGCCGCGGTCGCCGCGGTGGTCGCCGTCAGTTCTGCGCTGGCAGCTCAGGGCATGGGGATTGATCTCTTCGGCGCCATCGCCCGCTGGAGCAAAGGTCAGTTTCGCTTTGATACTACCGGCACCCAGGAGGAGGGATATGCCCCCACCATCTGGGAAGACGACACCTTCTACTCCGACGGCCAGGCCGCGCTGGACGCTTACGGGGTGGAGGAGAAAATGATGCCCACCTGGAACCCGGTCCTTCCGGGGAGCGAGGTCCCGGGGCTGGAGGTGTCCGTCACGGAGGAGGACGGTGTCGTCCTCTTTGTGGAGGACCACCGCCTGACCGACGGGCGAGGCTATACCTACGAGGTGCGACAGCACCAGAGCGCCGAGGCCGCCCAGGCCGATCTGGTGGGCGTGGACGCCTCCGACACCGAGGTGTACGAGTTCGACGGGCGCACCTACTATATTGCCCCCGCTGACACGGGGGAATACACCATCACATGGACGGTCGGCAAGTACTCCGGCAAGGTCTATGGAACGATGGACCTGGAGATGGCAAAACACTTTGCCCGCTCCGTCACCCAGTGGGATGATATCCCTTACGAACCCCCTGATATGAGTGTTCCCCCGGAGTTCGACACCATCCAAAAGGCAATGGCCGCTGTAGGGATCGATGCGCAGTATGCCCCCGCCTGGCTTCCCGAGGGCTACGTTCCGGTCCAGTCCTCCACCTATGAGAGCGACTACGGCGGCTGGACCAGCGCCTCTCTGTACTATACCGATATTCAGGGAAAGCGCGACCTGGTCCTGGGCCTGGACTGGTATGAGGACCCCTCCGCCGCAGGCGGCAGGGTCTACGAAAAGGACGATACCCCTGTCGTGGAGTATGAGCGGGGCGGCATCACGTTCTACATCATGAACAACCTCACCCGTAAGACCGTCGCCTGGTTGGACGGGAACATCAGCGGCAGCTTCAGCGGCGAGCTGACGGTGGAAGAATGCCAGGATATCATCGATTCCATCCCCGCCTACGCGGAATAAACTCCTAATAGTCAAAAAGAGGGCGCGCCCCTGTGGGGCGCGCCCTCTTTTTGACCTTCTATTCCATCAGCGTCCGCATATCCGCCGGAAGCGGCGCCTTGAAAGACAGGCGCTCTCCCGTAATGGGTTGGAGCAGCTCCAGTTCCGAAGAGTGGAGCGCCGGCCGGCCGATCAACGCCCGGTCCTCCGTTCCATACAGGAAATCGCCCGCCAGCGGACAGCCCAGATGGGCCATGTGCACTCGGATCTGGTGGGTGCGCCCGGTCTCCAGCTCCAGGCGGACCAGCACCCGCTCCCCTTTCCGCCGCAGGACCCGATATCGGGTCCGAGCGGGCAGGCCGTCCGGACGGACCACCCTCGCCACAATAGAACCCTCCGCCATGCCGATGGGCGCATCCACCACCCCCTCCTCCGCCTGCGGCCCCCCCAGGCACACCGCCAGATAGACCCGCCGGAACGCCGCCGTGTGGAGCTGTCTTTTCAGTCTCTCCTGGGCATGGGGATGCTTGGCCACCACCATCAGCCCGGAAGTCCCCTTGTCCAGGCGGTGGACCGGGTGAAAGTCGGCCTGGATGCCCTGATCCCGGTAATACGCCATCAGAAAATTCCCGATGGTATCTGAAAGGTGTCCCGCCCCGGGGTGGACCAGAACGCCGGGCGCCTTATGGAGCACCAGCATATCTCCATCCTCGTATACGATGTCCAATGGGCCCGGAACAGGCGTCACGCCGCTGCGGAGCTCCGGGTCGGCCACCAGCACGGAGAGCACCTGTCCGGCCTCCACCCGCCGGCTGGTGAACACCCGCTCGCCATCCAGGAGGATGCCCTCCGGAAGCCATTTGATGCGCCGGATCACAGTCCCGGAGAGGCCCAATTCCTTTCGCAGGAGCGTGTCCACTTTCTGCCCCGCCCGGTCCTCCCCCACCCGCAGCGTGAGCCTGCGGACACCTTTCCCGTCATTTCCCATACTGCGGGCCCTCCTCCTTCTTGCACAATGCTGAAAAAACCTTTATAATTATTATATATCATCCACGGACAAGGGGCAACACGCCCGGCGCCCGGTCCAAATGACCGGCCGCTCTCCGCGCGAAACGCCAGGACAAGGTGGGACCACCATGAGCAAACAACTGGGCCTCTACATTCATATCCCCTTCTGCAAGAGCAAGTGCGATTACTGCGACTTCTATTCCTTGCCGGACCGGGAGGAGCGCATGGACGCCTACCAGAAGGCCCTGCTCACCCACATTAAAGAGACTGCCCCTCAGGCCAGGGGCTATCTGGTGGACACCATCTATTTCGGGGGCGGTACTCCCAGCCTGTATGGAGAACGGCGCATCCGTGAACTTCTGGCCGTGATCCGCCGCCGGTTCGAGGTCGCGGGCAATGCTGAGATCACACTGGAGGCCAATCCCGACAGTGCCGACAGACGCACGATGCTCCACCTACGCCGCGCGGGCATCAACCGGATCTCCCTGGGGATGCAGTCCGCCCACGACGACGAGCTCTCCGCCCTCCACCGCCCCCACACGTTCCAGCAGGTGCAGGACGCGGTGGCGGCCATCCGGGCGGCCAAGATCAGAAATCTGAGCCTGGACCTCATGTACGGCCTGCCCGGCCAGGACATGGCCCGCTGGCAGGACTCGGTGGAGAAAGCCATCTCCCTCAAGCCGGAACATCTCTCCTGTTATGGTCTCAAAGTGGAGGAGGGCACCCCCCTCTGCGGACGGGTACGGCGGGGCGAGGTTCTTCCAAGCGACGACCAGCAGGCCGACATGTATCTGTGGATGGTGGCCCGGCTGGAGTCTGCGGGCTACCATCAGTACGAGATCTCCAACTTCGCCCAGTCCGGCTTTCAATCCCGCCACAACCTCAAATATTGGCTGACCCGCCCCTACCTGGGCTTTGGTCCGGGCGCTCATTCCGACTTCGGCGGACGCCGCTTCTCCTTCATGCGGGACCTGAACGGCTATATCGACGGCGTTCTGGGCGGCAAGCCCATTATCGACTCCGACGATCTTATCCCCAAGCGGGAGCGCTCAGGCGAATACCTGATGCTGCGCCTGCGGACGGTCCGCGGCATTGAGGAATGGGAATACCGCCGGGAATACTTTATGAATTTCGATCCCGTGGAGCAAAAGCTCTTTGCATATGAGCACAACGGCTGGGCCGCCCGGGACGGCCACCGCTGGCGGCTCACCCCCATTGGTTTCCTGCTCTCCAACCAGTTGATCGGGGAGCTCCTGGAGCTCCAGGAGAGCGCCACATTAGAGACGACCCTGCCCAAGGTGCGGGACACGCCCCCGCCGCAGCCGGACGGGGACACGCTGTGAACAAGGACGGGCCTTGCCGGGCCCGTCCTTGTCTATCCCAAGACTTGCCTCCGGGCCGGGGCGGAGAGCCCGCCCGACTTTTCTAAC
Organism: Intestinimonas sp. RTP31139st1_F5_RTP31139_211217; assembly: GCF_040226735.1. Lineage (NCBI taxonomy): Bacteria > Bacillati > Bacillota > Clostridia > Eubacteriales > Intestinimonas > Intestinimonas sp. RTP31139st1_F5_RTP31139_211217. The sequence goes on along the minus strand of NZ_JBCOAQ010000014.1, from coordinate 57,354 downwards.
TTCTTTCTAACATCGTGTCCGCATACCCTGAAACGACAGGTTTTGGCAGGGCCTGCCGTTTACAAGGCGGCGCGTTTGTGGTAGGATGGACGATGACATTCCTTCCACCCTGCGACTATTTTTGGAGGCACATTATGAAGCGATTCGGCATCCGCGCCACCGCCCTGACCCTGGCCGCCTTGGTGTGGCTCTCCCCCATGGCATCGGCCTCTGTGGCCCTGGGCGACGAACTACATAGCGGGACCGTGGAGCTGGCTCCCGGTTCCGAGCTCATCCGCCAGGTCTTTTGGAGCAATTCCAAATCCGATCTGCGCACAGAGCGCTATATCACCTATACGCCCGGTCAGGGCGTCTACCCCGTGGTGGTTTATGGGGACAAGCTTCTGAGCAAGCAGACCCTTTCCACCATGGCCCAGACGCTGGAGGCCCAGGGCCACCGCGTGGTGGGCGGCGTAAACGGCGACTTTTTCGACATGTCCACCGGCAATGCCCTGGGCGTGCTCATCAGCGACGGTACGCTGCGCACCACCGACGGCGCTCACTACGCCGTGGGCTTCCGGGAGGATGGGACCGCCTTCATCGGCTGGCCCAGCCTCTCCGTCACCGCCACCTTCTCCGGCTCCACCATGCGGGTCACCGACGTGAACAAGACCCGTACCGCAGACGACGGCAAACATGAGGGCGGGCTCTATCTCTACACGGAGGACTACAGCACGACCACCCAGCACACCAGCGCGGGCTATGACATCATCCTCACCCCCATCACCGGGCAGGAGGGGGACACGGTGGACGTGGATCTGGAGGTCACCGACCCCGATGGCTCCGAGGCCGACGGCACCGACGGCAGTCCGGATGAACCCGCCGCTGCGGACGGCGAGTCCGCCGCTGACTCCCAAAGTCTGAATGAAGAGGAGGCCCTCGCCGAGGGCACCCGCGAGGTGAGCCAGGTCACCGGTTCTCTGGTCCTCTCAGACACGCTGAAAGTGGGCGGCCGGGTATCCTGCACCGTGGACCAGGTGCTGGAATCCTCCGCTTCCATCGATATCCCCGCCGGGAAGATGGTCCTCACCGTCAACAAGCAGAACAACGAGTGGCTGCTGGGCATGGTGAAGGGCCTCCAGCCCGGCGACCAGGTGGACATCGACGTGACCAGCACGGATACCCGCTGGAACGACGCAGTCACCGCCATCGGCGGCTATTACCGCATCGTCACCAATGGAGCGGTGGGTCCCCAGACCGACAACACCGCCAATCCCCGCACCGCCATCGGCATCAAAGCAGACGGAAGCGTGATCTTTTACGCCATCGACGGCCACCAGAGCGGCTACAGCGTCGGCGCCACGCTCACCCAGGTGGCCCAGAGGCTCATCGAGTTGGGCTGTGTGGACGCAGTAGGGTTGGACGGAGGCGGTTCTACCACCATCGGCGCCACCATGCCGGGCAATTCCAGCATGGAGATCCTGAATGTGCCCTCCGGCGGCTCCCAGCGAGCCGTCACCAACGGCATTTTCCTGGTCTCCGACCTGAAGCCGACTGGCACACTGGACCACTTCTACGTCACCCCCTATGACTCTATCGTCCTCTCCGGCGCGCAGGTGTCCCTGCGGGCCACCGCCATGGATCAAAACGGCTTCACGCTCTCCGACAGCGGCTCCGTCGCATGGTCCATCCGCAACGGAGACGGACTGGTGGATGTAAGCGGCATCTTTACCGCGGGCAGCGAGAGCGGCACCACCCTGGTCACCGCCTCTTCCGGCAACGCGGAGGGGTCGGCCTCCGTCACCGTGGTCAAGACACCGGATTCCATCTCTCTCTCCAACGAGTCCACCGGCGCCCCCATCACCTCCCTGGCCCTCTCCCCGCTCCAGAGCGTGGACCTGAAGGCCAGCGCCGTCTATAAAAAAATCGCCCTCACCTCCCAGGACACCTGCTATGTCTGGACTGCCGATCCCTCCGCCGGCACGGTGGATGAAAACGGCGTTTTCACTGCCGCGGCCCAGAGCGGCTCCGGCAATCTGACCGTCAGCGCCGGCGGCCGCTCGGTCACCATTCCCGTCACGGTGTCCGGCCACATCCAGGAGCTGGACTCCTTTGAGACCGACGCGGGCCTCTCCGCCCTCGCCAGTACCGCCACCGCCGCCGTCAACGTCGAGACCTCTTCCGATCTGGTGCGGTACGGCCAGCGCAGCGTCCGGGTGGACTACAACGCCTCCGAGGGCGGCACTGCCACGGTAGAGTCTAACCTGGCCATCCCCTCCGGCGAGCGGTATCTGGGCCTTTGGGTCTACGGCGACGGCTCCGGCAACGCCCTTACCGCTACTGTGACGGATACCAGCGGCGCCGCCAGCGACATTGTGCTCACCGGCCTGGACTTCACCGGCTGGAAGCAGGTCACCGCCGCCCTGCCTGAAAATGCGGCCTCCATCCGCTCCCTGAACATCATCTACAGCGGCGGCGAGAAGTCCATCGGTACCCTCTACCTGGATCAGTTTACCACCGCCAATGAGGACCTGACCGATACCACGCCTCCCGCCGTGACAGTGCAGGTGGACGGCACCAAGCTCACCGCCTATGTTTCCGACAACGTGGATAAGAGCTTTGCCGCCGCCGCCATCTCCCTCACCCGGGACGGCGAGCCCGTGTCCTTCAACTGGAAGGCGGAAAGCGGCACGCTCACCGCCACACTGCCCGCAGACGACGGGCGGCTCCATCGGGTCACCGTCACCGCAGTGGACCAGAGCGGCAACATCGGCCGAGGCTCCGCCGACATTCTGCCCGATGCTCTGACCGGCGATCCCGACGACGCGGCCATCCCCGCCGACCAGGGCCCCTTCGTGGATATGATCTCTCACTGGGCCGGCCTCTATACCACGTACCTCTATAACATGGGCGTGGTGCAGGGCCTGGAGTCGGTGGCGGGCACCGTGTTCCAGCCCGACAAGAACATCACCCGGGGCGAATTCGCCCTGATGGTGGCCCGCTGGATGGGCCTGGACCTCGCCTCCTACTCCAACGTGGAGCTCCCCTTCGCCGACGCCTCTTCCATCGCCTCCTGGGCCCTGGATGGTATGAAGGCCATGTATGCCGAAGGGATCATCAAGGGCAGTCTGGATTCGGGTACCCTGGTGGTCCGGGCCAACGACTCCATCAGCCGCGCAGAGGCCATGACCATCCTGGGCCGTATCCAGGATAAGGGGTACGTCCGGTCCGAGCTCACCTTCTCCGATGCCGGCGATGTGGCCTCTTGGGCGCTCCCCTATGTTCAGTCCCTGGTGGGGCAGGGGATCATCTCCGGCTACGACAACCAGCTCCGCCCCAACGATCCCGTCAAGCGGGGCGAAGTGGCAAAGATGCTCTACTGCATGCTCTGATCTCCATCCCAGTTTCACCCGCCGGCTGAGCCGGAGGCCTGAGTAGGCCCCCGGCGGGCATTTCGAGACGCATTGAGCTTTCCCTTTCATCCGCATCACGTACCCTGCCACTATTCAAATAGCTATTTTTCTTCTATCGTTGCCTCCTTTGATTCGCAGCTTGGCTATTTGTCAACTCGCTTCGCTCGTTGCTTGAAGCCAGAGCTCTGTTACCCCCACCAGCAGAGCTGGTTCTGTTCGCTTAAGCTATCCAATATCCAAACGAAGTATCAGCCCGGCTGAGGCAGTGCTCCAGCCGGGCTGATACTTCGTTTATACTCAGGGCAGATTGGGGAAAAGTGTAAACAAAACAATGGTGACCACCGTTGCAGCGATCGGGGTTACAACCGTAAGCGCGAGTATGGGCATGTAGCCGTCCTTGTGTGTCTCATGCGACACGCCGTTGAGTACAGTGACTACAAAACCATTGTGGGGCAGCGTATCCAGTCCGGACGAGGCCACCAGCATCGTGCGGTGAAGGGCCGGCAGAGGGACCACTCCGCCATAGAGCTCCAGCAGGATGGGGGCCGCGATGCCCAAGCCGCCGGAACCGGAACCGCACACCCCGGCCAGTACTGTGGTAGCGATGGCGACCGCCAGCAGGGGCGGCCCGGGTATATTGGTCATGGCGGAAATGATCGCGTCAAAGCCTATGGCGGCTTTTACAACAGAGCCGAAAGCGACTACGCTGGAGGTATTGCACACCGAGGTGATGGCGTTCTTTACTGCGTCACCTGCATACTGCATGATCGGGCGATGCTCGGTCCTGTACTTGCGCATCAGCAGATAGGCCAGAACCGCTCCCAGGAATACGCCGTACTCCACCTCGATCAGGCTGCCGTCTCCCACAGGGATATTAATGGCAATCAGAGTCAAAACAAGGGGCAGCAATGCCCTCCACGCCTCGGGCACCTCCACATTGTCCTCAAATTTGTCGATATCCTTGGCCACAAAGTGCTCGCCGTTCTTTTGGGCCGAACCGATCATGGAATTGAGCCATACCGTTCCGATGACCAGCACCAGGCCGGTGGCAATAAAGCCGATTACCGCACCGTCCATCAGTGTGGTGCCCAGGGCCTTCATCAGTACTACTTGGCCAACCTGCGGATTGCCTGGGCCAATACTGGAGAAAGTGCAGCAGCCAAAGATGATGGTACCCGGAATAAAACGTCGGGGAATGTCGGCGGCGCGGTAGACTTCCAGCGCGATGGGGAACACCGCGAAGCAGACCACAAAGCCCGCGATACCGCCATAGGTCAGGATTCCCACAGATAGGATAACAGCCAGGGTCGCCTGCTTTTTACCCAGCGTGCGGATGATCAACCGGGCGATGGACTTTGCCCCTTGGGTTATCTCGTATACGGTCCCCATCAGCGCGCCCGCTAGGAAAATCAAGAAGTTGTTTTGGACAAACGAGGCGAACCCGGACATGTAGTTTATTGCCAGTGCGTCGTATAAGTCGATGTGGCCGGTAATGGCGACGAGCAAAGAGCAGGCAACTGCCACAACCAGCAAGTTGACTCCGCGCATAACCAGATAGGAGAGAAGCACAAGCGCGGCTATAATGCCAATAATGCTGACAGCTTGCCATAACATAAGCGTTCTCCTTTCCAACTCCCAGCCGGCCCTGTCCGCAAAAGTCGGCTCAGGGCCGGCCGGGATTTCTCTGCTTTTCCGTTATGGCGGCGCGATTACCGGACGATGGTCGTCTGTGCGTCGTTCAGCGCCTTGATCTGGTCCTCGCTATAACCCAATGCTTTCAGGATCTCGGCAGAATGCTCGCCGAGCAGAGGGGCGTTAAGGTGGGGCGCGGGGACGCAGTCGCCGAATTTGACCGGGGTCCCAACCACCAGATCCTCCTTGCCCTCGCGGGTAATATACTTGTAGATAAACCCGTTTTCCCAGGCCTGGGGATCGTCAATGGTGTCCTTAATGTGGTTTACTCTGTCATAGGCAATATCATTTTCGGTCAGCAGCTTAGCCCACTCGTCGTAGTCCTTGGTGGCAAAGACCTCATCCAGGATATCCACAAAGGCCCTGGAGTTGATCTTGGCGGCGGCCTCAGTGTTGAACCGCTCGTCGGAAATCAGATCCTCCCGCCCGATCATTTTGCATACCACCGGGAAATAGCGGTCATAAATGACCGTGCCCATCATGACCCAGGTGCCGTCCTTACAGCGGTAGGTATTGCGTAGCGGGCTGTCGGGGAGTTTGCGGGACTTGGGCCAGGGATTGCCGTGATTCACAGCCTGGAACACAGCGGAATTTGCCCACAGTCCCTGTCCATACAGGGAGGTCACTACCCGCTCGCCCTGACCGGTCTTGGCCTGCTGGTAGCAGGCCGCCGCGATGCCAGCCGCCAGAGAGCAGGCCGTCGTAAAGTCTCCGAGGGCGAACGGGGGCGTGAGCGGCAGTTCTCCGTTCTCCGAGAAATCAATCATAGCGCCAGAGCGAGCCCAGAAGGCCACCGTGTCAAACCCGGCGTTGTTGGCGGCGGGCCCATACAGGCCGAAGCCGGTCAGCACGGCCCAGATGATGTGGGGGTGCTTGGCGTGCATCTCCTCCCAGCCGATCCCCAGCTTATCCAGCGCACGGATGCGATAGTTGGAAACAAAGACGTTTGCGCTTGCCAGCAGCTTGTCCATGACCGCCTTGCCCTCCGGGTGCTTCAGGTTCAAGGGCAGAGACTTTTTGTTGGCGTTGATGAGTTCGGCGTGAGGGTTATCCAGCTCATCCGCCCGCATGCCCAGCACTTTGCTGGTATAGCGCCCTGCCTCGCCCTCCAGGGGCTCGACCTTGATTACCTCGGCGCCCCAGTCTGCAAGCATCTTACAGGCAGCCGGTCCGGCGCCGTGGGTGCAGAAATCGATCACGCGGATACCTTTCAGCGGTTGATGGAAACTCATGATTCAACAACTCCTTTTCTATAAATGATAAGTAGATGAGCGGCAACGGAACCCTTTGGGACGTGGAACATGCCTGCTTAGATGTAGAAGCCCATGATTGACATTACAATGATGCCGACGATGACCGCGCACAGGTTTGCCAGCGTACAGAAGGCAAAGGAATACTTGTAGCAGGCACTGTATGTGTCGTGGGCGATGCCGGTGATGGTGGTATTGATGAAGCCGCAGTTGGGCAGTGTCCCGGTGACATGGCCGGTCGCGTTGACAATGCGGCCCACCATCGACAGATTCAGCCCCATATCCCCGTAAATTCCGGCCAGCGTGGGCCCGATCAGGCTCGTTCCGCCGGTGGCGCCGCCGGTCACGCCACAAATCAGCCCGGCACACACGGCCGCAGAGATCAACGGGTTGCCGCCCATGCCCACCAGTGCGTTCAGCAGGAAGCTGAAGCCCACGACCGACTGGGCCACGGTGCCCACGGCGGCCATTGCCGCCGTATTGCCGATGGAGGTCAGGGCGTTCTGAAAGGCATCGCCGATATGGGCGACGAGCGCTTTGTCGTCGCTTTTATGCCGGAACATCAGCAGGATGGCCACCACAGCACCTACGAAAATACCAAACGCGGTGGGCAGGATCGCCTTGCCGTTAACCTTTACATTGATGGTGACCAGAGCCACGACCAGCGGGATAAGCGCCAGGATGCCGTTAGGGAGGGCCGCATCGGATTCGGGCACATCCCATTTGGTGGCCACAAAGCCCTCCCCCCTGGCGCGGGCCCGCCCAATAAAGACTGCCAGAAGCAGGCACGTGACGAGCAGGCTGGCCACCGCCATGATGATGCTTGGAACCGGAGCGCCCATCAGGGAGGTCTGGAAGTTGGTCGCATAGATGTTGTTCACGGGCTGGGCGCTTCCCGGACCCCAACTGGAGATCGTGCAGCACCCGGCGATTACGATGCCGGGGATCATGCTGCGGGGCAGGTCCGCCTCCCGGAATATCTCAACCGCGATAGGGAATACGGAGAATGCCAGCACAAAGCCCGCAATTCCCCCCCAAGTCATCACCACAATGGCCAGAAAAATTGCATATGGGGCAAATCTCACCGTGAACAGCTTGATGAACAGCCGGGCCACCGCCTTGGCCCCGCCGGTGATCTCATATGCCTTGCCCATCAGGGCGCCGGCGGCAAAGACCATAAAGTTACCCGTGATAAAGTTGACAAACCCGGTCATGAAGTCCGTCAGGAGCGCCGACTCCAGAGAGATCCCGCCGGTCAGGGCGATGACTACGGAGGCGAGCAGGGCGGAAATGAATACGGAAAGTCCTTTCATGGAGCAGAAAATCAGTACGGCCAGCCCAAGAAAGATACCAATAATGCTGACAGCAGTCATAAGGCCATCATTCTCCTCTTCTGATTGAAGTATTCTAAAAGGTGCTGCGCTTCGGTCAGAGCCGCTTCGTTTACCGGTTCCGGAATACCGGCGCCCGCTTTTCGAAGAACGCCTTTACGCCTTCCTTCGCGTCCTGTGTCTCCGCCAGCATCCCGTTGAGCTCAGCCTCCAGCTTCAAGCCGTCGGCCAGAGCCATGGCCTGCCCCTGCGTGACCAGGCGCTTACAAGTGCGCACGGCGATGGGCGCGTTTTTCAGGATGTCCCGCATCATGGCGTCGGCCTGCTGTGCCAGCTCCTCCCCAGGCACCACCTTGTTTACCAGGCCGATGGAGAGCGCCTCCGCCGCCTTCACCTTGCGCCCGGTGAACAGTATTTCCTTGGCTATCCCGCTGCCCACCAGCCGGGGCAGGCGCTGAGTGCCGCCGTAACAGGGTGCGACGCCCAGTGTCACCTCCGGAAGGCCAAAGACCGCCTTGTCGCTTGCGATCCGAATGTCACAGGCCAGGGCCAGCTCTGTCCCGCCGCCCAGGGCATAGCCGTTTACAGCGGCGATGATGGGCTTATCCATGGCCTCGAACTTGTCGAACAGGCGGTGAGCCTGCGTGGACATGGCGATCGTCTCTTCTCCCTTGGCGTCAATGCGTATTTCAGAGATGTCGTTCCCCGCGATAAAGGCACGGCCTACGCCGGTGATGATGACACCCAGGACGCTGTCATCGGCGGCAATCCTGTCGATGGCAGCCTCTAGCTCCTCCTTTGTCTGCATCCGAAGCGCATTCAACACTTCGGGCCGGTTGATTGTCAGGTATTCCACACCGTCTCGCACTTCACAAATGATATCTTGGTAATCCATACTCAATCCCCCTCTGCTTTCTTTTTTGTCGTTCTGCTTGCGGATGTACTCCAGATTCTGCAAAGAATATATGCAAGCGCCATGCCAAGTCTGGGGCATCTGCCGGAGTCCTTCCGGTTTCATTGGAAGTCCAGGCCCCTTGACTCGCCCAACCGCCCAAAGCTCTACGCAGTACATAAATCGCATCTGCCGGCCTCTGTGCCCGAGCTGTGTCACTGACTGTCCCAATTTGCGCGGAATAACGTCCCATTTTGTGACACCCTCGTGCCCGCTCCCATTCCATTCCGCCCCCTCCCCAGTTAAAATTTTGTTATTTTATTCTCAAATATTGTATGCTATAATTTTACTTCAAGGTGGGATGGAACGATTGCATGCGGCCTGCCTCATTCGTATTTTACAGGGAGTGATAGCCATGCTGACACAGGACGACAGGAGGCAGCTTTGGGACCAACTGCACGCCGGAGGGGCACAGGACCGGCTGTCGCCTTTCCTGGCCGCCGCTTGGGCCCAGTGCGCTTCGATGGGAGTGAAGCCTGATCTGGACGCACTGCCGTGTTTGCCTCCAGAGCAGTTTGAAGAGGCAAAATGGAATGCCATCAGGGCATATGGCTATGCCAATCGCTTCCTTTTTAAGATGCTTCCGCTTGTCTCCAATCCGAACATGGGGTTTGCGCTGTTCAACCCTAAAGGTGTCCTCCTCAAGCTGTATGGCGCAGAAAACATCCAGTCCTGGTGCCGCGCCCATGGCATTGCCCGCAATACCGTCTGGCGAATGGAGACCATCGGCGCCAATGCGGTAGCGCTGGGCCTACAGCAGTACAAAACTATGTCCACGGTTGGAGAGGAGCACTACTGCAAGCCGCTGCTGGATGTGGCCGTCCATTTTTCTCCCTTTGTCACCGACAACGAGCAGAGACCGGGCGAGTACCTGTGCCACGGCGGCATGGCCCTCCTGCTGCCGGCAGAGCAGAGTTCTCCGGACTATCTGCTCCTGGCCGCCGCAGCAGCCTATGACGTGTCCCTGCATATGTACATGGGGGATAACTTACATAGTATGTATCTACCGGATAACCGCGGCATGTTTTCCGTCAATATTAATGTGACCAATGGGAAGTGTCATATTCTCTACCACAACGCCAATATCTTTGACACGTTTAAGATCCCTTATGAAAACCTATATTACCAAAAGGTCGAACAGCTGCTGGATCCTCTGCCCAGCAATCAGGATTTTTGGAGTATTCTCAAAGAGGGGAAGACCGTTTTTGAAAAGCAGCTCACACTCAGTGTTCATGGGAGGGAGAGCACCTATCTTGTCACAACAGAGCCGTACCATCAGAGCTATTTAGGGTTCAAGGGTATTCGCTTCTTCATTGCTGCGCCCAGCCAAATTTCTTCCAACGTATCCCGCCGCATCGGCAACAATGCGATGAAAACATTTGACGATATCGTCGGAGACAGTCCTCAAATAATCTCCGCGCTCCGGCTGGCCCGTGGCATTGCCCGCAGCGATAGCAATACCCTTTTGCTGGGTGAATCCGGTGTGGGCAAGGACATCTTCGCCCAAGCCATCCATAATGCCAGCGCCCGCCGGGACAAGCCTTTTATCGTTCTCAACTGCGCGGCCTTCCCCCGGGACCTGATCGCCAGCGAGCTCTTTGGCTATGAGCAGGGGGCGTTTACTGGTGCAAAGCGGAACGGAAATATCGGGAAGTTTGAATTGGCAAACACCGGCACCATCTTTCTGGATGAAATCGGCGAGATGCCTTTGGACCTCCAGGCCACGCTGCTGCGTGTCATTGAGCAGAAGGCATTCATGCGCTTGGGCGGCAGCACAGTTATCCATGTAGATGTAAAGATCATTGCCGCCACCAACGCGGATCTGATACATCTGGTGGAGCAGAAAAAGTTCCGGGCAGATCTGTACTACCGTCTGAGCACCCTTCGTTTAAACATACCGCCCCTCCGAGACCGGGGAAATGATGTGATCCTGCTGGCCCGGCACTTCGCCCGCGTAGTCTGCCACAGGATACAGCGGTCGGTTCCCGCGGAACTTGCGCCCGATGCCGAACAGCTGCTGCTCCAGCTCCCCCTGAAGGGCAATGTCCGTGAACTTCAGAATCTGATTGAAGGGGTCATCCAGCTCAACTCCGATTTCTACATTGAGGCCAGGCATTTTCAGGAGTATCTGGGGATGTCCCCCGCCGGAGAAGAAGACTCTGTTCTGCCGCCTCCGCCAGACGCTCCTGCCTCTACCATTGGGACAGCGCCTCCGCAGCAGTCTCTGACGAGGGAAGCCCTGGAACATGCTCTGTTGATAAACCGGTTCAACAGGACCGATACCGCCCGGTATTTGGGCGTATCCAGAAGAACCCTGTACAGATGGATGGAGCGATACCATCTCTAAAAACATATCGTCTGCCGAAGTGATGGCCGAGCCGCTTTCCTCTGCGGCTCGGCCATCACTTTTTCTTTTCACCTCCCGCCAACTTGGCATCCGGATTGCAAGTAATCTTTATGTACTCCAGTCAGATTACTACAGATTTTAAATGATGAGGTGAAAACATGATTTTCGATTACATCCAGACGACAGAGGAGCAAAAGGACATTCTGGATATTGCGCGTCAAATCTGTGAGAAGGAGTTGCTTCCGCAGGTACCGGAACTGGACCGCACCGGCACCTACCCCCGAGATGTGGCAAAGAAGCTCTTTGATGCCGGCCTGTACGCCCTTGAGGTTCCGGAACAATACGGCGGCATGGGCGTCAGCCATGAGACCAATTTCCTTCTGGCGGAGACCCTGGGTTATTATGATGCCGGGTTCGGCTTCACTTTCCATGCCGGCAGTATGGGCGCCGAATGTATTTTCATGGGCGGAACAGAGGCACAAAAGCAATTCGCGGCCAACGAGCTGCTCAATGGCAAGACGTTTGCCTTCTGTCTGACCGAGCCGGCCTGCGGCTCTGACGCCGCCTCCATCGCCACCACTGCCACCCGCGAGGGGGATGCGTACGTTATCAAGGGCAACAAATGCTTCATCAGCGGCGCCGAGCTCGCAGACTACTTCGTTGTTGCGACCACGATTGATCGCAGCCTGAAGTACAAGGGGATCACGCTGTTTCTGGTAGAGAAAGAGCGTGGCGTACAGATTGCCAAGCATGAGGAGAAAATGGGTATCCGGCTTTCCCCCACCAACGAGGTGGTCTTTGACGACATCCGTGTACCTGCCGACCACATGATCGGCGCGGAGGGCAGGGGCTGGGGCATCGTGATGCGCAATATGGAGGTCGTCCGCCCCACGTCCATGAACTTTGCTACCGGGATCGCCATGCGCGCTGTAGATGAGGCTGTCAATTACGCCAAGGTGCGCACCCAGTTCGGCCAGCCCATCATCCGCCTGCAGGGGCTGAACTTCCTGCTGGCCGAGATGCTGGAGCGGACAATGGTGTCCCACGGCGCACTGATGAATATCGCCCATCTCCTGGATCACGGCATGCCTCTCAACGGCATGGGCTCTGCGACAAAGATCTATGCCTCCCAGACCGCCTCCTGGGTCGCTTCCAAAGCGGTGGAGGTTCTGGGCGGATACGGTTATATGCGGGAGTATCCTGTGGAAAAGCTGATGCGCGACGCGAAAATTTTTGAGATCTTCGAGGGCACCAACCAGATCCAGCAGGTCGTCCTCGGGGCGATGCTCAGCAAGTAAGCCCGCTCCATACCCCCCGGCCCCAGGCGGCGCACGGGCCGCCGCCTGGGGCGCTTCGGATTTGCATGATCAGGAGGCAATGTATGTTAGTCACGGATCTGCTGCGCAGAAATGCACACCTGTGGGCACGGGAGACCGCCCTGGTAGCCGTGGAGGCCGCCGACTTGACCGATCCGGGTCCTGAGTCGTATTTGCTGCGCCGGGAGTCGCTGACTTGGGAAGAAATGAACCGACAGGCCAATCAGATCGCACACTTCTATCTCTCCATCGGCATCCACCGGGGCAGCCATGTGGGCCTTATGATGAAAAACAGCATCGAATGGCTGCCCATATACTTCGGCATACTAAAATCCGGCGCAGTCGTCGTGCCCCTTAATTTTCGCTATGATGCGGATTCCGCAGTATACAGCATCCGATTTGCCGACCTGGATGCGCTGATTTTTGATGCGGACGCCTCTTCCGTGATCCAGCAGATTTTAACGCGGACTTTGGGTCTGCGCTCTTTTCTGTATACGGGGAGTCGGGAGGACTGTCCTGCCTTTGCCTTTCCGATCCAGGACGTATGGGAGACCCAGCCTGAAAACGAGCCGGACCTCCCGCCCCTGGAGCCGATGGAAGACGCCGCCATCTACTTTTCTTCGGGTACTACCGGCGTTCCCAAGGCGGTGGTCTACAGTCACGCCACCCTCGCTTCCGCCTGTGAACGGGAGCGGTACCACCATGGGCAGGTGCACGGCGACTGCTTTCTGTGTATCCCCCCGCTGTACCATGTGGGCGCCAAGCTTCATTGGATGGCCAACCTGCTGGTAGGAGCTAGGGCAGTGCTGCTCAAGGGCTTTACTGTTCCCGCCTTTTTCCGCGTCGTCCATCAGGAGCGCGTTACCATCGCTTTCCTGCTGCTCCCATGGCTTCAGGATATCCTGGTTGCGCTGGATGCGGGCCGCATCAGCGATGTTGCCGATGCGCTGTGCTCCCTCCGCCTGATCCACACGGGGGCCCAGCCCATCCCTCCCAGCGTGGTGGAGCAGCTCCGGCAGCACTTCCCACAGATTGCGCTGGGCATCAGCTATGGCCTGACGGAGGCGGGCGGCCCAGGCGTGCTGAATCTGCGTATGGAGGACATCGAACGAAGCGGCTCTGTAGGGCTGCCGCCCCCCGGTTGGCAGGCCCGGGTTGTGGATGACGCAGGTAATGAGACGCCCCCGCAGGCACCGGGCGAACTGCTTCTTAAGGGACCTCACATGATGAGCCGCTACTATAAGAGCGAAGCGGCAACGGAGGAAGTTCTGGCCGGAGGCTGGCTCCACACCGGCGACATCGCGTGCCGGGACATAGACGGGTACTACTACATCGTAGGCCGCAGGAAGGAGATCATCATAAGCGGCGGGGAAAATATTTACCCGCAGAGGATTGAAAATTTCCTGCGTCAGCTTCCAGGCGTGAAGGACACGGGGGTTTTCGGTCTGCGGCACTGCCGCCTGGGCGAGGCCGTGGCGGCACAGATCGAGCTGGCCCCCGGCGCCTCCTACACAGAGGAGGAAGTATTGGACTACTGCCAGGGTCTGCCCCGCTTTGAGCGGCCCCTGCGCGTCTTTTTCGGACCGGTCCCCCGAAACCCCACCGGAAAAATTGAGAAGCAGCTTCTGCAAGCTCTATATCAGAATGAGCCGCTCCCCATCCGCCGAGGCGGCCCCATTCCCGGCTCCAGCCAAGAGTCCTCACCATGATCCATTTCCACTTTCCGGCCAAGCTCCCCCAGCGCATCGTTATCTACACACTTGGTCTGTCCTTTTGCGCATTTGGTCACCTGAAAGGGGCCCGGGAGGGGACGCTCCTTTCCGCTGCGCTGGTGGCCCTCTGATTCCCGTTATACGCCGCAGTGTCAGGCCCCTCATCGATCCTCCCTGTTTCCCGGAACGTGAAGCCGGCGCCCCCGGATGATCCAATTTATATCACGCCGCTTGGGGTGGGGCGCCCCCGACGGAGCTGTGCTGTTTTAAAAGACGGCGGCAATAAGGTGTGCAGTTCCGGCGCTGCACACTTTGGCGGGTTGTCCGGCCCCATGGCGCACAGGGCTGGCTCCGCCTGACACAACGCCATACCGACGCATCGCTATACTCCCACACGACACCCAGACGATAGATCCACCCATTCCGGCAGGCGCGCATAGCCGCCCTGCCGCTGTATGCAAGGAGGCTTGTATGAAGGAACTCAACCGCAGCGTAATTGGAACCACTACCGGCCCGCAGACCTTTGAATATACATGGCGCGACTGCGCCATCTATGCCCTTGGGGTCGGCGCCGGCCCGGATGAGATGGAATATCTCGACGAGGACGGCCTCAAGGTCATCCCGTCATTTGGCGTAGTTCCCTATTGGGGAACCTTTGGCATCAACCCGCCGCGGGCGATCCCGACGCCAATTAACTGCACTATGGGGCTGGACCGTCAGGGCAGCCTTCACATGGCCCACAAGCTCGTTCTCCATAAACCCATCGATCCGATGGGCGGCAAGCTCACCTTTGAAGATTCCGTGGTGGAGCTTTACGACCGCGGCCCCGGGAAGGGCTGCGTCATGCGCACAGATTTATCCGCTTATGATGAGAAGGGCGAGAAGGTATTCAGCAATATCGGAGATACCCTGTTTGCCGTCTATCAGGCCCCCGACTCCCCTCCCTTCCCCAAGAGCAGTACCGTGATTCCTGAGCGTACCCCTGATTATGTGTGTCCCGATTATATCGCCCCCAACCAGAATCTGCTCTACCGGATGTCCGGCGACACGAATCGGCTCCATGTCGATCAGAAGGAGGCCCATAAGCAGGGCTTTGACAGGCCTATCATGCAGGGTCTGTGCTCATTTGGCTACGCATGCAGACTGGCGGTGAGGGAATTGATTCCCCATGCGCCAGAGCGCATGACCTCCATGGAGGCGCAGTTCCGCAGCCCGCTGTTCCCGGACACTAAAGTTGAGCTACACATCTGGAAGGTGCAGGACGGTCTGGCATATTTCCGTATGCTCGCACCCGAAAAAAAGCAGATCGTGCTGGAAAAGGGCTGTTTTATGTGGAAATAGTCTCCATAAACAAAGACGCAGGCTAACCTTGCACAGCGTTCAAAAGGGACGCTCAACGCACCTTTGTCTTGGACTTCTGCCGCTGGACCTGTCGGAAGGCATAGCTGAGATGCATCATAGCCCTCACTCGCCGGCGCACAGCATAGTCAGCACCTATACAGGACTTATCTATGTGTTTAGTGGCAGCAAAGTCCGTTCCGACATAGCCGGCGGTCCTCTTTGTCAGTGGAAAATCAAGGAGCGGCGCGGCCTTTTGGGTCCGCGCCGCTCCTTGATTTTCCGCCGCCTATTTCGCGCTCAGGCTGGCTAGGAACTGCCGCGCCCCCCGAGGGGTGCGACCCGGGAATTTCATATCCCATTTGACCGCCTCCCGGCGCAGGTCCGCCGCATCCACATCCATTCCCTTTCGGCGGGCCAGCTTTTCCACCAAGTCCAAAAACTCCCCCTTGGAAAGGCCCAGATAGGGAATCCTCAGTCCGAAGCGGTCCGAAAGAGCAGTCTTTTCCTGAATGGTCTCCTGAGCGTCCACCTCATCCCCGGCCCGGTCGCTGAAGGTCTGCCGCACCAGCAGGCGGCGATTGGAGGTAGCATAAATGGCCACATTGTCCGGCCGCTTTTCCAGCCCGCCCTCCAAAATGGTTTTTACCACAGAATAGGTGCGGTCATCCTGGTCGAAGGCCAGGTCGTCGATGAAGAGAATAAACCGCTGCTGCCGTCCCGCCAGACTGCGGATCAGCCCCGCCATATCCCGCAGTCCATCCTTCTGGACCTCAATGAGCCGTAGGCGGTCAAATCCCGGTACGGACAGCAGCGCTTTTACCGTGGCAGACTTTCCGGTGCCGCTGTCGCCG
The DNA here is from genome assembly GCF_040226735.1 of Intestinimonas sp. RTP31139st1_F5_RTP31139_211217. Lineage (NCBI taxonomy): Bacteria > Bacillati > Bacillota > Clostridia > Eubacteriales > Intestinimonas > Intestinimonas sp. RTP31139st1_F5_RTP31139_211217. Next base: position 41,170 of record NZ_JBCOAQ010000014.1, on the reverse strand, counting down.
TAGAGGAGCACGTCATTGACTCTTCGCCCTTCCAGAAAGGCCCTGGTGTTGGCGATCACCTGCTCCCGCTGAAGGGTATAGCCCAGCATCTCCTCCTCGGCGGGACAGTCCGGGTCGGCCACCGGAATCAGTGCCCCGTCCGACCAGAGGAAGGCCCGGTAACGGGCGAAGCGTCCCGCCCCATGCACCCGGTAAAACTCGGTGAGGGATTGGAAGGTGAAGGGCGCTCCCGCCCTCCACCGGGGCAATCCCGCCAGCACAGGGGCAAACTCCTCCGCCAGCCGCTTAGCCATGGAGGAGATCAGCCGGTCGCAGTCCAGACCGGCCAGCAGAGCAAGCGTCTCGATATCCCGGCGGGCGGCGGACTCCAGCGCAGGATCGCACACACCCGTGCCCAGCGCCGTGGGATAAGGGGACTCCAGATACCGCAGTTTGTCCCAAATCCACTCCCCGAGTCCCATATTTCCCTCCCGGCGCAGTCGGTAGAACACATCTGTGTATGCCTCCAGTGCCTCCTCACCCCGGTTTTTTACCAGCGCATCCAGCAATCTCCGCACTGAGCCCATCAGGGGTTCCTCCATCAGGGCCCGATAGCTAGAAATGCCCAGCAGGGCCGCGCGCAGCTCATGAATCATTGTTCTCATGCCTCTCCGTCTTTTCTTTGAGCTACAGGATAGCACAAACAGGCCCCCTCGGCAAGTCCTCCGTCAGAGCTTTCCCTTTCGCATTTTAAATATTTTACTTCCAAATGAAACCATCCCTTCCTGCCGCATAGGGAAAAGAATCCTGTGGATACTAAGGACTGTTAGAAAAAGAAGTGCAGGAGGAATTTTATATATGAAAGCCACAGGCATTGTCAGGCGCATCGACGAATGAGATATAATAGGGCAAAGTCGGAAACCACTATGAATGGCTGTTGTTTCGCTGATTTTGTCCAAATTCCAGAACATATTCGCCATATTTGTTGGCTCCGACATTTCGATACTCCATAAAAAAGGGGGGCAGTCATGTCGGAGCGAGCTGGAAACGCTCACTCCAGGCATAACGCCGAGGGTGGGCGTTTCCTATTCCGGGTTTAATTCTCACGAAAGAAAGAGGGTACATAGAATGGCGATTATTTTGGCGATCACAAACTCCAAAGGTGGTGTCGGTAAAACCACAACTTGCGCTAACCTCGGGGCCGCCTTGTCCGCAGCAGGAAAGGCCGTTCTTCTGGTAGACAATGATCCCCAAGGCGATCTGACAAAAGTAATGCGCTCTGACCCTAAATCATTGAAATACACGCTTGCAAATCTGATGAATGCAGTGCTGGATGATACCGAGCCTGAACTCTTTGTAAATAGGGCGGTCATTGAGGGGGCTGGCATTCACTACATCCCGGCAAATTCCAAACTGGCTGGTGTGTCCAGCCGGCTGGTCGCTCTGCAAATGAGCAGCCGTTACCGCGGCGGAGAGACCGGCGGTACTCCCTGTGAGCTGGTTATGGCTCGTGTCCTGGAGCTTTTCCAGTCGCAGTATGACTACATCTTAATTGACTGTGGTCACAGTATGGATCTGCTGACCATCAATGCGCTGGCTGCGGCCCATCAAGCCATTGTCCCCGTGCAGGCCCACTACTTGGCTATGGAAGACATGGCTGATACCTTGGAGGTCATTCAGACAATCCGCCAAGGGATTAACCCCAAATTAGCTGTCGGTGGTATTTTGCTGACGATGTACCAAGGGCGTACCAATCTGTGCCGGGGCATACAGGACGAGATCCAAGCCGACTACGGCAACGCATTTACCGTATTTTCCTCCCCCATTGATTTCTCAATCCGTGTTGCAGAACATCCCATTGGAGCGGCCAGTATCTTTGCATACGAGCCGAACAACCCCGCTGCAAAGGCTTACTCCGCCGTCGCACAAGAGGTGCTATCCTATGGCCAGAAATAAAGTGCAGGACGCACTCCGGCAACGGAAACGAAGTGAAGCGGAGGCGGCGATGGCAAATGGCCCGCCGGAGGAGGGAGCCTACCAATGCTTTTTCAATCGCGATGATCTCCCCTCTCCTATGGAGGGTGGAACGCTTTGTGATTTTCCGCTGGCCCAGTTGAGTGGTTTTCCCGACCACGAGGAGCATTTCCCTCTCTATACCGGAGCGCGGCTGGAGGACATGGTGGAGAGCATCAGGCGGCATGGAGTTCAGTCTCCCATTCTGGTCTGGAAAACTGCTGAGGGCACCTATATTATAATTAGCGGCCACAATCGGGTCAATGCCTCAAAGATTGCTGGATTGACTACAATCCCAGCCGTTATCCGGACAGACTTAACTCAGGAAACCGCGGAAGACCTGTTCTATGAGATGAACTTCCGGCAGCGGTCCCTCGCGGATATGCTGTTTTCTCAGAGAGTCCTTTGCATTGCGGCCCACTACAATATGCTCAAGCGCCAGGGGCGCCGCACGGATCTCCAGACTTTTGAAACAACTTCTCCTGACACTCAGGAAAAGTCCCATACGGATGTAAAAATCGCACAGGAGTATGAACTGACCAGGGATAAGGTATCCAAGTATTGCCGCTATGCTACATTATACCGTCCGCTGCTTCTGCTGATGAATAGCGGAAAACGACTGGGACAACTGGCTGCGTATGAAATCAGCTTCGTGGAGGACCATAGCCTTCAGGAGTGCATCTATCAGTTTATTTCGGAAGGGAGTGCCTCTATTTCCACGGCAAAAGGGAAAAAGCTCCGCGCCGCTTTTGAAGACGGCAAACTGGATGCCTCCCAGATCAAATCCATATTGAGCGGAGGCGGCTTGTCTACCTCAAAGCAACCGGGGCGGCGCGTTTCTGTCACGCTCCCTCCGGCCTTTGCACCGTACTTCCCGCCCAAGGCCACCACAAAGCAAATCGAAGAAACCATACAAAAAGCCCTGGCTCTGTATTTCAAGACCATGGGAAATGCTTCATAGTCCAGTAAAGCAAATAGGCTCGGCACCCCTATCGACCGGGAGTGCCGGGTCTTTCTTTTTACTTTTTACAGGAGGCGGTTGCCAATGTCAAAGAATCTTTATCTCTGTGTCCCCGACCCATTTGATAGTTCGACCGGTGCGCGGCTGGAGCGTATGGGAATTCTGCGCCCGGATGGCGAGGTAAATGTTGAAGTAATGCGGGCTTTTGTGCAGATCTTCGGCGGCTTATTTTTTGATGATCTGTGCGATTTCTACTCCGATCAAGGAGAGGTGTCTGCTGTGACGGCAGCTTTTTCAGAGTTGGCCGCCCGCAAAGATTGTCAGAACATTTATCTGCTGATCTCCCTTCAGTATGATACCATTCGGAAACCGCTCCCTGATCCCATCTGGTGGCTGGCCGGCTGCGCACCAGCCCTGTCGCTGTTTTGTCTGGGTTTTGTAGAACGGCTTCTGGAACTGTCGGAAAATCAGGCCAGCAACGGGAAGGAGATGGTTGCCAATGAAACTGCTGATTGCTGTACCGGCTGAGGGGAGCGTTCCCCTTTTGGAGTTCTTTGGGTTGCTGGATGAAAAGCAACGGCAAAAGCTGCTTTCGCTTTTTGCCCTTCTCCTACAATCTCCAGCGGCAGTCATGCGCGAGCCCTATGTCAAGCACTTCTGCATCGAGCGTTACCAGGCGCTCTATGAACTGCGAGCCAAGAGCAAAAACCTGGTCCGCATCATTTTCACACTCACTGATGACGGGGACATCCTGTTTCTCACGCCGTTTATCAAGCGTCATAAGCGGAACACCATGCAGGCGCTGGACCGCTCCCTGGACTGTTTGACGCACATCAGAGATGGATCATGCTCTACGCAAGAGCTGTCCATAAAATTCTTTCTCAACGGAGGTATCACAGTATGACGAAACACAAATTCATTTGGGCTGGGCTTGCCATCGGAGTCCCCGCACTGGTCCTGGCGCTCTGGAAAGGCTGGTGGTGTAAGGTATGAAAAAAGTGGCAATCCTGCTGGCGCTTTTTTGTATGCTGACGGTCACTGCCTCCGCCGCCTATATTCCCGAGGATGTAATATCCGAAAATCGGGATGGCCGACAGCTCATCGTCAAAACCTATATGCTTCCCCCTGATGCAGACCCCAGCGGTCTGGTAGAGGAGCCTTTCGAGGTGGAGGGCTATTCCTACCACCATCTTGAAACGGTCAAAGAGGAACAGACATTCGAGGATTCTAAAATCCAAACGGAGGTCGTCACGCTGGAAACAGATGTAGATGATCTTGCGGCTATTCTGGAACAGCTGGATGCCAGCATGGAGTACAACAAGGATGGCTATTCCGGAGTGCTGACTCTGGACCACACTACAATCCAAACCGAAGCCGCAGGCTATACCACTAAATACTATACGATTACCGATACCAAGCAGTTTACAGGCCTGGACCGAAACGATCCCTCCTATGTCCCTACTACTACTGTCAAAAACGGAAGCACCTTGAAGCTGAGTGACATTTCCTGGACCGTGACAGGGACCGGCCTGGCCGATGATACGCTGGTTCCCACTTCATACACGGCTACGGCAACTTATACCGCTACGGGGAGCAGAAGTGTAGCTACCGGATATGTGACAACGGCCAGCTATACCGGCGAAATAAAGGCCGAGGGTGTTGAAGCAGTCAAGTACACCGTGACCTACCTTGGAAGTCCGGTGGGATTCCTGGCTGGCCTCAATCCCATGTGGCTCCTCGCCGGGGGAGGGCTTTTGCTGCTTGCAGGTACCGGGGGCATTATTTATATCATGAAACGGCCCCGCGCAGTAATTTATGCTATGAACGCCCGAGGCGTCGCCTATAAGAAATTGGGCAAGCAGAAGATTTCCACCCGCACCCCTAAGCTGGATCTGACGAAGCTCCGGGAATACCCGGCTGGAGACGCAAGCGTGGAGCTTCCCAGCAAGCTGGCCCATAAGCTCGCCGGCAGGATCATCACTATCCAGATGTATGGCGGGAGCCGCACCCATCTGGTGGAGGCCTACGACGGGCAGGACAGTTACTGGTTTGCCATCAAGGAGGATGCGGAGGAAAAGGAGGAAAGTGAATCGTGAAAAGGCTCAGGGGACTTTGCCTGTCCCTGGCGGGGCTCATGCTGATGACTACGCCGGCCCTTGCTGCGGACTACAACTTTGAAACACCGGCGCCCAAGGACTTCTATGGGAGCACTTCCTACGAAGAGGTCTACGGGGCTCAGTATAACTACGGTGGCACAAACGCGGTGGACTTTCTTGATCCCCTGGCCGACAGCGCCCCCGGGATCTCCATCAACAGCGGCTCTTCACTGGAATACGGGATCAATTCAGGAAGTGGGAGCATTTACCCCGATAGTTCCGGAAGCAGCTACCCCATCCAGTGGGGAGATGTTCCCACGCTTCCAGCGACCCAGTTCACAGCGGTGAGCGAAGTAGAGCGGAACGATGGCAGCATTGGTACTCTGGTAATCCCCAGCCTGGGAATTCGCTATAAGGCTTATGACGGTACTGATTCTGCTTCCATGCGCAAAGGTGTGGGCCACTTCCCCAGCACAAGCGCCTGGGAGGGAAACATCGGTCTGTGCGGACACAACCGGGGCTCCAGCCACAACATCGGCGCAATCAAGGATCTGGAAATTGGCGATACCATTCGGTATCAGACCAGCCTGGGGACAAGGACCTATGCGGTGAGTTCGGTCAAGATCATAGACTGGACTGACTGGAGCTATTTGAACAGCACCTCAGACAACCGGATCACGATTATCACCTGCTTGGCCAATCAGCCTACCAAACGGGTTTGTGTTCAGGGGATCGAAATAAGTTCATAAAATTTTTATCGAATATTTCCTTGGCGCTTTCATTGGGAATTATGTGAAAATAGCAAAATCGCAGAACATATTTATTGACTTTCGTTTTATCGGTAAAGGCGTTTCAAAAAAACCTTTGACAAGTCCCGATTTTCGCCTTATTTTGGTCTTGTAAGGACGCTCCAACGAGAAAAGGGGGATTGTCATGGTTAAGGAGTTTCCGAAAGGAAAAGAGTGGCTGCTGGACAATTCCGCGCTCCGGGTCAGTCTGGACATGACCTTTGATGTCCCTGAAGAGATTGCGGAGCAGTTAGAATTGTGGGGTCTTAATATCTTTGAAACTTGCGAATATGATCCCACATGCCGGCGGCTAAAAATGAGCGCCAGCACGACGCTATATCGAAAGGGGGCATAATGGAATGAAACAAAAACGCCTTTTACCGTTGTTCCTTTGTCTGTGCCTGCTGTTTGTACTGCCGGTTAAGGTAAGCGCCGCAGACAACAGCGAGCAGGAAACCTCCGCAGCCTATCTCCGTGAGCAGGGGATCATGGTCGGTGACGGCAATGGCGAGATGAACCTGGACTCTGGACTGACCCGGGCCCAGCTGGCCACAGTCCTGACCCGCCTGCATGGAAACCCAGAGCATGTGCAGGTCGATCAGGCATTCTATACCGGACAATGTAAATTCCCGGATGTGCCGGAGTGGGCCAGGCTCTATGTTGGTTACTGCTATGCCAACGGCCTGATGGTCGGCTATGATACCGGGGCCTTTGGCGCCGACGATGGAGTGACACCTGCGGCCGCCTGCACTGTTGTTCTGAGATATATGGACCTGCCGGACACCGAATGGGACTACTCTACCGCCTGCCAGACGGCATTGGACTTTGGGCTGACTTCGGTGGAAGTTGCTGTTAAAGCTGAAGTCACCCGCGGTGATTTGGCGGTCATGCTCTACCGGGCACTGGGTAATACTGATGCCTCCAGCGAGCATCAGGGGGAAACCCTGAGCAGGAATGCAGACGGCTCCATCAACCCGCCCGCCGACGGCTCTCAGTATATCCCTCAAGTGGGCGATGTGATCCGCTGCGATGACGGCACCAACTATACCATCACTGATGTAAGCCGGTGGGACAAGAACATGTTTGCCTCCGGCCCAATCGGTCCCTTGCCGGAGCCAACCTGTGACTGGAGCTTGCTCGAACAGCCAGAATTACCGAAAGTGGAGGTGAGACATTTCCAAAACCAGACTGGCGATCATCTCCGTATCCTCAATCTCTATGAAACCAGGCGGATGCTTTACACACTTTACAATGCTATTGGGGATAGCTCAACCACCTGGGAAAATGGAGCGCCCAAACTCACCTCAAAAGGAAACCAACTCGTTCACATCAACCTTGGCTTTTCAGAAGATCTCGCGTACCAAATGTTCTGGCCCTGGCGAGAAAGTGAGATTATAAAGGTGTTTAATGGAATACCTGGTACCTATTCTATGCAGGCCTGGGATGTCTACAAGGACGGTCAATTCCTACACACCGAATACCAGATTCGTATAAACTGATTTGGAAAGAAAGGCAGCGTGCCACTCGGCACACTGTCTTTCTTTTTGCCCATTTTGCATTCCCTACAATTCAATCAAGCCCAATCAAGGGGGGATGCACCTATGGGTAGGGGCGTCCTCCCGATTTTTATGGAGGTCGCTCATGAAAAAAAGACTGATTTCGATGCTCCTGGCTCTCCTTGCGGTCATGGGGCTCCTGCCAACCGCCGCTTTTGCTGCGTCCACCCCAGAGGAAGCCTTGGGGGAAGTTCAGATTTACAATGGCGGGGTTGAAATGTCTTATCTGTCCATCAATGGGCGGATCAGATCCCAAATTTACACCTATTACAATTATGATAACGGGAGCGGGAGCACTCGGGAGATTCCCGCTTACTGTGTCAACCCGAACACGCTGGGGGTCCCTCAGACCGTGGGAGTCGGTGAGAGTATTGAATATCTCGCCGATGAAAAAGCCAGCGATCCCAAGGTTGTCGGTATCGTGGCCAACGGCTATCCCACGCGAAGCCTGGCCGAGCTGGGACTGGAAAACAAATATCAGGGCTACTACGCAACTAAAATGGCCCTGTGGTGTTATCTTCTCAGCAACTGGGACATCAACAACCTCAAGGTCAATCCCAACCTGACCGGCGTAGAACTTCAAAGAGCACAGAAGATTTTGGCTGCGGCAAAGGACATTTACGCCCGTGGTACGGCCTGGAATGAAATGCTCTCCCCTGAAGTGACCTGTACCCCAGACCGGGATACCGCCTATGAGGTCACCATTGACGGAAAGCAGTACAAGCAACAGGTCTTTACTTTCTGGTCTAAAACCTGGGTATGCGATTACTCCGTCAATGTCGCGTTTTCTGTGCCGGACGATGTACCTGATGGGACCCGCATCGTGGACATGAATAATCAGGATATTACCACGATCACCACTGAGGGTACAGGCGACGGCTATGCCGGCAAATTCAAAATCCTATATCCTCTGGAAAGTGTGCAGGGCAAGACCGGCAGCGTCCAGTTGTCTTTCAACACAAATGTCTATAAGTACGCTGTATTTTTTGCGATATGTCAAGAGAAAGATGAATATGGCGAACTCCAGAATTATGTGGTAGATACTGACCCCACTACAACAACGCAGTTGTCCGCATACAGCAACTACTCGGACGGTACGACCATCGAGTATGAAACCGGATTGCGCATCATCAAGTATGAGACCGGCACCGAGATTCCAATTAGTGGGGCACTGTTCGAGGTCATCGGCCCCGACGGTGATTCCGTAGGTACTTTTGTGACCAACGGGGACGGCCGCATCGAAATTCCGCTTAAAAAGAGCGGGAATTATACCGTAGTTGAACGGGAAGCTCCACAGCATTATATGATCAGCGAGGAGCCTGCCCAGAATGTCACCGTCGTCTACGATGAAGTAGCCGAGGTGACATTTTTTAATGACCCCTACGGTACTCTGCGTATTGAGAAAAAATCCAATACCGGCATGAACCTGCCGGGGGCAGTCATCACAGTCGAGCATATTGAGTCGGGACAGACCTTTACCGCTACGACATCAAGTGCAGGCGTTGCTATTTTCGATGCGATTCCCTTGGGCGCATACCGGATTCAGGAGAAGACTGCTCCGGTGGGCTGGCAGTTGGATGATACCGTCTACACCGCCACGGTGGTGGCCGGTGAGACCACCACAATCCCTATCATCAACGAGGAGTTACCGGGATTGCGGATCATCAAATATGATCGAAAAAATATGGTCGCCATGCCCAATGTCACTTTCGCTGTTTATCGGGATGGCGAATTTTTAGGCAATTTCAAGACGGATCAATTTGGTGAAATCTTGATTGCCGATGCAGAGCCAGGTACTTACCGGGCGTTTGAGGTAGATACCGGCGATGAGGGGCACATTCTGGACACCACCCCCCAGGAGGTAGAGCTCCACGCTGGAGACGGCATTAAAGAGCTGATGTTTTTCAACGACATGAAGCCGGGATTAAAGCTCATCAAGGTGGATTCCGACGATCCCTCCAAGGTAATCCCCAACGCTGTATTCGAGATCAAATCGGTGGAGGGGACCTATGGCCCCCAGGAGTTCCGGACTGACCAGAGCGGAGAAATCGACCTGTCTATGCTCCCTGCCGGCTCCTATGTGGTAACTGAAAAATCCTGTGATGGCTACATCATCGATGAGGCCCAGCGCATCATTGAGCTGAAGCCAAATGAAGACGCCCAATTCGTTTTTACCAACCATGTCAAGCCCTCCCTCCAGCTTATCAAACTGAGCAGCGATGGCTCCCGGCTGGCCGGGGTGACTTTCCGCATCGCCAGGATTGAGGACGGCAGCCACTACCTGGACCGCACCACCAATTCCAATGGCGAGATCCTGATTTCCGATCTGGAGCCTGGCGTTTATTCCGTCCGCGAATTGTCCTCTGTGCAGGACCACATCCCGGACGATACCGAGCACCATGTAGAACTGTTCCCGGGCCAGACCAGTACGATCACTCTGACCAACGACAAGCGCCCCAACCTCTATATCCATAAAACCGACGCCGACACCGGGGAGCCTATTGAGCATACGGTCTATTTGGTGAAAGGTGCGGACGGCCACTCTATCGCGGAAGTGGAGACGGACGGGAACGGCGTCGCCGTGGTGGAGAACTTGCTGCCCGGCGTCGTGGAGATCATCGAAAAGTCGGTCCCGGAGCCCTACCTGCTGGCCGAGGAGTCTCAGATGGTGACGCTGCTCCCCAACCGGGATCGGGATGTCTATTTCCAAAATTATAAGCGCCCGACCATCGAGATCATCAAGGAAAATTCCATCACACATGATCGAATCGAAAATGTGCCGTTCCAGGTCTGGTATGCCTCCAACAACACCGCTACCGGAGAGTACAACGACCTGGGCGTTTTCTACACCGATGAAGAGGGCCGTATCGTGCTCTCCGACCCGGACCTCTCTCTTCGTGACGGTTGGTTTCGGGTAAAGGAGCTGGAGCCTGCACCGGGCTTTGCTCTGGCGGACCCGGACACACAGGAGGCCTTTATCGCCGCTGGTGAGGGCCATACATTCCGCTTCCTCAACAGACCGCTCTCAGCTATTTCCGTATGGAAATATGACAGTGAGACCGGGGCCGCTATTGAGGGGGCTGTGTTCCAGGTCCGGTATCTCTCCGGCAACACCTCCGGCACCGGCGGCACGGTCATCGGCACTTACCGAACTTCGGTGAACGGCTCTTTCACCGTCACGGGCTGCAAGGCCGGCACTTACATTATCGAAGAGCTCTCCAGTGACGGCTCTCATGTGATCGACACCCCGCCCCAAACAGTGTACCTCTCCGGCAAAGATCAGGAGGTTGTTCAGGTCTATTTTAACAACAGCCCCAAGGGCTCGCTGCTTATCAAAAAGGTGTCCAGTGCCGACAATTCCCCGATTTCTGATGTTCAGTTCTTTGTGACTGAGAGCGACGGGACCGTGGTGGGCGACAGCAACGGCTACTTCGTGACCGATTCCGCGGGGACCATCCTCATTGAGGGCATCGACCCTGGCACCACACTCGTGGTCAAAGAAACCCGGGCGAAAGATGGTTTCATCCTGGATGACACACCCCAGACGGCCCAAATCCAAGCCGGGCAAACGGTTACCCTCGAATTTCGCAATCAACCCACAGGACAACTCATTATCCACAAACTCTCTGGCAATGACAAGAAAACGCCGCTTGAAGGGGTACAATTCAAAATCACATACTCTGACGGAAGTTTTGTGGATGCCGACAGCGGGCAGCTCTCCAGCAATGGCCTGTACTGGACCAACTCGGAAGGTCAGATTATTCTTTCCGGCCTCACAGGCACAGTGGTGGTAACGGAGGTGGAAAGCATCCCGGGCTATACGATTGACCCCAATACGCAGTCCCAAACCGTGGTGATCAATCCCAATGACACGCAGGAGCTGTATTTTTACAACAATCCCATAGGCGGAATTGAAATTATCAAGGTCAACGCGAGCAAGACCTCCGAAAGAATTCCCGATACCACTTTTGAGATCCGCCGCATGGATGATGCCTTGGTAGATACCATCACTACCGATAAAAACGGCAGGGCCTACCTTGCCCTGGAGGACGGCTCTTATTACGCGATTGAGATCGAGGCCAACCCGGATTTCGTGCTGGACGACACCCCGCACTATTTTGAAGTTAAAGACGGGAAAGTGACCACTCTGCGGGTCACCAACGCCGCCGCATCTGGAATCCTGATCCACAAGGTGGATACCAGCGGAGAAGGTATCTATGGCGTCAAGTTCTTACTCTACGACGAGGACCGCAATCCCATCGGTGAGTTCACCAGCGACGATGACGGCTATGTTTATATCACCGCTGATGATCTCCCGGATGGTGCCAATACCAGCGGACGCTTTTATCTGAGAGAGCTGGAGGCGGCCGAGGGCTACATCTTGGATAAGGAATATAAGACCGTCTATGTGCGTCCGGGCCGCACGGCGGAAATTGAGTGGGTCAACGAAGCCATCACAGGTCAAATTCAGATCTACAAATACGCCGCCGAAGCAAACTCCGTCACAGGCGTTCCGGCCGGGACTCCCCTCCAGGGAGCAGTCTATGAAATCATCAATGAGCGCAGCGGCCGGGTGGTGGACTATATCACTACCGATGCCCGGGGTGTTGCGGCCTCCAAACCCCTGCCTTTGACACGCTATAAAATCCGGGAAGTCACCGCGCCTGCCTATTTCCAGCTTGATCCTACCGTCCACGATGTCACACTGGAGTATGCGGGGCAGATCATCAAAATCGCGGCCTATGACAAGCCGGCCAATCTGAAGGTCACTGTCACCAAGACCGGCAACAAGCAACTTCTGGCCGGAGATTCCATGCGCTATGACCTTACCGTGGCGAACAATTCCAATGTGCCGCTGGAGAACTTCTACCTCCACGACCGCTTCCCCACCGACTGCGCCACAGCCAAGACCATCACAACCGGCACCTATAACACCCGTCTCAACTACCAGATCACCTATAAGACCAATTACAATGACTACCGGGTGCTTGCTACCAACCTGCTCAGCACCAACAATTATGCCTTTGACCTTTCCGCCATCTCGCTGATGCAGGACGAGGTGGTCACGGATGTGCGTCTGGAGTTCGGCAAGGTGCCGGCTGGCTTTGCTTCTGTGGTAAAGCCTACCGTTACCATCCAGACCAGCGCCAACCTTGCCAATGGCTATCAGGTGGTCAACCGGGCCGACGCGGGTGGCCAATATATGAGCCAGTGGGAGACCGGACGCGCCGCATGGATCACCCTGATCGTCAAGCTCAATCAGCCCAATCTCCCCAAAACCGGCTATTGACATGATGGATAGGGGCGGCATTCTGTGTGCCGTCCCTATCCCCTGAACGGAGGTAAACAGATGACCTATTCTTCCTACCTGAATGATAAAGAACTCCGTGCGGCTGCGGATCGTTATACGGAGATGTATGGAGGACAATTTGAATGTGCCGATACAGGAGATGTCCTCCTTTATCGGAAGAACGAAGGAGACACATATATTTCGGTGAAAGCTGATTATCCGGTCCCGCTTTTTACCAAGCGGCTTCGGCAGGCCACCATGCACAAATACACAGTCAATTTACTGACGCTCTGGTGGATGCCTATTGATGAACAGGACCTGCAAGATATTCCCGGCTTCTATCGAAGGCTGTTCCAAGAGAGTGAGTGCAGCCCGGCCTCGGGCTTCGCAATGGAGTCTCCCCTAAGCCGGACGCCTAAATAATCAAAAACAACCGTCAATCATGGACTGTGTGGGCAATTACCTCGGGAACGAGGGCGCTTACACAGTCCCTTTTTATGCTCCGAGGAGGGATGCCCTATGAAAAATCTTCTGGTCCGTCTCGGGCCTAAAGCCCCCCGCTATTATGTTCAGATAATGGCGTTTATTTTGATTGTGACCTATATGATTACGCCAGCTCTGGCCGTAGAGGATATGTGGACGGCCGCAAACCGTATCATCGTCGATGTCTATAACAAGATTGCCGGGATCAGCACCGTGCTGGCCGGCCTGATGTCTGCCGTTGCTGTGATTGGAGCCAAAGTTTCCAATAACCAGCATAAAACCGATCAGGCATGGGACTGGCTCAAGCGTATCTGGATCGCTTGGGCCATCATTAACGGAATGGGCGCCTTCCTGGCCTATGTCCGGCCTCTTTTTGACGGCCTGGCCACCATTCAGTAAACCTCTCAGCCATACGCCGGTTGGGAGGTGGTTTTTATTCTTGAAGGAATTTTTAAGGGCTTTGTTCAGTGGGTTTACAGCCTGTGCCTTGAGATGGTCCAGTATATCGCAAATTCTCTTCTGGAAGTTTTTCAGATGGATCTCAGCTATTTCCGTCAGGTGGCTCCGGTCACAGACGATATTTTGAGTATCGTGATTGCCGTTGGGTGGGCGCTGCTTCTGGGCAATCTGGTCTTTCAAGCGATGAAGAGCATGGTCATCGGTTTGGGCTTTGAAGGTGAGGACCCCAAACTGCTGTTTACCCGGACTTTCGTGTTTGCCTTTTTGCTTCTGGTGAGTCAGCAAATTTGTGAAATCGGCCTCGGCATCTCATCGCAGGTGATTGCGTTGCTTCAGGTTCCCACCAGCGTCACCATTACCATCCCGGATGAAAATAATTTTACGATTGGAGCTTCTTGGCTCCTGATCATCATTGTTGGCATTGTCGTGATGTGGCAGTTTGTCAAGCTGTGCTTCGAGGTGGCGGAACGGTATGTCGTAACGGCTATTCTCGTTCTCATGGCCCCGCTTGCCTTTGGCATGGGCGGGTCCAAAAATACGGAGGACATTTTCAAGGGCTGGTGCCGGATGTTCGGCTCCATGTGCGTGATGATGATTATGAATGTCATATTCCTGAAGCTGCTGATTTCGGCTTTGGGGTATGTACCAAGCGGGGTTGCCGTCCTGCCCTGGATGCTTCTGATCGTAGGTATCGCCAGGGTTGCCCGCAAGATAGACGGCATCATCGCCCGCATGGGGCTTAACCCCGCCCTCACCGGCGATGGGCTCGGCCGCGGGCTTCCAGGCATGGTGGCTTATGCGGTTGTCAAGGGGATCGGAAGCTCCATCGCAAAAGCCGCCGGAAATTCCGTTGGAAATAAAAGTCGGAAAGGCGGCAGTTCCGGCGGAAGCTCTTCGGAGCCGCGTACCAATCCGCGCACACCCCCGCCGCCTCCGTCTGGCGGAAGTCCTGGCGGCGCTGGCGCCTCGCCTGGAGCTGCCAGCGCAGGACAACAGGCAGGAACACAGACGGACCCCCGTTCTCCTTCTGCTCAAGGCGGAGTGTATGCTTCCAAACAGACTGTGCAGGGCGTCTCCCCCAAGATGGATGAAGCCCCGCCAGAGGGCAGCCATGCAGCGGGGGTTGAACAACCGGCCGCTGAACACAAGGGCGGTAAGACGCCGACGATCCATACACATGGGGCACGACGCAGTTCTGTTCCCCCGGAGGCAAGGGGGACCCGTGCCTCTACTCCCTATACCGCCGCCTCTGTCCGGACAGGCGGGGTGAGCGGCGAGTCCTCCAAGGGGACGCTGGGCCGCACTGCCGGACCCCAGGATGGGACGCGCCGGCCGCCCGGCACTCCCTCGTATGACCAGGGAGACAGTAAGCGGCCCGATAGAGCAGGCGTAACCCGCAGGTCGGCCGTAACGCCTGGGACGGCTGCCGTGGCCGGTCCTGAACGCACGACGCACACCTCCAGCACTCGTGAAACCATGCGGGAGCGCCCGCCGCTTCAGCAGGACCGGACTCCGAAGATCCCGACGCCTCCTGGTGTCGCTGGAGGTGAAAAATCAGAGCCCCGCCCGCCGGTTGCTCCGGCAGGAACTGCTTCTCACGGTGCAGATACCGTGTCTCGTGTAGGCGGTAGCGCATCTGCTACAACGGAGAAATCCGCGGCCCGTCCCCCGGTTGGGAGTCAGAGGCCGCGTGAGGGCGGCGCTTCCACCCCCGGAACGGCAGGAACACGGCCGCCTATTGGTGGTCGTCAATCTCACGGTGGTGAAGTATCTTCCTCCAGTATGGCAGGAACGGGCACTCCCGCCGGGAGCAGTACCGTGTCTGGAGTGGTATCACCTTTCGTCGGTATGGCAGGAAGGCATACCGCCTCCCCCATCCCCCATGCCTCCCCGGGCGGCGAAGGTGTTTTGTCGGATATGGCAGGAAGTCCCCGCCCCACAGCAGGCAGCTCCCGGAGTAGCCGTGCCGCGCCCCCGCCCGGAACAGCAGGAACGGTATCCGCTGCCGGGCATGAGGCACATTCCGTTACAAGCGGCGCTTCTCCGTCCGGAACGGCAGGAACGCGCAGGCCCGGCGGGACTGGGAGGACTCCGGCAAAGGCGCAGACGCCTCCCGCCGCAACGGCAGGGACGGCTCCGCAAAGAGCCGACGCCCCTCCAGGTGTAAACCACGGCACCAGGCGTATGAAAGGCGCTATGCCGCCGACACCGGGCGGAACGGGAAAGTCTCCAAAAACCAGGAAGAAAAGGAGTGAGCCATGAGCAATCAATCTTCGGCGGGCCAGAAAGCGGCCCGGGCGGCTTCCGCCGCTGTAAATATTGCACGGGGAGCGGCCGCAGGCGGCGTCTATGGCGCCGCCGTGGAGGCCGCCAAATCATTTTTGCCGGAGCTGATCCGGCTTTTCGTCATCCTCCTGTGCGTTGTGCTTCTGGTTCCTATGCTCGTTTTCACAGCACTTCCCAACATTCTTTTCGGCTACTCCAGCTCTACCGACCAGGAAATCATCGACTTCACCGCGTCTGCTCAGGAGCTTGACGGGATATATCAAAATCTGGACAATTACCAGCAGCCTGCGGTTTTGCGCCTGGTGAACAGTATTCTCCCGCGCTTCTGGTCCGATGGAGAGCCTTTGTATGATGATTATGGCGTGGATCAGGACCTGGGGTACATGAACAAATACTGGCTGATGGCGATTGGCTCAGTCCGGTATAAACAAGACCTTTACACTATGGATGAAAGCGCCATTGAGGACATGATGTATGACCGCCTGACCTACTCTACCTCTCTGATCGACCGCATCCTGAACATCTTTGTCCGTGATTTGACGCCCGAGGAGTACATGGACAAGCTGAATTTTACCCAGGAGGAGCGGGACTGGGCGGCGCTGCTCTATTCCATGCTGGCGGAGGATCAAAACCTGTCCTACGGGGACAGCGACGGTGACGGCTACTACAACACGGACTACGGCGACATCACCTTTTCTGACGCGGAAACACCGGTCGTCTACTATAATCAGACGGATTCCCGCTGGGGAAATAAGATGTACGGCAAGTCCGGCACCATCGGGGAGGCCGGCTGCGGTCCCACCGCCCTGGCGATTGCCGTGGCCTCGCTGACAAGCAATCAGGTGACGCCCTACGATGTGGCCCAGTGGTCTGTGGAAAATGGGTACCGCTGTGAGGGAAACGGAAGCTACCACAGCCTGATTCCAAATGGGGGCGCGCATTATGGGCTGACCGTTACCGGGGTCGGGAACGACAGTAAAAGACTGGTGGATGCGCTCAAGAATGGAAAGCTCGTGATCGCCATTATGTCCAAGGGTCATTTCACCAGCTCCGGCCATTTTATCGTTCTCCGGGGCGTGACCGAGGGTGGAAAGATCCTGGTGGCAGATCCGGCCAGCGTAAAACGGAGCAATCAGGAATGGGAGCTTGGAATCATCCTCAATGAGGCGTCCCGCCGCGCTGGCTCAGGAGGCCCTTTCTGGGTCATGTCCGCTTAGGTGGCTCTTATGGCAGAACAAAATATGTGCCGAATGACACAGCTCCGTCTGCGTTACGGTATTTCTCAGGCAGACCTGGCAAATGCGGCCGGTGTTTCCAGACAGCTGATCAGCCTGATTGAACTTGACACGGCCAGTCAGAGCAAGGGCCATGAGGCCTTGATCCGGCGGGCCTTTTCCGCTGTCATCGCTTCCCGGCGGGCGGCGCTTGACGGGCTGGCGCACGAGTTAGATGCTGCCCCGTGGCTATTTTCGATGTCCAAGGAGGACGACGAGCATGGATTCTGAAACCTATTACATCCCAGTCAACTATACCGATGCGGGAAAGCTGTTCGGGCTCTTCGAGATCCGAAACGCAATCGAGTCGGTTGTCCTGGGCCTGCCGGTCCTGGGTCTTTGCACCGCGCTGCTGCCTTTTACGATCACATGGAAGATCATTGTGACGCTGTGCCTGCTGGTGCCGACCGTGGGATTTGCGCTGATTGGCCTGAAGGACGACAGCTTGACCCGTTATTTGAAAACCTGGTGGACCTGGCGTCGGCGGCGCCGGGTCCTGACCTATCGTGGAGAGGTGAATGCCCATGAATTTGAAAAACGCTATCTTCGGTGGTTCCGTCACGGGAATCAGTGACCGCAGCGGAGCCTATGACGGGAGCATCCAGGCCTGGCTCCCCATCAAGGATATTGTCCAGGGGGTCGTCGTCACCCGGGACAAACGCTTTGTCAAGATATTAGAGCTACTTCCCGTCAACTTCTACACCATGTCCAGCATGGATAAGAGCGCCGCCATAGAGGACTTTGCCGCCTATCTGAAAATCGCGCCAGCCAATCTTCAAATCAATGTCCTGACCCAGCCCTTTGACCTGGATGGCTACCTAAAGCTGCTCAGGGGCTATCTGGAGCGGGAGACCAATGAACAGTGCCGCTTGATGCTGGAGGAGAGCATGGACTATGTTCCTCAGCTGGTGGAGCGGGAAGCTCTTACCCACCGCTTTTTCCTGTCCTTTTCCTATGACCCGTCCATGAAGGCCCCGGATCACACACCGGAGGCCATTGCCGCGGTGCTCAACGAAAAGGCGGAGGTAGCCCGGAGATATTTGGACCGGTGCGGAGTGGCTGTTTTAGAGCCGGAATATGCGGACAATTTTATTTTGGAACTGTTCTACAAGCTCATCAATAAACACACCTCCCAGCATCTTCGTCTCCCGGACGGGGTATTCGATATGCTGGGGATGGTACATGGCGTCTACGATGAAGAAGCACTGAAGGCGCTGGACACGGCGGCCGCGGAAAGCGCCGGGAAAAAGAAACGGAAATGGTTTTCCCGAAAGGAGGCATCCCCGCTCTCCCGTCTGGAGGCCGGAGCCACCACCATTCCGGATCTGATCGCGCCGCCCGACATAGATACGCACCATCCCGATTATCTGCTGATCGACGGGGTATGCCACGCCTATCTCTACATCAGCGGCTATGGCTACTCGACCGTTGTAGGCAAAGGCTGGCTCACCCCCCTGATTGAAGCCGGGGAGGGAGTCAGCCTGAGTTTTTACTTGGTCAAACAGCCCCGGGAAAAGACGGTCAACGCCATCGGCCAGACAACCATGATCAACCGCTCCCGGATGAGGGATGTGGGTGATACCCGTCAGGATTTTGAGGAACTGGGGGACGCCATCGGCGCCGGACTGTACCTGAAGGAGGGAATGAACAGAGAAGGCCAGGATTTTTACTATATGCACACCTTGATTGAGGTCATCGCAGACGACCCGGACACCCTGGAGCAGCGGGTAACGGCGGTAGAGACCCTGTGCGTAGCCTCCGATATGCTGGCCAAGCGGTGCGAGTACAAGCATGAGGCGGCATTCTTGTCGTTTCTTCCGCTGTTGATCTCAGACCCGGATATTGAACGGAAAAGCCGCCGGAACGCCTTGACCTCCGGTGTGGCCGCCTCGTTTCCCTTTGCTTCCTTTGAGCTGAGCGACCAAAAGGGTATCTTTCTGGGCCTAAACCTCTACAACCGCTCTCCGGTATTCATCGACTTGTACGATGACTACAAATACACCAACGGCAACTTTGCCGCGTTCGGCAACAGCGGAGCGGGCAAGTCCACCCTGCTTCAGAGCATCGGCAAGCGGCTTCGGGAGCAGCAGCGGAAGGTGATCTACATTGTCCCCGAAAAGGGCCATGAGTACCGTCCCCTGTGCGAGGCGGTGGGCGGCCAGTTTATCAAGCTGGGGCCGTCCTCCCCAGATTGTATCGGCCTGATGGACATTCGCCGTCTGAAAGCCTCTCCCTACGCGGCTCAGAATGGCGGTACCCAGCGCCGGGAGTCCCTGCTGGCGGAGAAAGTCTCCTGGCTCTCCGTATGGTATTCTCTCCAGAAGCGCAATTTGTCGGAGGAGGACATGAACTACATCGACGCCTCTCTGATTGAGTGCTACGGCCGCCGGGGGATCACCTTTGACAATGCCAGCCTGTTTGAGGAGGACGGCGTGACCATCAAGGAGATGCCCGTTATCCAGGAGTGGTACGACATCCTGCGGGAGAAGCAGGAAACCAAGCACCTGTCAGTAATCCTGACCCGCTATGTATCCGGGTCGGCCGCCTCCATGGGTGGGCATACCAATGTGGACACGGAAAACCCCTACATTGTGATCGACCTGACTGATATTCCCGATGACCTTCAGTTGGCGACTGTGTACGCGGCCACCGGCTTTGCTACCGACATCACCGTGCAGAATGGGGATGTGGGAACGGCCCTGCTCTCCGACGAGCTGTGGAAGCTCCTGGGGGCGAACTCCAATCCTCTGGCCGCCGACTACACCATGCGCATGGTAAAGTTGATCCGCTCTCAAGGAGGGGTTGCGGGCGTCACATCCCAGGGCATGGCCGATATGATGGCGCTGGACGGAGGCAAGTATGGGAAAGGTATTTTGGACAGCTGCCGGATCAAATTCATCATGCAGATGGAAGATCAAGAGGCAAGGCTGGTGCAGAACATCCTCAATCTGACCGAGGAGGAGACGAAGATGATTACCCGCTTCCGCCGGGGGGAAGGTCTGCTCTGTATTGGTCATAACCATGTCCCCATCGCCGTCCATGTGTCCCCCAGGGAATATGAGGCCATTACCACCTCGCCCACTGACCTGCGAGCAAGGCAACAAGCAAGGGTGGAATAGTTCTCTCATGGCAAGAAAATGCCGGTAAAACGATAGCGTTTTACCGGCATTTCTCTACTGCTTTAAGTGCTCCCTTGCTCGTTCAGCCAATTCTCCATAAGCTGTTCCTTTTTCAAATACTGCTGAACAAGGGCGGAAAAGTCGTTGTCAAGTTCAGCTTTAAGATAAGAGCGGATTCTATGATCGAGCGTTTCTTTATCCATCTTGGCTTGACCAAAATTGAGCCCGACCAAAAATTCCCGCGCCCCATAGCTGCCGACGGAGAAAAACAACTCCAGGAAGTAATAGTCATCCTGTTTGCGGAAATCGGGGTTTTTACTACACTCGGCGTATAAGTAAATGCGCTCCTCAAACGCTTTGGAGGATAGTGAAAAATGGGTGGAATAGAATTCATCGTCTATGATGTCGATAGTGTATGGCTCGTTCATATCGTATCCCCTGTTCGCATTTATTCCCTAATGTAATTTTACTGCTCATATTATACTCATTTTCCTAAGAAAGTAAAGGAGATGGCATCAATGCTTGAGAAAAAAGATCATGTAAAGCGGATACAAGAAATCACCTTTGAAGCCTACAAATCCAGCGGCCGGATCGCCGCGCTTCTGGACCAGAATACAGGCCCCTCGGAACAGTTGTCTGAGGAACTGGAGCGGGTGGCAGCTCAAATAGAGCATGGGGCGATAGAACTCCGCAACCTTTGCGCCCGCTATCAGGCGCCGCTTCCTCCGGTAGGGCAAAAGCCCGCGCTGGAGCCGTTGAACATCGCCGGCCGTGCGGAGTGTAACGAATTTGGCTGGCTTCATATCCAACTGAACGCGCTGCTTCCCAACTGCCGCTTTGCAAGCCCCCTGTGGATCACAGACACCATAACCAGGCTCCTGGACCGACTGGAGCGGCGAAACGGCAAGCTGCCTCTTTTGGAGGAGGCCCTGCTGATGATCGACGAACACTGCGACATCGCCGCCCGGCAGGTCTACGACCAGGATAATAAAGCGTGGAAGGCAATCTCAAACGCGCTCAAGGGCCGGGTCGTCGCTGACGATGACCAGTACAGCCTGGGGGTATGCCTGCTGTCCAGACGCTCGTCGGAAGCGGAGTGCCACATCTATGTGCTCCCTGTTCAGGACGCGGGAGACTTTTTCTTCCTGCGCTCCGACCAATACCCCTTTTCCCGTTGACCTCCGGCTACACCGGACCGCACGGCGGGCGTACAACATCGGTTACAGCGGCGGGCAAATCCCCGCCTTAGCCCGTTACATACAGCATACGATTTTAGACCGGACCATCGGGGCGTCCCACAGCAGGATGTAACCGATGGTCCGGGCAGTTTTTTGCCGTCTGCTCTGGCTTTTTGTACGGCGCTTCATCCGTTACATTGAAAATTTGTAGATGTCCTATGCCACCTACCGATACAAACAGACCTCAAATCTGAGAGGAGGGCTACCATGCTCTATGACCGCAGGGATTTTGGCCTGCTCCGTCTGGCCGGGACCTATCAATGGCTCCCCCTGGCCCCGCTGCGGGCCCTTTCCTCCCTGAAACACCTCTACCGTGAGGCGGAGCTTCTGTCCACGCTGGGACTGTTGAGCTTTTCCCGCAGCAATCAATACCTGATGCCCTCCCCGGAGGGTTATCAATTCTTGGCCTCTATGGAAATCGACTGCCACGCCCCCACCAAACGCCCTTACGCGCAAAGCTCCGCCCTACGACGGCGGTTAGAGGTGGGGACCGTCCTGCTCACCTGCCTGGGGGCAGGAATTGAGCCGGCCTATGACAAAGTAGACCGCTTAAAACGCCAACCGGTTTTTCTCCCCGCTTTCGCCCTGCGCGGCGGGGACGGCAATCTGATGAACGCCGCCAGCTGTGTCGGCTTCGGCCACTGGGGAAACCACGCTTATCTCCTCCAATATGTCAGCCGGCAAAATCCCGGCTTTTTTATGAACAATGAGCTGTCCCATCTCTATAACCTGGCAAGCGTGTTCAGTGAGCGCCTGGACACGCCCCAGGCCCTTCTTTTGGCCGGAGAGAGCTATCGGTCCATTTATGAAATGCTCTCCAACCAGACCCCATCGGGACGGAACGGGAAAAAGGGCTTTACCGATTACAGCCAGGCATATCCCCGGCTTGGTATTCCGGTGTCCCTGGTTTCCTGTGACGATACCGGGGCCATGCAGCTGGCGATCATGCGCCAGATGGATTACCGCACCCGGATTGCGCAGGCTGCCTTTGGAGCCCGGTGGAAGCCGGAGGACGACCGCCTCCCGGAAGCGGACGGCCATGTGGACGGCAATCCCCTGGTGATCGCGGTGGACATGGACCTGCGCCGCTTGGAGCGGGTCTGCCGCGACGCGTGCCAACAGGGACGGCGTGAAATCCTTGTGGCCGCCCTGGAGGGCCAGATGTCCGGCCTGCTCTTGGACCAATTTCCGCGTAGGGCGCCGGTCCGGGCCCTGCGTATCAATACCCAGGTGCTTGCGGCGGCTTTCGGAGAAAACTTTTCCGCAGGCGATCCCTGGCCGAATGAGCCGCTTCGCTGGAAAGGCGGGCTGATCCATGTTTAGGCTGTCAGATAAACTGGCCCGCCTGGAGGACCGCATTTCGGGGCGATGGGGAAAGAAGCTGGACCGTTTTTTCGACCGCCGCAAGGGAAAGTGGAAGTTTTATATCCCGCTGGGGCTGTTCTGCTGGTACTTTTACGGAATGCTCATCAACTCCGTCCACCTGGGGATCAAATCTACTTTCAACGCGACCGGCGATCCGGTGGGCTCCATTTGGGTCGTCAACCCATTCCGCAATCTGCTGGCCGTCTTTACCCCCACAGGCCTGGGCGTCACGGCAGTCGGCTTTATCCTTTTTTGTCTCATCACCAAAAAGGGCTACATCTGGTTTTCCGGCTACAAGTTTATCCGGGACAAACGCGGCTTTGACATTCTTCCCGATGGCACACACGGTACCTCCGGCTTCATGTCCAAGAAAGAACAGGAGAAGATTTTGCTGACGGGCCCCATCTCGGAGCTGTCCGGGACGCTTCTCGGCAAGCTGAAGGATGATCCGGACGATGATGACAAGTACGCTGAGTATGTGACTCTGCGCCCCAATAGCGGCCTGACGGAGCACATCATGGTGTACGGCGCCACCGGCGCGGGCAAGACCCGTGGCCTTGTGAAGCCCTTTATTCTTCAATGCGCTGCTAAACGGAGCACGCAGGAGAGCCTGATCTGTGTAGATCCGAAGGGAGAGGTCTACGAGAGTATGTCCTCTTTTCTCCGGGAACAGGGTTATGAGGTCCGGATGTTCAACCTTCTGGACATGGAAAACAGTGATGCCTGGAACTGCCTGAGCGGGATTGAGAAGGACAAAGACCTGGTGCAGTCCATCGCGGAGGTCATCATCAAGAATACCTCCAACGCCAACGAGCGGCAGGACTTTTGGGAAAAGGCGGAGCTCAATCTGCTCATGGCTCTGATGCACTATGTCGCAACCCAGACCATCCCCGGCACCACGGAACTGCTCCCGATTCAGCAGCGGTCTCTCGGGGCCATTTACCGGATGCTCTCCAACGAGTCCTTTGGGGATCTGGAGCGGCGCTTTGAGGCGCTGCCCAAAGGTCACCCGGCGCTGGCGCCCTATGGTATTTTCAAGCTGGCCAACCGGCAGATCTGGGGCAACATCGCCATTGGATTGGGCAACCGCCTGTCTGTGTTCCAAAACCCTTTGGTGGACAAAATCACCTCCTACAACGAGATCGACCTGACGCTTCCCGGGCAAAAGCCCTGCGCCTACTTCTGCTGTATCTCCGCGCAGGACTCCTCTCTGGAGTTTTTGAGCTCCCTGTTCTTTTCCCAGCTCTTCGCCCGTCTCATTGAGTACGGCCGGCGTCACGGCAAGCATGGGCGGCTACCCATGACGGTCAATGTATGCCTGGAGGAGTTTTGCAACATCGGGAAACTTCCGGACTTCAAGCGGGTGCTCAACTTCTGCCGCGGCTCCGGGATCTTCTGTCAGCTCATTGTGCAGTCTATTCCCCAGCTCCAGGACCGCTACCCCAAAACGGAGT
The DNA here is from genome assembly GCF_040226735.1 of Intestinimonas sp. RTP31139st1_F5_RTP31139_211217. NCBI lineage: Bacteria > Bacillati > Bacillota > Clostridia > Eubacteriales > Intestinimonas > Intestinimonas sp. RTP31139st1_F5_RTP31139_211217. Next base: position 16,809 of record NZ_JBCOAQ010000014.1, on the reverse strand, counting down.
GGGAGGAGCTGATCGGCTGTACGGATATTCAGATCTGCCTTGGATGCAACGATGTGGACACGGCGACCTACATCTCAAAAAAGTGCGGCATGGTCACTATCAAGGTGGAGAACAACCAAATGCCACTTTTGCCGTTGTTTTCTCCGGTTTATAGCTCCACCCGTCCATACAGCCAGACCAAGAGCAACACCCAGCGGGCCCTCATGCTCCCGGATGAAATCATGCGCATGGACAATCAGGAGAGTCTGGTACTTCTCCGAGGTCAAAAACCGCTGAAGCTCTACAAGATCACGCCGGACGAACACCCCAGCTTCCAGCGTCTGCACGATGTTAAGGTATCAGACTACACCCCTGAATGGCGCCGCCAGGAGGAGTTGGCCAAGGCCGAAAGGAAGGCCCGGGCCAAGTCCCGGCCAGCGCCGTCCGCGCCGGAGGCCGGTCCTCCGCCCGCTCAGCCGGCAAATACGGCGCCGGCAACCCCTGGCCAAAAAGAAGCCGGCGGGGAGACGGCTCCTCACAAGGAGCGGGATCAGATCCTCCGGCAGGAATACGACTATGGACTTCTGGACCCGGAATTGGATCGTGTCTCCTCCCAGTCGCCGGACACTGAGGCCCCCTATGGCGCCTTTGACCTGATCGAAACATCCCCGGATGAAGTGGGCGGGCCATAAGCCGTTCCATGTCCCTACGCCGCTGACAATCAACAAACTTGTGTAAAAAAGGAGATGGTCCCAATGAAGGCAGCACCAATAACGAAAAAGCCGTCTTTCCCACTGATGAAGCAGGGGGACATTCAGAATATCTACCATTTGCAGATGCCCCGCTGGCTGTTTACCGATCCCCGATACATAGGGCTCTCACTGGAGGCTAAGGTGACCTACACCTTTTTACTCAACCGCTTCCAGCTCTCCCGGCTCAACGGCTGGCTCAATGACGACGGAGAGGTGTTCATCATCTACACCCGCCGCTCTCTGTCCAGCGAAATGCAGGTGAGCTATCACAAAATCATTGAGGCGATGAAAGAACTGTCCTCCGCCGGCCTGATCTGGGAGCGCCGGTGCGGCCGCGGAGACGCCAATCAGATTTACCTTGCCCTGGTGGAGCACCGGGAGACGGCAGGCGGCAGCGCCCCCTTTGTACCTCCGGAACATGAGGCCGCCGGAGGGGAGCAGCCGGTACCCGCTGGTGGGTCGGCTTTGGAGACAGGGCCATCCGGCAAGGGGCGTACTCCACCGGAGCCGCACGAGGCACAGGCCCCTCCCGCCTCCCCAAGAAGTGCGGGATCGGAACTTCTTGTCCCCGCTCAGCCGGAGCAGCGAGGCACTGCGGCCGGTTTAGAAGTCCCAGGCCCGAACTTCTTGAAGTCTCAATCCGGAACTTCAAGAGATTCGGAAACGGAACTTCCAGAAGTTGACCAGCGGGACTCCAGTTATATTGACTTAAATCATACTGATGGGATTCATACTGAATTCAGTCTGTCCTGCCCGTCCGGCGCCGGAGACCGGATGGACGGACTGGGGCCATGGTGGAGAAACCTGTCCGAGCAGGAACAGCTTGCGCAGATTCTGGAGAACTGTTCCCTGTGGGTCTTTGACCCGGAAACGGCAAAGGTGTTTGAAAATGCCATTGAGCGGCTGTTTTATACCCAGGAATATCGGATCGGGAAGGCTGTCCTGCCCCAGGCCAATGTGCGCTCCCGCCTGTGGGATCTGGACAGCACCATCCTCCAGTCCGTGGAGGGGAAGCTCCGGCAAAACCAGCGCAATGTCAAGAACTCGACCGCCTATACCATGGCGGTCATTTTTAACGCCATCTGCGAATCGCAAAGCGATCTTCTGCTTGACCCCTATCTCAACAGCATAGGCGGAGCCCCGGCAGGGAGTGAGAAAGGCGGTGAAAATCAATGCTTTTGACAAATGACCAGCGGTTTCTCCTCGACATCCTGCGGGAGGTCCGCTATATGCGGCTGGATCAGATTCTTCCGCTTATGCGCCTCCGCGATCCAGCCAAAGCCAAGTCCCACTGTGAGGCGATACTGCGCTATCTGCGCTATGCGGGAGAACTGGTCCCCGTGGGAGACGATCTCGTATGTCTGGCGGAGTTCCGGGGGCAGGAGGCAGACCCCGAGATGCTGTGCGCGCTGGACATTTTGCTGTCTCTCGCCGTAGGCCCGCCGCTTCAGCTCACCAGCCGGAGGCCGCCTTATAAGCTCTGCTTCCTGCTGGAGCGGGGAAGGGAGAGTGGGAAAATCGACGCATTCGCGGTCCTGCCGGTGGAGCCGGGACGGGAACAGCTTGTCAGCATCCTTTTGGCGCAGCAGTCTCAGGATGTGACCGTGCTTTTGTCCCTGTCCGATTTGGAACAGCACCGGCTTTTACATATCAATCAGCGGCACTACTTCGTCATCCGGAAGGAGGGTCGCCTGCGGTTCTTTAAGGGAGGTGAGGCCAGCCAATGACAGCCGCAGTAAGCGAACAACTTAGCCCAATCAGAAAGGAGCCAGACTATGAGCTACACAGAGCATGATGAGACCATGGACAGCCGCAGCTTGGACGGTATCACAGCTTCAGGCGCTGCGGAATCTTCACCCGTGGGCGTTTCTCAGGAAGCGCCCGGTGTGGAGAGGGCAGATCCCGCCGGAGACAGGACAGAAGGCATAGCCCCCGTCCTGGAGGCTGGCACCGAGGAGGAGGCGACCGCCCCCGCAGCCCAGGCGGAGGGAGGCGGGCTGGACCCGCCTGAAGCTCCCTTGCCTTCCGGTGAAAGCGAGCAGACCGGCGAGGCTGGTCCGGAAACACCGGTCGAAGAAAAGCCAAAACGCAAGCGGGTTTCCCGCAAAAAGGCGGCGGATTCCCCGGAAGATACATCCGGCGGCGAGGCCGCTGGGGAGGCCGCCCAGGCGTCTGAGGAGGAAGATACCTCCAGCGGCGCCTCGGATGATTTGAGCGCCCAGGGAGGCGATACGCCGGAGCATGACGATGACGAGGATCTGGAGACGGATGCCTTTGTCCTGAGTGATGGTGGAGAAGAGATGCCGCCCACCCCATTGGAGGGTACAGGTGATGATGATACGGCAGACGCCCCAATGGAAGGTCCCGAGCCCGCGCCGTCTCCCAAGGCACGGCCGGCGCGGCGTACAGCGTCAGCGGCAAAGACGGCCAACAGGCCTAAAAAGGAATTTACCAGCAGGCCGTTGAAAGATAAGCCCACGCTGCTCTCCCTGGATCTGAACAAGCTGGACGAGGACCTGTCCGAAGAGGAGCGGAATGAATGGAATGCCATCTATGCATCCTACCGTTCCAAGTCCATTCTCACCGGGCGGATCATGGGCATCGACACCCATTCCTTTACTGTCCGCAACCGGGAGACAAGGCAAACCGAGCGGCGCAAGATGCTGTGCGCCGTTATCATCAACTACCGGGTCAAGGTGCTGATTCCGGAAACCGAAGTGTGGTACCCAGGCCAGGAGCGGCCGCCCTATGTACTTCGCAACATGAGCGGCGCGGAGACCGACTATATCATCCTGGATGTAGACCGCGAGGGCGGTGTGGCCATTGGCTCACGCCGAATGGCGCTGGCCGCCCAGAGGCACTTTTTCGATACCATCAAAGGAGGGCGGAGCATTGGCGAGAAGCTGACCTGCCGCGTTCTGGCTGTGGGCCCCAGGCGGTGCCTGGTGGAGTGTGGAGGCAGGGATATGAGCCTAAGCCAGAAGGACCTCACTTACATCGCTACACCTGATCTCCGGACGCGGTATCATCCCGGGCAGACTTTGAACTGTGTTCTGAAGGAGTACGACCGCAGAGAGGGGCAGTTCTGGGTTTCAGTAAAGGATACAGTGGACAACCCCTTTTTTGGAGCGCTCCGAAGGCACCCTATCGGAAGCCGCCGGCAGGCGGTCATCTCCGGCAAATACGGCGGCGGCGTGTTCTGCACGCTCTCCGACGAAACGGTATGTCTCTGCCACTACTCCACACTGCACTCAGACCTGGATTTCCATGTGGGGGACACGGTCATTCTGGCAATCAAGCAGTTTGATTATGAACGCAGCCTGATCTATGGCCGCATCCTCTCCAAGTGGTGAGTAGAATGGCAGATGAAAAGTGTCTCCTGGAAGATCTCCAGGAGCTTGTAGGCTGTCTCTATCTCTCGGATCTGAGACTGCTGTGCAGCCGTGAGCGCGTTCGTCAGGCCCTGAAACAGCTCAAAGCGGAGGATTATCCCCCGGCCCAGTGGCAGGATGCAGCTCATTATCTGATGTCCTAAGGTGCAGCCAAGCCCTGCCGTCTTATACACTGATATGAGAAAAGCGAATGCCCGCAGGCCTTCTTTAGGATGTGTCCTGCGGGCATTCCACTTGCAATATTGATAAAGTAAAATGGTAAATTTCGTTTCAGGCCCCACATCGCCCACCCAGTATTGATTGTTTCTTTATCCTTCTCTGAAATACATAGGGGCTACGATCCGTTTCAGAAAACCTTAAGCGCCGCTTGACGCATCTCTCTGAAAGTTGTATAATTTTATGCGGTTAGTCATCGCTAACCGGCGAAATTATGAATGGAGGTATTCCTATGTCCCTGATTCAAAAAGAAATTGCCGATTTCTCCGTCCAGTGCTATCAGAATAACGCCTTCCGCACCGCTACCAAGGCGGATGTACTGGGAAAGTGGAGCGTGTTTTTCTTCTATCCCGCCGACTTCACCTTTGTGTGCCCCACGGAGCTGGAGGACCTGGCAAACCTCTACGATAAATTCCAGGCCATCGGCTGCGAAGTTTACTCCGTTTCCTGCGATACCCACTTTGTCCATAAGGCGTGGCATGACGCCTCCGAGCGCATCCAGAAGATCCAGTATCCCATGCTGGCTGATCCCACACATTGTCTGGCAAAGGATTTTGAGGTCTACATCGAAGCCGACGGCGTGGCGGAGCGGGGCAGCTTCATTGTCAACCCCGAGGGGAAAATCGTGGCCTATGAGGTCAACGCCGGCAATGTGGGCCGGAACGCCGACGAACTGCTGCGGAAGGTACAGGCGTGCCAGTTCGTGGCGGAGCACGGAGACGAGGTATGCCCTGCGAAGTGGCAGCCTGGCGCCGAGACTCTGAAGCCCAGTCTGGATCTGGTGGGGCAGCTTTAAGCCATGGAGCAGACGGCAAATTTCTACGATGTCGTGGTCATCGGCGGCGGTCCAGCGGGACTCACTGCCGCCCTCTACCTGGCCCGTGCCCGCTACCGGGTAGTGGTCGTGGAGAAGGACCACTTCGGCGGGCAGATCACCATTACCTCGGAAGTGGTGAACTATCCCGGCGTGGGCAGGACCAGTGGGACGGAGCTTACCGAGACCATGCGGAAGCAGGCGGAGGGCTTCGGCGCTGAATTTCTGCTGGCCGAGGTCACCGGGCTGGAGCTCTCCGGTGACATAAAGACCGTACGCACCGGCCGGGGCGATTTGAGGTGCTTCGGTGTCCTCCTGGCCACCGGCGCCCATCCCCGCATGGTGGGCTTCCAGGGGGAGGAGCAGTTCCGTGGGCGGGGCGTGGCCTACTGCGCCACCTGCGACGGAGAGTTCTTCACCGGGAAAGATGTCTTTGTGGTGGGCGGCGGCTTTGCTGCGGCGGAGGAGAGCGTGTTCCTGACCAAGTACGCCCGCCAGGTGACCATTCTCATCCGGGGAGACGACTTCACCTGCGCCCAGGCAACAGCGGATGCAGCCAGAAACCACGAGAAGATCACCGTTCTCACCAACACAGAGGTGGAGGAGGTGTCCGGCGACACTTCTCTCCGCTATCTCCGGTACCGGAATACCAAAACCGGTCAAGTGACCAAGCACCATGCGGCGGACGGAGAGACCTTCGGCGTGTTCGTTTTTGCCGGTTATGAGCCGGCCACGGAGCTGGTGCGCGGCCTGGCTGAATTGAATGACCAGGGCTATATCCTCACAGACCGGAGCCAAAAGACAACTGCGGACGGCCTGTACGCCGCAGGTGATGTATGTGTCAAGCCTCTGCGCCAGGTGGTTACCGCCGTGGGAGACGGCGCCCTTGCCGCCACGGAGCTGGAACACCTGTGCGCCGCCATGCAGGAAAAGACCGGCATCCATCCCAAAGCTCCGGTGAGCCGGGCAGAAGAAACAGCGGTATCCACCGAAACAAACAGCACACTTTTTACGGGGGGCATGCCGGCCCAGCTCCATACGGTATTTGCCCGGATGGCCGCTCCACTGGTCCTGCGGCTGTATCTGGACGAAACGCCTCTTTCGGCTGAGTTGAAGCAGTATATGGAGGAACTGGCGGCGCAGAGCAGTAAGCTCACAGCAGAGATAGGAACAGCCGAAGAGATGGAGCACCTGCCCTGTGTCCGGGTCTGCCGGCCGGATGGGAGCTGGACAGGCCTCGCTTTCCATGGGGTCCCCGGCGGCCACGAGTTCACCTCCTTCGTCCTGGGCCTCTACAATGCCGCCGGGCCGGGGCAGGCTCTGGACGAAGATACAAGAGCAGCGATTCAGTCGGTCCAGAAGCCTATCAAATTAGAGATTCTGGTCTCCCTCTCCTGTACCATGTGCCCGGAACTGGTGACGGCGGCCCAGCGGATCGCCGCGGAAAATCCGCACATCACCGCCCAGGTCTATGACCTGAACCACTTCCCAGACCTGCGGGAGAGGTATCAGGTGATGAGCGTCCCCTGCCTGGTCATCAATGATGGGGCGCAGGTATCCTTCGGAAAGAAAAACATCCGGCAGTTGTTAGAACTCTTAACATAGCAAGGAAGCCGCGTTGCGGGCCGTTTGGTCTACAACGCGGCTTTCCTCTGCAAAAAATGCTTGTAGCGCGGAGCCTTTTGGAGTATTCTTTAGTTATCAAGAACTAACTCCAAAAGAGGCATATTGCTATGAGGAAATCAGATCTGGACTTCTGGCAGGGAATGGCCGCACATTACAGCAAATTCATGCGGCGCTCCGCACCGATATATGCGGAAATCTGCAATCACATTCGTCCGCATCTCACCCGGGATATGAATGTATTGGAACTGGCCTGTGGCACAGGCCAGCTGTCCTTTCCCTTGTCTCCGTATGTCCGGTTGTGGGAGGCCACCGATGCCTCTTCCAAAATGATTGCGGAGGCGAAGAAACAGACCGGATCTTCCCGGCTTCATTTCTCGGTACAGGATGCTTCCCGGTTGCCGTATGCCTCGGAAACCTTTGACGCGGTGGTAATCGCCAATGCCCTGCATATCTTACCGGAGCCGGAAAAGGTTTTGCGGGAAGCTCGGAGAGTCCTAAAGCCGGGTGGGTGGCTATTCGCTCCTACTTTTATCCACGCTGGGGGGAAACTTGCCAGCCTGCGGACCTGGGGTATGGAGCGGACCGGCTTTCGCGTCTACCACTTATGGAACGCCGGGGAATTCATTGCTTATCTTTCGTCTCACGATTTCTGGGTGACGGAACACACTCTGCTCGGGGGGCGTGTACTGCCTTTGTGCTATGTGGCGGGCAGGAAGTAACTGCCCAGAATGGGTCGAAGGCGGGCCATCGGCGCTGTATGACGGTGGCCCGCCTTCTGATAATCAATGAATGCGGACTTTTTGTGTAGAGGGCAAATACAAACAGCAAATAATAGGGACAGTCGTTTGGAACTATAAATTTTCACTCCAAACTTCATGTTGACATATTTCCAGACGGCCATTATAATAATAGTAGCAGGGATGGTTTCTGCATGAGACGAGTGACGGTTCTGACTCGTCGGTAAAATAAAAATTGACCGAGCGAAGATGTTGAGTGACGGTACTGACTCAACGGTAAAATAAAAATTGACCGAAAGAAGCCATCCGGCGGGGAGGGATCGCCCTCCCCGCTTTTCTTTTGTTATGGGGGCGAAAAATGGAGTATATTGCGGAGATCCACAGCCTATCAGCAAAATTTTTTACAGATTACCCCCACAGTCAGTATCCGGAGATTGCCGTAAAGAAAAACAGGCCATACTCCTGTCTATTGATCGAATACATGGACGACCTGTTCATCTGCATTCCTTTTCGTTCCCATATCCGCCACCCCCATGCTTATCATTTCAAAAGCTCCGCCAGATCTCAGCGCAGCCAGTCCGGCCTTGACTACACAAAGTCCATTTTAATCAAGGATAATGCGTACATAGATGCCACTGTACCGGCACCCGTCGATCAGGACGAATATAAAGAAACGATGGTCAACTTGCCGCGTATCGTACAGGAGGTTTTTTCGTATATTTCGGATTACAGGGATGATCTGAATGAGGTCCGCAAACTTCACCCAAGGGAGTGGCAGCGACGCTATGGCCGGTCTACTCTACCATACTTTGAAAGTTTTCTACGAAATACAAGCGCCAGCGAATGAAAACCGCCCCTCTGAGCAAATGCTCGGAGGGGCGGTTTTGTGCTTCACACTTATATTCAGGTTGGTGCTGCATTGTGGCGTCTGCTTCTTTATTTAATTGCGTCCTTCAATACCTTGCCAGCCTTAAAGACTGGCATCTTCCCGGCTGGGATCACAATGGGCTCGTTGGTCTTGGGATTCCGGCCGGTACGCTCGGCGCGCTCTTTCACTTCAAAGCTGCCGAAGCCAGTGAGCTGGACCTTATCTCCCGCGCACAACGCTTTCTCAACCTGGGAGAGAAATGCGTTCAAGACTTTCTCCGTATCCGCTTTGGAGACTCCGCTCTCCTCGGCCATACCAGCAATCAGTTCTCCCTTGTTCATAAAGCAAATTCCTTTCTCTTTCTATTGATTTGGATAAGCACTCTTTACATGATAACCGCATCGGCAGCTTACCACAGCGGTGAATGCTCAAGGCAAAGCAGCTGAGGGAGGAACGCCCCCCAGCCGCAGCCGCGGTCAGCACATGTCTCGCACCCACTCCCGGACCTCTTCCAAAGTCAGCTCGAAGCGGCCGCCTGCCGCAACCGCATTCCCGGACATATCCACGATCATATAGCCGCCAAGGTTGTCCGAGCTGATGGGCGCACGGGACTTCCGCATCCTGTAGCCAGCCGCCTTCAGCACACGGCGGAGCGATTGCTCCGGAGAGCCTTCTGTACGCATTGAAATACCTCCCAATTTGATATTCCGAGCCAAACCACGCCGCGCTCCAATCGCTTTCCTGCTGGTATTATAGCAGGGAAGTCATGGAAAATGCAACTGCACGGATCATTTTACTTCTCTCTTTGGAGGTATCATTTATCCCAACGAAATAAAAGAGCTGAGGGCCAGCGCAATTTCCTTTATCTCTTGTCTGCTGGTATTGACGCAGAGATCGTAATTTAACCGGTCTCCCCATTTCTTCCCTGTATAATATTCGTAGTATTTCCGCCGGTTTTTATCAACGGAAATCACCTTTTGCTTCATTTCTTCCAACGAATACACTTCTTCTGCCGTGCGCCGCTCCATGCACCGGGCGATCCTATGTTCCAATTCGGCATAGACAAATATGCGAAACGGTCGAACATCCTCTAAAATGTGGTCACCGCAGCGGCCGACAATCACACAGCTTGACCTTTTTGCCATTTCACGGATGATCCTGTTCTGCTCCAGCATAACAGCCTGTCTCTGCTCATAAATCGGATTCGACAATGGATAAAGACTGCGGCCAATATGGAGGGGGAAGGCGGGAATGGGCTTTTGCTCGATGACCTGCTCGATATATCGCTCAGCCAGATCGGTGCGCCTGGAGATCTCAGTAATAATCTCCTGGTCATAATAGGCGATATTCAGCAGCTCCGACAGTCTGCGTCCAAGCTCCCGCCCGCCGCTTCCAAATTCCCTGCTGATGGTAATAAGCGTGTTCATAACCTTTGCCCCTTTTCAAAAGATAATTTTTTTGTGTATTTTACAATGGTATGCGCCGCATACACAGCGACTGCCAGCTCTGTAACCGGCATGGCAAGCCAAATAGAATCGGCTCCCGCTACGGCGGGGAGGACCATGATCAGAATACCGCTGATGATAAAGCCTCTGGCAACAGACACGATAAATGCCGCTTTCGGCTTCATCAGCGCCTGAAAGTAATAAGTAGAAAAAATGTTGAGCGGCAGTAAAATAAAGGAAAGTCCATAGCAGCGGATGATTGCGGGGGCCATCTCCAATATTTCCGTTGTCGGCTTCATGAAAATATAAATATACAGGTTCGGACAAATCAAGCTAAGGGCCGTCCAGAAAACGCTGAATACCGCGACCGTATAGAGCGCATACCGCAGGACATCCTTGATCCTCTGCCCATACCTTGCGCCAAAATTGATGGAGATAATTGGCTGTGACGCCTGCCCAACGCTGTACGCGCAGCACTGGACAAAGGTACTCACATTCACAATCGGGCCATAGATCGCCAGCGCGCTTGTGCCTAAATACTTCATGATCTGCCGGTTAAACAGGACGGTCAAAATTCCCATCGCAACATCAATGAAGAAGGTAGAGAAGCCTGTCACGGATATTTCCTTCAACTTAGAAAAAATTCTGGCTGGCTTTTGAAAGGCCAGTGTATTTTTCTTTGACCAGAAGTGGGACAGCATGACGAAGAACGAGATGCCGGAGCCTATCGCCGTGGCAAGCCCCGCGCCGTAAATCCCCATGTCAAAGGTAAATACAAAGATATAGTCGCCAAAAACATTGAACAGGCCGCCGGCCAAGACACCTGCTGTTGCCAGCCCGGGATTGCCGTCATTTCTCAAAAATGCAGCCAGCATCTGGTTGAACAGGAAAAACGGCACAACGACTTTAATCGGTTCCAGATAGGTCTGCGCCAGAGAAAGCAGATTGATGTCCGCACCGAAAAACAGCAGGATCGGCTTTTCAAAGAACAAAATTGCCAGCCACGCTATCACCGACAATACGGCGGCGCCGATCACCGCCGTTGTAAAATATTCATTTTCAACTTTACCTTTGCGCTCCGTTTGCCCCCGAAGGGTACTAAAGATAACGGAGCCGCCAATCCCCATTAACAGGCCCAGGCTGTAAATGATGTTCCAAATCGGAGCGACAACAGCTAAAGCGGCCGTACCATCCGGTCCCTGATATTGCCCCACCATCGCCATGTCCACGATAGAGTAGACCGATGTGATCATGGCGCTGCCAAAGGCGGCGGACAGATACTTGAAGTAGATTGGTCGGATTTTCCCGGTTAATAAGTCCATTTCTTTCCCTCCCTGCAAAATAAAAAGGCCGGATAAGAAAGCCGCACATAACGGTTTTCTTATCCGGCACTCTCATACGCAAGAGTAACCCTCCGGCAAACCGCCTGTTCGGTATCTTATCCGGCCTTATCCCTACGATGATAAGTCCTCCGACGGTGGCCCATTATACCATATTCAAAATCATTGTCAAGCAATATGTTCGGATTTATGGTGTCCGCTTTTATCCGTAAGATAACTGTCCATCTCCGCCCATGAGAGCGGTCATTTCCTCGATTTTTTCCAATGGGAACGGTGGTTGGGAGAGTGGTTTCATCGCAATCGACATCAGCTTCATGGGATTATCGTCGGCCGCCACCCGGTTTGAACTTAAATGCCCGCATCTCCTGCATCGGTGGATGATCGCCCACTCGCCATTTTTTCTGACCCAAACGCCCACCGGGTCCATGATCCCTCCGCAGTCTGCTTCCCGATCTCCAGGCTCAATGTCCAAATGCAGACTGCTGAGACAGTTTGGGCAATGATTGCGGTGGTCGCTTCCCGCTCCGGTGGGCACGACTAATCTGCCGCATACCTTACAGGTGAAGCTGTCGCTGCACCCATGTGTTTTATAGTACCCTTTTTCATACTGCTTGCGCTTATTTTCTCTGTTCATAACTGCTCCTTGATGGGCGAGGACAGATACGATTACAGATCTTCATGCAGGTATTTTTTGAACGAGTCCCGGTACTTTTGTGTGAATAGAAGATACCGCTCTTGCTCATCGACTGTCCATTCGCTCCATATCTTATTTTCAATCTGGAATAGTGGGCGGACTTTTTGAGCAGAAAAATCCCGCCCCTTTTCGGTCAAACAGACCAATGTATTCCGGCCTTCCCCCTGCTTCAGATAGGCAAGCCCATCCCGCTCCAATTTGCGGATCGCCGAGTTGATCGTTTGCCGGCTGATCCCTGTCAGTCTGAATATGTCGCTTTGAAGGCATTGTCCTTCCTGCTCGCAAAGGACATACAGAATATCCAAGACAGTATCAGAAACGCCTATTTTTACAGCTGCTTCATGATATAGGGAAGTGATCTCCGCAGACAGATAGGCATATTTTCTTGCACTTTCGCAGTTCATCACGGCCTCCTTAATATCCGATTTCATATATATTATATCCGTTTTCGGACATATGTCAATAGGAAATTCAAACCTTCTCAATCTGATTTGATTAGGCAGCAGCATAGAACATCATAGTCAATATAGTGGCTGCTATCAATCTTTTTAGGTGTATAAAATTACAGATGCACAGGTCATTTTAGAAACGCCCGCCCCGTGTACCCAATAAGAGAGCATTCAGCAATCAAAAACGCGGTGCGGACATTCTGATCCTGCACCGCGTTTTCAATTTTGCTATACGCTCAGAGTGTCCAGCGGCTGGACTCCGTCCGCTCGGAGACGAAATCCCGGTAGATGCCCGCCTGCCGGATCAGTTCGTCGTGGGTACCCTTTTGGACGACGCGGCCCTGGTCCACCACCAGGATCTGGTCCGCGCCCCGCACCGTCTTGAGCCGGTGGGCGATCATCAGCACGGTCTTCTCCCGCGTCAGGGCCTCCATAGCCTTTTGGAGCTGGTCCTCATTCTCGGGGTCCACATTGGCCGTGGCCTCATCGAAGATGACGATGGGCGCGTCCTTCAAGAGACACCGGGCGATGGAGATGCGCTGCTTCTCTCCGCCGGAGAGCGTGGCTCCTCCCTCGCCAATTACCGTATTATATCCATCCGGCAGGGCGGAGATAAAGTCGTGGCAGCACGCCTTTTTAGCGGCCTCCACCACCTGCTTATGGGTAGCGCCCGGGCAGCCGAACTTGATGTTGTTCTCCACCGTGTCGGCAAAGAGGTACACCCGCTGGAACACCATGCTCACCTGCTCCATGAGGGACTCCAGCGTGTACTCCCGCACATCCCGGCCGCCGATGGTCACACGGCCGCCGTCCACATCCCAAAACCGGGCGATCAGGTTGCAGAGGGTGGTCTTGCCGGAGCCGGAGGGCCCCACAATGGCGGTGGTGGTCCGGTCCGGGATGATCAGTGACACATCCTTGAGGATGGGGCGGCTTCCATAGGAGAAGTTCACATGGTCGAATACAATCTCGTGGCTCTCCGGACGGATGGCCGTGCCACGCTGGTCCATCTCCGGGATGTCGTCTACCTGGTTGGCGTGGTCGATGGAACTGCCCACCAGACGCAGGGCGGACACGCCGCTGCCCGCGGACTGGATCTGGGAGAAGATCAGGAAAGAGACGATGACCGCCATCAGCGCATTGGCGAGGGACATAGCTCCCGTCAGGCACAGCCCCACCGACGCCGCCAGAATTAGAACGCTGAACAGGTGGAGGACCATCTCCTGGCCCCAGATATAGGGAGTAAACAGCTTCTCCACCGCCAGATTGTTCGCCCGGCTGTCCTCCAGCGCCTGCCGCACCCGCTTGTCGCCCTTTCCGGTCAGGTTAAAGGACTTGATGACGCTCATGCCCTGGAGCTGCTCCAGCACTGCCTCCACCAGCCGGGCCTCGTCCCGCTGGCGCTTGGGGGCAATCTTGGCGGACTGCTTCTCCATTCCGGAGAGGAGGGCCAGATACACCAGCATCCCCGCCAGGGCCAGCAGGCCGATCCGCCAGTCCCAGAACAGGACGCACAGCAGCATGACGGCGGAATTGATCAGGCCGCCCAGGATACCGACCAGCACCATGGGGCCGGTACTCTCCACCTCGTCCAGAACGGTGGTGGTGATGCCGGTGAGTTCTCCCAAGCTCTGGTCGTTGAAATAGCCCATGGGGACCCGCTTGAGCTTGTCGCCAATGGAAATGCGCTTGTTCGCCACCATGAAGTAGCCGGCGTGGGTCTGCTGGAGCTGGCTGAAGCGGTTGAGGACCGCCCGGCCCAGAATGCTGGCCAGCAGAAGCCCCAGCGCCTGCCAGGCCGGGGCGGAGTCTGTGGAGCCGCCCACCAGGGCCAGCACCACCACATAGATGGCCGCGATCTGGAACATATGGAACACCGCGTAAAAGAAACCTAAAATCATGGACTTCCGGATATTGTCCTGCTCCTCTCCGGCAAAGTCCCAGATTTTTTTCAAAACACCGATCATGCCTGCTCTCCCTCCTTTGCGCCCATATGCGCCCGCCACATCTCCTGATACAGCGGGCAGTTCTTCAAAAGTTCCCCGTGGGTGCCCACATCCTGGCTGCGGCCGCCATTGACTACCACGATCTGATCCGCGCCGGTGATGGTGCTGAGGCGGTGGGCGATGACCAGTACGGTCTTTCCCGCCACCAGCTTGCCCACGGCCTGCTGGACCACGGCCTCGTTCTCGGGGTCTATGTAGGCAGTCGCCTCGTCCAGCACCACAATGGGCGCGTCCTTGAGCATGGCCCGGGCGATGGCGATACGCTGGCGCTCGCCGCCGGACAGATGGGCGCCGCCTCCGCCCACCACCGTGTCATAGCCGTGTTCCAGACTGCGGATAAAGGCGTCACACCCGGCGGCTTTTGCCACGGCCTCCACCTCTGCGTCGGTGGCCGCCGGGCGGCCCATGCGGATGTTCTCCCGGATGCTCTCGTCAAAGAGGTAGTTGTCCTGGGAGACAAAGGCCACCTGGTCGTAGAGTTGCTTCAGCGGGACCCGATTCAAGTCCTGCCCGCCCAGGGTGATGGCGCCGGAGGTCACATCCCAAAAGCCGGCGATCAGCTTGGCGATGGTGGACTTGCCCGATCCGGAGGGCCCCACAAAGGCGGTCATGGTCCCGGCGGGGATGGTGAGAGATACATCGTGGAGCACTTCCTTGTCCGCGTGGTAGCCGAAGGACACATGGGAGAGCTGGATGCCCCGCCCCTGGAACTCCGCTGGCGTTTCCCCGTGGTCCTGCTCCGCTCCGTTCAAAATGGCGTCCACCGAGCCCACAATGGTGCCCACCTTGGCGAGACTGTCCACAAAGTCCATGGCGGCCAGCAGGGGCCCGGCAATGCCCAGGGGCAGGACGATGGTGGTGATAAAGGTCTCGATGGGCAAACTCCCTCCGGTATAGAGGAGCCAGCCCACCGGCAGAATGGTGATCATGGTGGTGGGCGAGATGGCACGGGCCAAAGAGACCGGCATCTGGCAGCTCTTCATCCAGTGGTAGAAGTAGGAGGCGTTGGCCTTTACGCTGTCGGAGAAGCGGGCATAGGACTGCTTGCCCTGGTTAAACGCCTTGATGACCTCAATGCCGCCGATGTACTCCACAATGGCGCTGTTCATGGCTTGGGTGGTTTTGACCGAGCCCTCGTACTGCTTGCCGTAGCCGGCCATGACCGCCATCATGAAAGCCATGCCCACCGGGATGGACACCAGACTCAAAAGGGCCATCCGCCAGTCCAGCACGAACAGATAGATCAAGATGCACACCGGTCCCAGCACATTGGCGGTCATCTCCGGCAGAAGATGGGCCAGAGGCCGCTCCATGCTCTCCACCTGATCTACGATGACCTGCTTCATCTGGCCGCTGGAGGTGTCCAGAATCGTACCCAGAGGCATCTTTGGCAGTTTCTCCAGCACTTTCTCCCGGATAGATTTCAGGATAGCAAAGGTGGCCTTGTGGGATTGGGATAGAGCCAGGGAATACAGGGTGGCCCGGAGCAAAAAGCCCACGAGCGCCACTGCGCACCAGGTCAGGTAGAACGAGGATTCCTGGTTTCCAGACAATAGGCCGAGAATGATCTGAGCCACGGCAAAGTAGGGGAGCATCCCAAACAGTACCCCCACCACAGCGGACAGGACCGCCCGCTTCAGGCCGCCCTGTTGTCCCTCTCCCAGCTCCCACAGACGGAGCATGGGACTTTGTTGTTTCATGATAAATTCCTCCTTTTTAGTTAGTGATCGCTAACTTTTGCGCAAATGGGAGGGCTGCACCCAAAGGCACAGCCTCTTGTCAGGGCTGAGGGTCAAACACGGTGGAGAATCCCGCCATGTGGTAGCGGTTGAGCATCTTGACATAGCGGTGGGCGGCGGCACGGTCCATGTTGTGCCGCACCACCTCAAACATGCCGTTGAAGTAGGCGGTGACGATGATATGGATGAACTCCTCCGTCACCAGACCGGACTTGACGCTCTCACAGCCGATGACCTCCATGTACTTGTAGGTGTACTCGACCTCGATGTCCACCAGCTCGTCCAGGAAGCAGGAAAACCGGGTGCCGTGGGCCCCGTCCAGCAACAGGCGGAACACATCAAAGTGGTCGTAGATGTAGTCCAGCATCTCCTCCTGGTGGCGGGCGGTGTACTGTCCCATATCCGCACGCTGTTCCTCCTCACTGAGCTGGTGAAAATCCTCCTGCACCCTGCGGAACATAGCCTTGAACTGATCCACCACCGGCTCCGCAATGGCCCGGAACAGCCCCTCCTTATCCCCGAAGCGGGTATAGATAGAGCCGGTGCTGGTTTCCGCCGCCTGAGCTATGGTGCGCAGAGAAGCGTCCAGAAACCCCTTGGACAAAAACTCCTCCTTGGCACACTCCAGCACCTTGTCATAGACACCCGCCTTTTGTTTTGCCACTGTCATTCCTCCTCGTATAATAAGTTTCAAAGTTAATAGTTTCAGGTATCAGCAGGCTTTGAGGTGCCCGTGATACAATAGCTGTAGG
>NZ_JBCOAQ010000013.1:0-80628 GCF_040226735.1 Intestinimonas sp. RTP31139st1_F5_RTP31139_211217 | reverse complement strand
GCGCTGTATCTCCACTGCCTGCCCGCCGACATCAACGGCGTCTCCTGTGTGGACGGCGAGGTGGAGGCCGGTGTCTTCGACCGCTACCGCACCCCCCTCTACAGGGAGGCCAGCTTCAAGCCCTATATTATCGCCGCCATGATCTTCCTGGCCAAGGTCAGGGATCCCCAGGCCACCCTGAAGGCCCTGGAGGACCGCGGCACGGCCCGCTGGTTCCAGAAGTAAGCGCGGGAGGGCCCTTCCCGACTTCCGCACTTTCTCCATAAATTCCTGCTTCTTTCCCTCCTTCCTGCAGACCCGCCCGTAACTGCTGATCAAACGGTAATTGCGGACGGGTCCGCTATTTAAAAATGATTTGAACGAGGTGTCATCATGGGGAAACGTATCGTCATCGCCTTGGGCGGCAATGCGCTGGGGGAGAATTTGCCCGAGCAGATGGCCGCGGTCCGTGGGACCGCCCGCGCCATCGCCGATCTGATCCAGGCGGGCCACGAGGTGGTCGTCGCCCACGGCAACGGCCCCCAGGTGGGCATGATCCAGAAGGCCATGGCTGAACTCACCCGATCCGATCCGGAGAGATATATCCCCTGTCCTCTGTCCGTCTGCGTGGCCATGAGCCAAGGCTACATCGGCTATGATCTCCAGAACGCTCTGCGGGAAGAACTGATGGACCGGGGCATTGATAAAGGCGTGGCCACGGTGCTCACCCAGGTGGAGGTAGACCCCGCAGACCCGGCTTTCCAGCATCCCACCAAGCCCATTGGGGCCTTTATGACCAGGGAGGAGGCCGACAAGCTGGTAGCGGAGCGGGGTTACGATGTCGTGGAGGATGCCGGGCGGGGCTGGCGCCGGGTGGTGGCCTCCCCCAAGCCGGTCTCTATTGTGGAGATCAAGTCTATCCGTGATATGGTGGCCGCCGGACTGGTGGTGGTAGCCTGCGGCGGCGGGGGTATCCCGGTTTTTAAGACCGACGGACATCATCTCAAGGGCGCGGCCGCCGTCATCGACAAGGACTTCGCAGCCTGTACCCTGGCCCGGCAGCTGGATGCCGATTGCCTTATCATCCTCACCGCAGTGGAAAAGGTGGCCATTCACTTCGGAAAGCCGAACGTGGAATGGCTCTCCTACCTGACCCCGGCCCGGGCCAGGGCCTATATGGACGACGGCGAGTTCGCCCCCGGCTCCATGCTGCCCAAGGTCCAGGCGGCCGTGGAATTCGCCGAGTCCGCCCCGGGACGCACTGCGCTTATCACACTTCTGGAAAAGGCCGGGGAGGGGATCGAGGGGAGGACTGGTACCCTGATCCGGCAGTAAACGGGACCTGGACCTCTTATGCCAAACAGACAAGGACCGGAAGGGGAAAATAAAAAATTTGACTTACCTTTTTCCTAAAAAATATGCTAAAATATAGAAAGAATGTGCAGAATAGAGACAGACAAGGAAGCCATAGAGCAGACATAGGAGGCAGGTATGTTTCAAAAGGGCGAGCTGATTTTTTACAACAACTCCGGCGCGTGCCGCGTGGAGGCAGTGGGGCCGCTGGAGGGGGCGCGGGGGGCGGACCGGGAGCGGAGCTACTACAAACTCTCGCTGCTGCATGGAGGTGGAACCATTTTCGCCCCTGTGAACAGCCAGGTCTTTATGCGGCCCATCCTGTCGGCGGAGGCGGCCAATGCACTCATCGATACACTCCCCTCCATAGTGGCGTCCGGCTGGAACGAGCGGGGCGTGCGCTCCCTGTCCGACCATTACCATGAAGCCTTCCAGAGCCACAGGTCAGAAGACCTGCTGCAGTTGATGAAGGACATCTATGTCAAATCTCAGGAGTCGCTCCGACGGGGAAAGCGTCTGGGTATGATCGATCAGACCTATAAAAAGAAAGCGGAAGAGCTGGTCTACAGCGAATTCTCCGCGGCTCTGGGCATCCCCTTTGAGGAGGTGGAAGACTATATCGCTAGGAGGCTGGAGTCCCGGGAGAAGAAAAAAGCGTAGCAAAAAGGGCCGCCCTAAGGGCAAGGCTTCATAAAGAAGTTAAGGGCAGGACAGACCGTTGCGGTTTGCCTTGCCCTTTTTATACTGTGTAACCCACTATGACACTTTCGAGGAAAGTGTCCGTGGGTAAGAGTCATGAACTGGAAGTTATTTATCGCATGGTATGTGCTGAATGAATTTCCTGAAGAAGAATTTTCTTGTTATGGCGATGGCTATGCTCGTGTGTCTGACAGATATGATTGTGGCTATGCTCGTGTGTGACTGTATACGTATGTGTCGTTCCATTATGCGTATGAGTGACAAGATGTGTATGAACGTGTTTATGATTACAAATCAGTGTGTCCGCAACTACAAATACAGTACCTGCTATCATAAAAAGCAGGCCAAAGAGGTACACAATTGTAAGTTGCTCTCCATTCACAATGAATGCCAGAGATGCTCCTATAAATGGTGCAACAGAATAATACGCACTCGTCTTTGCCGCACCCAAGTCACGCTGGGCTCTAATATACATAAAAATGCTAAGGCCATACGCTACAAATCCAAGCGCCATCGCCAATATCACATACTCTATTTTCGGTAATGATTCTCCAACTATCTCTGCTATCACAAAGGAACCCATGCCACAGCACAGTCCCTTTATTGTGACAATTTGATAGGTACTCTTTTCGGAAATCCTCCTGGTACAGTTATTCTCCAGCCCCCAGCATACGGCAGCAAGTAAAACAAAGACGGAACCAACAGAAAACTGAAAACTTCCGCTACCCTCAAAAGACAAAATGGCGCTGGAAATGGTAATCAATGCGATGGCTGTCCACAATTTGTTGGATATTTTTTCTTTAAATGCGAGCAAAGCAATCAACGCAGTCGCCACAATTTCAAAATTGCCAAGCAGGGACGCATTTGCCGATGAACCTATACTGATACCAAGCATTAGAAGAATTGGTGCCAGAATATCCAGTATCACCATTCCTATCGTATATGGCAAATCTTCTCTTGCAAGACGATCTTGTTTCTTTTCCTTTCCCCAATGGAACAAATACATAAGCCCTACGCCGACGCCCGCTCCAAAATACAGAAATGAAGCCATAATCGTAGGAGGGATTTTCTGTAATAATTGCTTTGAAAATGGTACATTTAAGGCGTAAAATGATGCTGCCAACAAAGCAAATAAAGTCGCTTTCATTTTTGGTTCCACCATATACTTACTCCCTAAATATGTGTTTATCGGTCGATTCATTATAAAACAGCACCCTCCGAAAAGCAATTTCTTTTCGGAGGGTGCTGACTTCCTTACGGTATGCTCCCCAAGCGGCCCTTTTTTGATGGACAGCTCCCGTTAAAAGAGAACAGCGGGTCCTCTGGGAAGAAGGAGAGAAGTGCCGGCCGGGCGCAGAAACCGGCTCGGACAAGGGAGCTAGTCCAGATAGTCGCCGCAGTCGTGGTTATTATACTGCTTTTTGATCTTTACCAGGATGGAGTCGTCGGGCAGTGTGGTCTCCTCCACGATTTTATACCTGGTGCGGCTGCGGGTAAGCTGATTCTGATACCGTGTGTACTCCTCCTTGACCGCCTGGACGGCGGCATGGCCAAGCTCCTCTTTGAGCTGGAAATGAAGGGTCTGTTCAATACAGGCAGCTTTGACGCGTTTCACAGGGATACCTCCTTGTATTTGATGCAGATATTGTAACATTTCTTAAAAAATAGAGGCAAATGTAAAATATTTTAGCGTTAAAAAGTTTGTAAAAAGTGTCTACGCACAGATGTGATAAAATTGGTAAAACTGCACAGGTGCCTCTCGGCGATTCGGCCTTCCGGTGCAGCCCCTCCCCTTATGCACACGGCCAAGGTCGGGGGAAGACAGCGTGGAGGCCGGAATCCTTGGATTCCGGCCTCCACATTAAAACGGACCTATTGCTATGTATCCCGCTGGCGCGTCGCCTCCCCGGGTGAGACTGGTTCCAGGTGCATGACAGACACCTCAAAAGCCGTGCGGTCCTGTGTCACGCCGTCCACCACCTTCTGGTAGCTCCGACTCTGAAGCCGCCCCTCCAGCTTGACCCCGTCCCCCACGTGCAGGCCGCCGCAGCGCTGGGCCAGCGTGCCCCAGGCGATACAGGGCAGGTAATCGGCCCGGCCATATTTTCGGTTGACCGCCAGCATCAGGTCGCAGATCTCCCGGCCCAGCGGGGTGCGCCGCAGGATCGGAGGCTTGCACAGCACGCCGGAGAGCTCCAGGCAGTTCGCGGGCTCCGCGCGGGTGGGGGAGAGGCTCCGCGCGAAGAGGGTGATGACCAGGCGGCTGCCGGGTCCGGTGCGGTTGTTGAAGGAGCGGACCTCGCCCTGGACCTCCACGCGGTCGCCTGGGGCCAGGGGACAGTCCGTCAGCAGCGGACGGGCCGCCACTACGTTGAGGCGGTCCTCGGCCCCGGAGAGGCGGGGGACCGAGAGGGGAAAAACGTCGTAGCTCACGCCGTGATTCTCATGGGAGAGGACCGGCTCTCCCGCCACTGTGCCGCAGAGTAGCGCCCGGTTCTCATTCCAGCCTGTTTGCATATCGTCCACACTCCGTTTGCATTGATTCTCAGTGGCATGTATATGCAAACTTGTCCCCCGGTATGTCTCCGGGGCGGCCGGAATGGGCGGGAGAGCGGGAAAAGGCGCCCGGTCTTAGGACCGGGCGCCTTGCCACATCGCGGTAAAACCATCCTATGCCGCGGCCATATGTCCGCAGCGGGGAGAAAGACAAACGGGAAGAGCGGAAGGACACCGCCGCACCATCTTACAAAATATCGCTGTCCACCGTGAGATTATCCGTGCCGTGCTCCTCAAATTCGGCGATATAGGCATCGATGCGGGAGTTGAGCTCCTCACAGTTACTGTCATCGATGGGGACGTCGTCCATATCGCGCCGTGCCAGATCCTCGGCCAGGATGTCGAAAAACACGCTGTCCTCGTAGTCCATGATGGCCTCGTGGATACCGCCCTCGGCAAAGGCCCGGGACGGAACGACCTCCCCGTCGTAGACCTCGGCCAGGATGCCCATACCCTCGTCCCTGGCCTTGGAAAAGAGAAGGCTCTCCACCTCGTCGTAATCGGGGATACGGTCCTCCCCACGGGTGGAATTGAGCACCCAGTTTCCGATATAGACCATGTCCAGCAGACGTCTGTACTGCTTTTTCGTCAGTTCCAGCTTCATGTTGAGAACCCTCCTTACCAGGCAGACTGCCCTGCCATCCTTATTATAATGCGTGCGCGCCCAAACCGCAAGTCGGCCGCAGGCCTTTTGCCCGGAAAATCGAGGGAGCGGCTGGTTCGGCAGACATTATTATAGTATATTTCCGGGGCTTGTCAAACGTCACCGGATCGGAAAAAGCCACTTGTTTTTCCAGCCCGTTTCGCATATCATTACTAAGACGGCCGCCGGCATGCCTCCGGCGGGTGTCTGAGAAGGAAAAGCAGGAGGTCTGTTGCGTGGATAATCGGCCAATCGGCGTGTTTGACTCCGGCCTGGGCGGCCTGACGGCGGTGCGCGAGCTGCAGCGGCTGTTGCCCGGGGAGGACATCATCTATTTCGGAGATACTGCGCGGGTGCCCTACGGCGGTCGTTCGCGGGATACCCTTGTGCGCTATGCTAGGCAGGACGTGGCTTTTCTCCGTACCTTTGACCTGAAGGCCATCGTCATCGCCTGCGGCACTGTGTCCACTACGGCCCTGGACGTACTGACGGAGGAAAACGACATTCCCATCTGGGGCGTGGTGGAACCCGCGGCGGAGGCGGCGGCCCGGAGCACGAAAAACGGCCTGGTGGGACTCATTGGTACCCAGGCCACCATTCGCAGCGGGGCGTACGAGCGGCGGATCGCGGCGGAGGCCCCCGGTGTGCGCGTGCTCTCCCGGGCATGTCCGCTCTTTGTGCCGCTGGTGGAGAACGGGCGCTTCCGCCCAGGCGATGTCGTGGCGGAGACGGTGGCGACGGAGTACCTGGAGCCGTTTCAGGATGCCGGCGTGGATACCCTGGTGCTGGGCTGCACCCACTATCCGCTGCTGACCGAGGTCATCGGGAACTGTATGGGGCCCGGCGTGACGCTGGTGAACGTAGGGGAGAAGTGCGCCTGCCGTGTGGCGGAGCGGCTGGGCGGGATGGCCGCCCTGGCGGAACCGGGCAGGCGCGGGGAAAGCCGTTACTATGTCAGCGACAGCGTGGAGGATTTTTCCCGTCTGGCCTCGATCTTCCTGCGGCAGGATGTGGCGGCGGAGGTCACCCAGGTGGATATCTGGCGGTACTGAGGCGCTCCTCGGCGTCCGGCCAAGGCGCACGTTTTTGGGCTTTACATTCCCCTCCTTCTAGTATATAATAACCCGGATTCTATGTGCAACCGAGGTAATTTCCCGATGGATAAAAGCGTTATCATCTCTATCAGGGGGACGCAGACCCTGGACGACAACCCGCCGGAGACCGTGGAGCTCATTACGGAGGGACGGCTGATAGACTGCGGGGAGGAGGGCTATACCCTCACATATCAGGAGAGCGAGCTCACCGGGCTGGAGGGGACCCTCACCACCTTCCAGGTGGAGCCGGACTGCATCACGCTGCTGCGGATGGGAGAATTCAATTCCCAGATGGTCTTTCAGCCGGGGCGGAGGCACTTTTCCATGTATGATACGCCCTATGGGGCGCTTTCGATCGGCATCAACACCCGGAAGATGCGAGCCGCCCTGGATGACCACGGCGGCCAGATCGAAATCGATTACGCCATTGAGATCGACCATGCGGTGGCGGGGGAGAACGCCTTCCACATCGATGTAAGGGAAAAGGAAGCCATCCTGAAGCAGTGAGGGCGCGGACCGGCCCCAAGCCGGTACCGCACAAGTGGAGAGCACAGATAGTATAAGTGATGGAAAGGGGAAGGACATGTCGAATCTGATCCAGTCCGCCAAGAGTCAGGTGGCGGAGCTTACGCAAAAGGCTTATGAGAGGGCCGCGGCGGCCGGACAGCTCCCCGGCGGCCTGGAGGTCGGGGGCTCTGTAGAGATCCCCAAGGACGTCTCCCACGGGGATTACGCCTCCTCCTTCGCAATGGCGGGGGCCAAGGCCATGCACATGGCGCCTCGCGCCATTGCCCAGACCCTCTGCGACCACCTGGATCTGGAGGGCTCCTTTTTTGACAAGGTGGAGATTGCCGGACCTGGCTTTCTCAACTTTACCCTGGGTTCCAGGTGGTACGGCCAGGTCATCGCCGACGTGGAGCGGGAGGGCGCCCGCTATGGCGAGAGCGACGAAGGCCATGGGGAAAAGGTGATGGTGGAGTTCGTCTCTGCCAATCCCACCGGCCCCATGCATATGGGCAACGCCCGGGGCGGCGTGCTGGGTGACACGCTGGCCAACGTCCTGTCCATGGCTGGATACGACACTTGGAAGGAATTCTATGTCAATGACGCCGGCAATCAGATCCACAAGTTCGCCGTGTCGATCGACGCACGCTATCATCAGCTCATCCTGGGCGAGGAGAACTTCGCCTTCCCGGAAGACGGCTACCATGGCGACGACATCCGGGAGCTGGCGCAGGCTTTCCGCGCCGAGCACGGGGACGGCTGGCTGGAGAAGAGCGAGGAGGAGCGTCAGGAGGCGATGGCCCAGTTCGGGCTGAGCGTCAACGTGCCCAAGATGAAGGAGGACCTCCGGCGTTATCAGATCGAGTATGACGAGTGGTTCTTCGAGTCCAGCCTCCATGAGAGCGGCTATGTCCGTGAGACGGTGGAGATGCTCACCCAGCGGGGCTGGACCTACGAAAAGGAAGGGGCCCTGTGGCTCAACACCACCGAGCTCCTCAAGGAAAAGTATATGCGGGAGGGAAAGACCCGCGAGCAGGCGGACAAGCTGGACCTGAAGGATGACGTGCTCCGCCGGGCCAACGGCTTTTATACCTATTTTGCCGCCGACATCGCCTACCACCGCAACAAGCTGGAAAAGCGGGGCTTCTCCAAGGCCGTGAACATCTGGGGGGCCGACCACCACGGCCATGTGGCGCGGCTCCAGGCGGCGCTGGACGGCCTGGGCCTGGACGGCTCTCACCGCCTGGTGGTGGTGCTCATGCAGCTTGTGAACCTCCTCCAGGACGGCAAGCCTGTCCGAATGTCCAAGCGCTCCGGCAAGGCCATTGCCCTCCATGACCTTCTGGATGAGATCTCCGTGGATGCGGCCCGCTATTTCTTTAACTCCCGCAGCAGCAATTCCCCGCTGGACTTCGACCTGGATCTGGCTGTCCGGGAGGATTCGGATAATCCGGTGTACTATGTGCAGTATGCCCACGCCCGCATCTGTTCCCTCATCGCCAAGCTCGCGGAAGAGGGGGCGGCGGTCCCGGCGGCGGGGGACGTGGACGCCGCGCTGCTCGTCCAGCCGGAGGAAAAGGCGCTGCTGAAGGCGCTCTCCATGCTGCCGGAAGAGATCCGGTTGGCGGCGCGGGACTATGATCCCTCCCGCATCAACCGCTATCTGGTGGAGCTGTCAGGCGATTTCCACCGGTTCTATAATGCCTGCCGTATTCGGGAAGAGGCCCCCGCCCTGCGGGATGCCCGCCTCAAGCTGGCGGATACCACCCGGGCCGTCATCGCCGGCGGACTGGGACTGCTGGGGGTGAGCGCCCCGGAAAAAATGTGACGATGCTCAGAGTAAAAAGCTGCGCCTTACCCACGGTAAGGCGCAGCTTTTTTGAGCATGCTCCTCAAAAAGCGCGGGAAAAATCCGGGTAAAAATGCGTAAAATGCACAAAAAGTATAGAAGAAAATTATTGAAATAGCAGAAAATAGTTGGAGGCATTGCAATTAAAAACGTGCTCGTGTTATCATCAAAATGCCTTTACCAGAGGGGAGGAATGCCGGGAAAAACGACATCCCTGCGTAAAAACAGCATTATTTTCAAGAGTTGTCAGGAGGAACGATACATGAAGAATCGTAAAAGTTCAAAGCTGCTGGCCCTGGGCTTGGTCTTTGCCCTGGGACTGGGTCTCTCCACTGCGTTCGCCGCCGTCTCCGTGGCGCCCGCCACCACAAAGGTGACTGTGGACGGTAAGAATGCGTCTGTGGAGGCTTATAATATCGACAACGGGAACAACTACTTCAAGCTCCGCGACTTTGCCGCCAATCTGGATTTCGGCCTCACGTGGGATGCGGCCACCGACACCGCCGCCATCGACACCACCACCCACTACAAGCCCGACGCTACGCAGTTGATCACCGGCAACTGGGCCCCCGCCACCCGGGCGCGCATTCAGGCCGTCATAGATGAGAACGCGGGCAAGGGCCGCTATGTGGTCTTCGATTTCGACAATACCTCCGTTATCTTCGATGTGCAGGAGGCCCTGCTGGTCTACCAGACCGAGAACCTGATCTTCAAGATCGCCCCCGAGGACATGGAGGCCGTGCTGGAGACCGGCATCCCCGATCTTGATAAGGAGATGGGCAAGAGCATCGACGGCAAGACCATCACCCCCGCCACGCTGGTGGCCGATCTGGTGTCCGATTACACCTGGATCTACAACAACTACTCCGGGATGAAGGGAGACAAGGATCTGGCCTACATCCACGCCTCCAACGAGTACCAGGATTTCGCCGCCAAGCTGCGCTTTATGTACAACAACTTGGGCGACTACTTTGATCACGCCGTCTCCTATCCCTGGGTCACCTATCTCTTCACCGGCATGACCCCTGAAGAGGTACAGGAGCTGGCGACCGCCTCCCATGAATATTGGGCCGGCTACGGCCGCTATGCCTCCGAGACCTGGACCTCTCCCATCGAGCTCCCCGGCGAGACCGGGATCGTCAGCGCCTCCTACACCACTGGCGTCACCTTCACGGATGAGCTGGTGGATCTCTATCATACACTGATGGCCAACGATATCGACGTGTATATCGTCTCCGCCTCCCCCATCGACACCATCCTGGCCGCCAACGAGTGCATGGGGTATGGCGTACCTGAGGATCAGGTCTTTGCCATGCGCAACAAGCTGGATGAGAACGGCCGCTATATCAATGAGTATGACTACGACTGGGGCGGCGAGGGCATGTATGCCCAGACCCAGGGTGAGGGCAAGAGCACCATCATCACCAATTTCATCGCCCCCAAGTATGACGGCGCGGGCCCCCTGATCGTCTTCGGCGACAGTGCGGGCGACTGGAACATGATGACCGACTGGATGGAGTCCGGCGATACGGTGCTGGGCGTCATCTTCAACCGCTACCGCAAGCCCTCCAGCGATCCCATTTGGGAGGGTTCCAACGAGGCTGCCCAGACCATCGGCGACGCCGACGCCCGTTTTGTGCTCCAGGGCCGGGACGAGAACAAGGGCCAGCTCCGTCCCAGCGAGTACTCCATTCTGCTGGGCCAGACCGAGGAAGTCCTGGTCCGCCCCGCCTCCTGACAATTCGCCCGCCTGCGGGCGATGATAAAAAGCAAGGGCCGCCGACAGGCGGCCCTTGCTTTTTTCATCCGGCCTGTGATATACTGAGCAGAACAAACTGGAAGAACATGAGGAGGAATCCTATATCATGGAGCCCATACCCTTATCCCTGCCCATTCTGATGGATGGGGCCACCGGCACCGAACTGCAGAAGAGGGGCATGCCCCAGGGGGCTTGCACCGAGCAGTGGGCCCTGGAACACCCGGAGGCCCTGCTGGAGCTCCAGCGGAGCTATGTGGAGGCAGGGGCCGGCGTGCTGGTGACCCCGACGCTGGGGGCCAACCGGGGCGCGCTGGAGAGATTTGGACTGGAGGGGCATCTGGAGGAGTACAATCGGCGCCTCACCGCGCTCACCCGCCAAGCCGCGGCGGGCCGGGCCTTGGTGGCCGGGGATCTGGGACCCACCGGACAGGCCATCCCCCCCTATGGAGAGACCCCTTTTGAGGCGCTGGTGGACCTGTATGCCGAGCAGGCGGGCGTCCTGCTCTCCTCCGGGGTGGATCTCTTTTTGGTGGAGAGCGTCATGGCCATGGCGGAGGCCCGGGCCGCCGTACTGGGGATTCGAAAAGCCGGAGGGGACAAGCCTGTTCTGGTAACCTGCTATTGCGACGACGAGGGGCGCACTCCCACGGGTACGGACGTGCTGGCCTGTGCCATTGTGATGCAGGGCATGGGGGTGGCCGCTTTTGGCCTCAACTGTGTGGACCCTGCTGTGGCTGAAGAGCAGCTCACCCGTCTCCACCTCTATACGGATATGCCCCTCATTGCCGAGCCCAGCGCCGGCCTGCCGGAGACCTTGTCGGATGGAACGCCGGCCTATCAGGACAATGCCGGGGAATTCGCCAAAAGGGTCCCGAGCTGGGCGGCGGCGGGTGTGCGCATCTTCGGCGGCTGTTGCGGCACCAACCCGGGCCATATCCGGGCGATGCGGGAAGCGTTGGAGCAGATCGATTTTTCCGCGTTTCCACCGGTGGCGAAGGACCCGGACGTGATCCCCTGTGCCAGCGAGAAGGAGGCCCGGTTCATCACTCCGGACGTGGATGTGGGAGAGACCATCGAGTGTACCCCCGATCTGGTGGAGGATATCCTGGAGGCGGAGGAGGAGAGACCGGTGGGGGCGCTCCGTATCGCCATCCTGGAAGAAGATGATCTGGAGATCTTCGCCGAGGAGCAGTACGCCATCAAGGACGCCCTTTGTCTCTGGTCCGATGTGCCGGAGCTGATGGAGGGGGCTCTGCGGGTCTATCAGGGCCGGGCCTTTTACGACGGCACCGCCGAACTGGAGCCGGAGGTGCTGGAACGACTTTCCAGACTCTATGGGCTCATCGTACTCTAAAAAGCAGCCTCTGATTTTGTGGTGTCAAAAAGCCTCAACGAGAGAAAAAACTTGCCATCATGGCGTTTTCGCCTGTTAATGTAAGGGGGAAAACGATGGAACACAGAGGTACCGTTCCAATCGATACAAAACGACTTCTGCTGAGACGGTTTACAGCGAATGATATTCAACACGCTTTTGATAATTGGACGAGTGACAGCAGAGTAACAGAATTCTTGAGATGGCCGACGCATCGGGATATTACAGTTACGGAAACGGTTTTAAAAAGCTGGATTGAAAATTACAAGGATAAGACGTTTTATCAGTGGGGCATCGTTTTGAAAGAAATCGATGAGCCAATTGGAACCATATCCGTTGTGGACATGGATGAAAAAACAAGCAAGGTCCATATTGGATATTGCATTGGGAGTAAGTGGTGGAATAAGGGATATACGAGCGAGGCATTTTCTGAAATTATTCCATTTTTCTTCCATAAGGTGAAGGCCAAAAGAATCGAGTCCCAGCATGACCCTGAGAACCCGAATTCGGGTAAGGTGATGGAAAAATGCGGATTGTCATTTGAGGGAGTTTTACGGAAGGCCGATTGGAGCAACAGAGGAATTGTAGATGCGGCTATGTATAGTCTGCTGGCAGAGGATTACGACAAGGCAACTGGATCAATCCCAATTTGCCCGGATGCATAAAATCAATGAAAAACGCTGTGCCTCTTTTTTAAGAAGCACAGCGTTTTTGGTTGGGAGCGGTCAACCACACTTGGAATAGCCGCAGTTCCGGCATGTGACGCAGCCGCCCTCATGCTCCAGCCGGCTGCCGCACTCGGGGCAGAACTTGGCCTGCTTGGCCTCGGCGGGGGTCATGGAGGGGCTTGGGGCCCCCTGGGGCCGGATGGGCTCCATCGGGGGCGGACAGGGGGGTATCTCCTGGTTTTTGGAGGCCTTCATGACCTTTTCAATGGCCTTGGCAATGGCGTCGGGACAGGAGGTGACGGCCATACCCTGCTGGCGGATGGTGGAGGGACAGCGGATGCCCTTGAGCTGACGGATCAGCTCGTCGCTGTCCACACCCGCCCGCAGGGCCACCGACATGAGCCGGGCCGTAGCCTCGGACTGCGAGGGGCAGCCGCCCGCCCGCCCGGTGTTGGTAAAGACCTCGCAGATACCCTGCTCGTCGTAATTGACGGTAATATACAGGTTACCGCAGCCGATCTTCACTTTTTCCGTGTAGCCCATGGTCACGTCGGGCCGGGGCCGGGGCATGATGGAGCCGTTGCGAAGGAGACATGCGGTGGAGTCGCAATTGGACTCCAGCAGCTTTTCCACGTGGTCGGGAAGGGGCGCCGATCCGGACTCGGCAGGCTTGCCGTCGTTTACCTTGCCAATATTCAGCACCTGCTCGTCCCGGGAGCCGTCCCGGTAGATGGTGGTGCCCTTGCACCCCAGCTCATAGGCCAGGCGGTAGACCTCGGCGACCTCTTCCCGGGTGGCGGAATTGGGGAAGTTCACCGTCTTGGAGACCGCGTTGTCGGTGTACTCCTGGAACGCGGCCTGCATTTTCACATGCCAGATGGGGGAGACGTCGTGGGCGCAGACAAAGACCCGGCGGATATCCTCCGGAACACCGGGAACATGGGCCAGGGTGCCCTTCTCCACGATCTCCCGCATGAGGGCATCGGAGAAAAGTCCGCGCTCCGCCAGCTTGTCCTTCAGGATCTGGTTGGTCTCGATCAGGTGGGTGTTGTCCATCACGTTGCGGATGTAGGCATAGGCAAAGACGGGCTCCACGCCGGAGGAGACGCCGGCAATGATAGACAGGGTGCCGGTGGGAGCGATGGTGGTAACGGTGGCGTTGCGGAGAGGCTTGCCGTCCCGATAGATACTTTCGGCGAATAGGGGGAAGGCGCCCCGGGTCTCAGCCAGCCGCTGGCTCTCCTGATGGCCGATGGTCTGCACCAACTCCATGACGGTTTTGGCCATGGAGACTCCCGCGTCGGAGTTGTAGGGGATGCCCATGTAGAGGAGCATATCCGCAAATCCCATGACCCCCAGGCCGATCTTCCGGGTCAGTTTGGTCACCCTGTCAATCTCCGGCAGGGGATACTGATTGACCTCAATCACGTTATCCAGGAAATGGACGGCAGCCCGAATGGTCTTTTCCAGCTTGCCGCGGTCCAGTGTATAGCCCTCTGCGGTCTGCCTGAGGTGGTTGACCAGATTGATGGAGCCCAAGTTGCACGCCTCATAGGGCAGCAGAGGCTGCTCTCCGCAGGGGTTGGTGGACTCAATTTCCCCCTGTCCGGGGCAGGGGTTGTCTCGATTCAAGCGATCCAGGAAGATGATGCCGGGCTCACCCGTCTGCCAGGCGGAGTTGACGATGGCCTCGAACACCGCCCGGGCGCTGAGCTGTCCGGTGACCTTCTTGGATGCGGGGTCCACAAGATCATAGCTCCCGCCGGACTCTACAGCGGCCATGAAGGCCTCGGTAAGGCCAACGGAGATATTGAAGTTGGTAATCTCCTTGGTGTCGTTCTTGCAGGTAATAAAGTCCATGATATCGGGGTGGTCCACCCGGAGAATACCCATATTGGCCCCCCGACGGGTACCGCCCTGCTTTACCGCCTCGGTGGCGGCGTTGAAGACCTTCATAAAGGAGATGGGGCCGCTGGCTACACCCCCGGTGGAGTTTACCGTGGAGCCCTTGGCCCGCAGCCGGGAGAAGGAAAAACCGGTGCCGCCGCCGGACTTGTGGATCAAGGCGGCGTTCTTGATGGCGTCGAAGATGTGCTCCATGGAGTCCTCCACCGGAAGCACGAAGCAGGCCGAGAGTTGTCCCAGCGGACGGCCGGCGTTCATGAGGGTAGGGGAGTTGGGGAGAAAGTCCAGGCTGGTCATCAGCTCATAAAAGAGTTTGGCCGTGGACGCCACATCGGCCTTGGGGTCGAAGCGCGCATCGGCTGCGGCGACCGCGTCCGCCACCCGGTGAAAAAGCTCGTCCACCGTCTCAACAGGCTCTCCGTGCTCGTCACGGATCAGATAGCGCCGCTCCAGGACGGCGCGGGCATTTTCGGAAATGGGCATATATCTCGCTCCTCTTTTGTGGGATGAATCCTGCGGATGTGCACCAGATATTGTATCATGGAAAACACTGTTGTCAATATATCGTTGTGTAGAAAAAAGAAGGGTCTGAAAAGGAATGCGCCCTGAAGTCCTTGGGGGAAGGGAGAAGAGGGGGACAAAGAAAAAATTTGCGGCCCTCCTCCTGAAAAAGCAGAGGAAGGCCGCAGCACGTGCAGAATGTAAGGTTGGCGGCGGGACTGAGCCCGTTCAGTCCTCCCCCAGGCGGGCCAGGGGCAGGACCATCGTCATCCGGGTGCCGATCCCCTCCCGGGAGAGGACCTCAAACCAGCCGCCGTGGCGCTCCACAATCCATTTGGCGATGGCCAGACCCAGGCCGGTGCCGCCGGTCTGGCGGGCCCGGGACTGATCCGTGCGGAAAAAGCGGTCAAAAATATGCGGGAGACTTTCGGCGTCGATGCCCTGGCCCTCATCCTGGACAGAGAGGCGGGCCAGGCCCCCGCCCGCCTCCACCCGGAGGGTGATTCGGCCTCCGGCGGGAGTATATTTGATGCTGTTGTCCACCAGGACCCGGAGACACTGCTTGATGAGCCCGAGGTCGGCGTGGACGGGTACGGGACCGGTGGACCACTGCGCGGAGAAGAGATGGGTCTGATCGATCATCTCGGTCTCCTTGAGGACCTGAGCGGCCACCTCCGTAAGGTCAAAGTCCGTCTGGTCGATGTGCATGGAATCATTGTCCCCCCGAGCCAGGAAGAGAAGCTGCTCCACCAGCTCCTTCATGGCGTCGGCCTCGGAACGGATGGCGTCGATGGCCTCCTGCATGGTGTCTGGGTCATCCTTGCCCCATCGATCCAGGAGATTGGCGTAACCCTGGATGACAGAGATGGGGGTCCGGAGCTCGTGAGAGGCGTCGGAGACGAAGCGCATCTGAGAGCGATAGGCCTCATTGATGCGATCCAGCATGGCATTGATGGCCTGGGCCAAGGTCTTGAGCTCCTTCTGGGTGCCGCTGACCGGAATGCGCTTATCCAAGTGGGTGGCGTTGATCTCATCCAGCCTTCCCGCCAGAGCGGAGAGCTCCTCCGGAGACATGGAGGAGGCGTTTCCCAGCCGGGTGGCCGCAGCGGCCAGCTCCTGAATGGGTTTGAGGGTGCGCCTGATGGTGCCCGCGTTTTTAAACAGATTGCACAACAGACTCACCAATTGGCAGATAAGCAGCACCCGCCCGGCAAAGACCGCCAAGGTGATCTGGTGCTCCAGATCCAGGGTGATGGCGTAGGGTTCGCCGTTGTTGGGCAGGGCGACGGTGTAGGTCACGTCCCGGCCCGGATGAGAGGTCCAGGGGCCGAAGAAGAAGGGGGCGGCGCCCAGATCCAGGGTGCGCAGGCTCCCGGAGAGCGGGTCGTCGCGGAGAGAACCCAGGTTGAAATACGCGCCGTTGAGGAGAAAGCCGGCCCGGTCTGGGGGCTCGGTCAGTGCGGACACGGTATAGTCCCCGGCGGCCATCCAGACGGTGGCCTCGGCAGAGGGCACACCGCGCTCCTCCACCAGGGCGGACACATCGGCACACTGCCGGTCGGCCCAGAGCAGGACGCCTCCCCCGGTCAGCAGCAGGAGGAGAAGGTCCATAAAGACATAGATGCCCAGCAGACGCAGGAAAAGACGCAGGTTCAGCCGCAGGACGATGGAGGATTTTACCCGCCCCCGGGGCTTTTGGCTTTGTTTTGACGGCATGGCGGACGCCTCCCTTGCGGAGCGGGGTGGAGTGTGCTACTCGGTCAGCGCGTCCAGCACCGGGGAGAGCTGCTCCGTGCTCACCCAGTCGCCGCCTTTGGCAAAGGCCTCCTGCATGGCGCGCGCGCCCTCGTCCTCGGCGGACGCTTTGGAGACCATTCTGGACATCAGAGACATCATGGGTCGATAGAGACCCGTGAGCCGCTCCGGGGCGTAGCCGCCCCGGAGGTAGAAAAAGGGGAGGTTCTCCAGATGATTTTGGGCGCGGACCTGATCGGTGTATGCCGTCCCGGCAGGGCTCATGCCGACGGCGCACACCGCCTGCACCTTGTAGCGGGCCCGGGCCTTTCGGAGGCCTTTGATCCCACCTGCGCACAGCCAGCCCAGATAGAGAACCGCCGCGCCCCGGTCCGGGCCGGGCACGGCGCCCAGCGCAAAGCAGGGCAGGCCGGTCCGCTCTGAGAGAAGATCGGCGTATCGGCGGGTAAAACCGGTGGCGGAGGCATATACGATGGCGGACGGGCTCATGACGCATCCTCCTCCCGGACCACATAGCCCACGCCCCGGACCGTGTGGATGATCTTTACACCGAACTTTTCGTCGATCTTGGAACGGAGAAAGCGGATGTATACGTCCACGGCGTTGGTTTCCCCGGCGAAGTCGAAGCCCCAGACATGGTCCAGAAGGGATTCCCGGGAGATGACCTTCTCCTTGTTTTCCAACAGATAGTGCAGTAGGTCGAATTCCCGCCGGGTGAGCTCTACGGGAGCGCCCCTCACCGTTACCTCGTGGCGCTCGGTGTCCATGACCAGGGCGCCGCAGGTGAGCTTGGGGGCCTCCGCCGGGGCGGAGGGCCGCTTGCGCAGAGCCGCCCGGATGCGGGCCAGCAGTTCTTCGATGGCGAAGGGCTTGGTGATATAGTCGTCCGCCCCGGAGTCCAGGCCGGACACCTTGTCCACCACTGTGTCACGGGCGGTGAGCATGATAACAGGCGCCTGACTTTCCCGCCGCAGACGGCGGAGCACCTCCATGCCGGACATGCCTGGGAGCATGATGTCTAGCAAGATCAGATCGTGCTCCCCTGAGAGGGCCCGCTCCAGGCCCGTTCGGCCGTCGAAGGCCTTTTCTACCTCGTAGCCCTCATATCGGAGCTCCAGCTCCACCATCCGGGCCAGCTTTTCCTCGTCCTCGACGAGCAGGATTTTTTCCGCCAAGGGACAAGCCTCCTTTCAAAAACACCGTCACCGCCTGCGGCCGCACCCCCGCTCCTGAAGCGCCGCGCGGATCTTGTCCCGCAGGGCTGCCGCCTTGGAGGAGAGCCGGGCGGTAGCCCGATCCATCGACTCCCGGTCCAGGTCCGGCCCGCCGAAGCGATAGCGGAAGCCCAGTACCAGCCCCAGGGCCAGTACGAGCGCCGTGATCCAGAAAAAGAAGACCAGGAGCAGCAGAAGGATCAGCAGGGGCATGGAGGTCACCCGCCTGCCCCGGCGGCGGATCTCCAGATAGTTCTCTACGCTCCGACGGGCCAGATCCCGCAGGGCTGTGGTCAGAACCGGCGGAGAGAGATCCTCGCGGGTCCGTCGCCAACCGCCCGTACGGCACCCTCCCGCATTGGAGACGGGGAGAGCGGAGGCGGGACCCGCGCCGCCCTGGGGCCGGGTGGTATAAAACCCGCCCCGGGCTGGAGGCAGGGCGCTGCCCTGCCGTTCCAGCTCCAGAAGAGCCTCCAGCAGGTCCCCGTTCCGGCGCTCCAGGGCGGAGAGCGCGGCGATCTCGTCCGCGCCGGAGGCCGCGCAGAGCCTTTTCACTTGTTCCGGCGTCACGGTCATAAAAGAGGCCCCTCCCTCCCGGCTTATTATGGACAGTATACCCCAACGGGGAGAAAAAGGGAATTTACAAAATCTTTAAAACAGATTAAATTATATCCAAGAATCCTGTGGAGGGCAAGCCGGGGTTTACCATGACGGGCGGGGTATGCTATAATAACAGGAGAATATCCGCCCTGAATGGCCGGAAGAGGAGGCGCGGAGGAGATGAAAAAGAAAATTCCGGCGGCCCTGTGCGCCGCCATACTGCTGCTGGGGCTGGTGCTTCAGGCCGCGGCCGCCGGTGAGGACTGGGATGCAAACGTAATCTTCCTGGGACTCAACGACAGCCCCATGCCCCTCAACGACAGCACCATGCCCATCCGGGTGGGCGGGACCATCTATGTCCCCTACACCACCTTTGTGGCCAATCAGAACGGCGGGATCAAGCTGGGCGTATTTGACGGGGGACAGAACAAGACCCAAAACACGCTCACGCTCTTCAACAGCGACGCGAAAAATCTGACCTTTGACCTGCGGACTGGGGTATCCTATGATTACTATCCGAACGGAGAGCGGAAGACGCCCACCGCCATTATCCGCAACGGGCAGATCTATGTCTCAGCCAGCTCTACCTGCGCCTATTTCGGGCTGGAGTGTACCCAAGGCAACATTGTTTTTGGGACAAAGTATTACCCCTATATCCGTATCCACAACGCAGATGCCAGCCTCAGCGACCAGCAGTTCCGGGGATCAGTGACCACCCCGTACCTCATCCAGCTCCAAAATTACTACCGCACCGTCACGGCCCAGACCGGCGGGGAGACCGGGGGCGAGTCCACGCCGCCCTCCGCCAGCCTGCCCACGCCTGCGCCGGACAGCCGGGACGAGCGGGCGGTACGGGTCTATCTGGCCCTCCGCTGCGATACAGGGGAGGCGGGAGAGGCGGTGCTGGACGCGCTGGCCCGGGAGGGCAGGGCGGCGCTGCTCCTGTTCCCGGCGGACCGGCTGGCGCAGCGGGACGACCTGATCCGCCGGGCCATGGGGGAGGGGCATGTCGTCGGCCTGTTCACACAGGCGGACACGCCCGCGGCGGCCCGGGAGGAGTTGCAGGCCGCCAATGAGCTTCTGGCCCATATCGGAAGGACCTCCACCCGAATTGTGCTGGCGGAGGACCGGTCGGTGGCCGATACGCTGGAGTCCGAGGGCTGGCTGTGCTGGCAGGGGAACCTGAGCGGCCTGCCGGAGGGGAGAGGGAGCGGAACGGTCTACAGCGAGCTCCTCCGGGCGCTGGAGGCCAGGGAGAACACGGCGCGCATCACGCTGGACGACAGCGCCACGTCTGCCGCGGTGCTGGGCCGGCTGCTGACCGCCCTGCGGGAAGACCGCTACGATTACCACGTGGCGGTGGAGACGGAATTTTGATCGAGGGGGCGCACCATGAGACAGCGATACTTTGACAGCGCGGCCACGACCCGGCCCAAAGCGCCCGGCGTATCGGAGGCCGCGGCGGACTTTCTGGACCGGGTATGCTGCAACATCGGCCGCGGCGACTACCAGAGCGCCTACGACGCGGAAAATGTGGCGCTGGAGGTGCGGGAGAAGCTCTGCGCGCTTCTGGGCGGGCCGGCCCCCCAGAATGTGATCTTCACGCCTGGCTGCACCCACTCCCTCAACTATGTCGTCAAGGGCCTCCTGGAGCCCGGGGACCGGGCGGCCGTCTCCACCATGGAGCATAACGCCGTGCTGCGTCCGCTGAAACAGATGGAGCGCTGGGGTGTGTCTGTGGACTACCTGCCCTGCAGCCGGCAGGGAGAACTGCTTTTGGAGCAGGTGGAGGGGTGCCTGACGGAGCGGACAAGGCTTGTGGTGCTCACCCACGCTTCCAACGTGTGCGGCACCCGGATGCCCATTGAGGCGGTGGGAAAACTGTGCCGGGAGCGGGGCATCTTCTTCTGTGTGGACGCCGCCCAGAGCGCCGGGCTGCTCCCCATCGATATGGACGCCATGTGTATCGACGCGCTGGCCTTCCCTGCCCATAAGGGGTTGATGGGACCGCAGGGGCTGGGGGGCTTACTCCTCACCGACGCCCTGGCAGAGCGGCTCACACCTCTCATTGCGGGGGGGACGGGGAGCCTTTCGGACCTGGAGAGTATGCCCGGCTTCCTTCCGGACCGGTTTGAAGCGGGCACGCTGAATCTTCCCGGGATTTACGGGCTCCGGGCCGCACTGGACTGGGGCGTTGCCCAGGGGTGGGAGAACCTGCGCCGGCGGGAGAAGAGGCTGACCGGCCATCTCATCGCCCGGATGCGGGAGATGGAGGAGGACGGATTGCGGGTGCTGGGGACGCTGGACGCCGAACGCCAGGTGGGTGTGGTATCGGTGGATTTTCCGGGCCTGGACAATGCCGAGGCCGCCTTCCGCCTGGAAAAGGAGTTCGGCATACAGGCCCGGTGCGGCCTTCACTGTGCCCCGCTGGCCCATAAGACCCTGGGGACCTTCCCCCAGGGGACGGTCCGCTTTTCCGTGAACCCCCTCACCCGGTTCGAGGACATCGACTACCTTCAGGCCGCTGTGTGCGAGGTCATGGGGATATGAGAATCCAAATGCGTGTGCGCGCCGGGGCGTAAAAAGGCTCCGCCGGTCCCCTGATCGGCAGGGGGCCGGCGGAGTTCATCATATCGTTTGTAAATGTCTTGCCGGGCGGTGGGGGATGTCCTGCGGTCTACCATCCGGTCCCAACCAGCCGGCCGTGCCAGCCGTCGTCTTCCAGGGTGATGTAACCGCAGCGGTAGTATTCCAGCGCGCCTTCGGGGACGGCGGGGTCTTCGCCGGTATAATCTCCGGTGTTGCCGGCCATGGACCAGCCCAGGGCGTATTCATTCTGGGGGACGAACACCGTCGTCAGATAGAAACAGTAGGTGCGCTCGTCGATCTTTCCCCGCTCCCGCATAGAGGAGGTGGTCTCCTCGGCCTCCTCTACGCTGGTCAACACGAAGGAGTAGCAGAGCTTGCTGCCCGCTGAGGCCTGGAGGTGGATGCGCTCGAAGGCATCCACATAGACCGCGGCGGCCTCCAGGTAGCCCTGTCCCACGTCCGGAACGACGATGCTCTGGTGGTCATACCCACCGCCCAGCGCGGTATACTCCGCCTCGTCAAACCAGCCGCGCAGCATCTCATAGGCGGAGTCATCCTCCGTTTCCGGCTTGAGCCACCGCGTGCCGGCAGGGTCGCTGAAGCAGACTTCGTCCGCGCCGTCGTAGGCGGTCATGGTCCACCCGCCAGCGCCGGAGAGAGTCACGGCGTCTCTGTCGTCGTATGGGCCGTTCTCTTCCGCGGCCGCCCAGGAGAGGGTTTGCAGGTAATTGAAATAATAGACCGCGTTCGACTCAGACCAGCAGTCGTCATAGGTCCCAATTTCGTCGCCGTTGCGGGTCAGACACAGCGTCAGAGGGGCTCCTCTCTGTACGCCGCCCAGGGGCCCGGCGGTCGCCTCGGGGGTAGGAGTGGGGAGGGGGGCGGTCTCCTCATCCACGGTGAAGCTTTCGGCCATGGCCCGGAGGACGTCAGGCTCTATGGCGGTATAGGGGGAGCCGGCGATATTCTGCGCCTGCCACTCAATGCGCACCTGGTAGCTGCCGCCGTCCGGGGCATTGTAGTAATAGTCCTCGATGTCGTACTCCCAATGCCGGACATGGGGGACGGCGCCCTCCACCCCGATCCAGCCCTGACTGACCAGATAGTCCGCCTGCGTCCGGGCATCCTGGCCCTGTCTGTATACCGTCAGCGCGGAGCCGGTACCGTAGCCGGACTGCCAGCTGTCGCCGCGGCCCGCCCGCTGCCACGCCTGCAGGGGGATATAGAGGTACCAGCCTTCTCCGTCGAAGCGGTGGACCGGGAAGTTCCCCAGATTTTCCGCCGGCGCGCCAATCGATCCGGTCCAGTCCTCCACATACAAGGGCAGGTCCAGCCCCTGGTCGTCCACGTACCAGTCGTAAATCGCCTCCTCATAGCTGTTGTGATAGCCGTAAAAGTCCAGGTTGTCGTTGACGGCCTGGTCGTAGAGGACGTCATAGCTGCCGTCGTCGTACCGCAGAGCCACCACATTGTGGCCGCCCTGCCCCTCCAGGTCGTACCAGCCGTCCTCCTCATACATGCCGCCCACCAGCATGATGTCATCCGCGTCGACCTGGACCAGGAAGTGGAAGGTCCATGCCTCCAGGGCCCCCTCCGGGGCCAGACCGTCCACCTCGCCCTGCTGCTCCAGCCAGGCGAGCTTGGTCCCGGTGACGGCGGCCGTAGCCTCTCCGCCTTCCGCGGTGTAGTAGACCGCGGTCTTGGCCGCGTCCATGGTCTGCTGGGCAAAGTCTTCCATGCTGTCGTACCGCCCGCGGGTGCTCCCCTGGGGATTGGCGGCACAGGCCCCGGCCACCGCGATGCAGACCACGGCGGCCAGAAGCGCCGCCCATCGCTTTGGCGTCTTCCAGTTTACGAGATTTCGGATGCGGCTTTTGGTGTCCCCCTCTCCGAAGGCCAGGGGCATACCGGCGATCCTCCGGCGACCGGTGGCGAGGCGCAGCAGAGAGGTGGAGTAGTCCGCCCGGATCTGTTCGCCCAGCGCATGGACCACCGCCTCATCGCAGCTCATCTCCATATCCTTTCCGGACAGGAAGAACGCCGCCCAGACCAGGGGATTGAACCAGTGGATGCACAGCGCCGCGAAGGACAAGACCTTTACGATGTGGTCGCCTCTGCGGATATGGTGCTGCTCATGCCGGATGATATAGGCCTGCTCCCGCCCGCTCAGTGCGGAGGGAAGATAGATCCTGGGGCGGAAGAGGCCCATCACGAAGGGGGTGGGGATGTGGTCCGCCAGATAGATATTGTCCCGCAGCGGCACGGCGCCGACCAGCCTGCGCCGTATTTTGAGGTAGGATGCCACGCTGTATGCGGCCATGGCCAGGATTCCCAGCAGCCAGAGCCAGGTGGCGATGGCCGTCGGAGCCTCCAGAGGATCGGCCGTCGTCTGTTCTTCCCCCTTGGGGAGGACCTCGTTGACGGCGGTACGGACGGGCTCCACCGGGAACTGGACCTGGGGGTCCTCCGCATGGACGATGTCCGGCGGCGCATACTCCACCGTGGTGGTATGGGGCGTAGCTGCCCGCGTGGGCATGTCCACCAGCCCCAGCAGGGAGAAGCCGGCGGAGAGGGAGACTGGACACAGAAGGCGGAATAGAACCACCGACCACAGGGCATAAGAAAACACTTTGGGTGCCCTCCGGAGCAGCAGACGGGCCAGGAGTACAAACAGGATCACGATGCCGGCCGTTACGCTCATGTTGAAAATACGGGGAAGCAGTTCATATGCGATTAAATTCGCCATGAAATATCACCTCCTGATTTGGTCGATCAACCTCTGGAGCTGGTCCAGGTTATCCTTTGACAACTTTTTTCTGGTGGTGAACGCAGTGAGGAACGCGGGGAGGGAGCCGGAGAAGGTTTCCTCCACAAACTGTTCGCTCTGTGCGGCATAAAACGCTTCTCTGGAGAGCAGCGAGGTGACAGTTCCGTCCTGATTTTGAAAAATGCCCCGCTGGCTCAGTCGTTTCAAAACCGTATAGGTTGTGGACTTTTTCCAGCTCAGTTCCTGCTCGGCCAGTTTGACCAGCGCCGTGGAGGCGATGGGCTCATTTTGCCAGATCAGGTCTGCGAAACGGGACTCCACCGCCCCCAGCTTGAAATCATTCAATAGGATCCCCTCCTTGGTCTACTTGCTGTCGTCCTATAGACAGTCTACACTGTGTAGTCCAAAGTGTCAAGAGAAATTGTAAAACAGCGGGTGCAAGTGGCATTCATAGGAATCGGATCCGATCAGCATGGGCACTGGTGCCCGGAGCTGGGCGGCGTGTCGGCCGCTGCGGCAAATCGCGTCCTGGCAGGGCTGGTCGATGGGAGAATGCTGGTCAAACGCCGGATGGCCGGACACAGGTTGGACCGCAAATCCTGCCCTCACAGGGCAGCAAAAAGGCCGCCGCTCACGAATATGAGCGGCGGCCTTCCTTTGCCTATCAAATACCAATACTGTCTGTATCGATCTTCCCATAGAAAATACTGTCTTTGTCCTCATTCAGCCGCAGGAGCATGTCCAGAACTTGCCCCGGAGGAAACGCCATCCCAGGCGTTTCTATCCTTGTTGCCGATGACGATAAAGCCCCAGGATGCCAGATGCTCAAAGACCGCGCTGTATTTCGAGGCCGGAACACCCATGCCGTTGGCCGTGACGACAGCAGGGTATGTCTGGTCATCTGTTTCCATCTGCGTGGGATACCAGACCGTAAGCTTTCCGGGCGTTTCATACCCGGAAGCCTGTTTCCAGATGGATACGGCAAAGCCGCCTTTTTGTGTATATGTCCGCTCCAAAGGAACTGTGGTTGTCACTTCCTCATAGTAGTTTTCTGCCACTGCGGGCTGCTTTGACATCCAAAAAGGGGCGCTGTTTGGCTGGATCGAGGAATGGATTCGCCGGGGTATGAAGGAAACGCCGGAGCAAATGCAGAAACTATTGGAAACACAAAAGATGTAACAAAGCGTCCTTGCCCGTTCAAAGCGAACAGGCAAGGGCGCTGCTGTTCAGAAAGAAATCCTTTCTTTGAAAAAACAGATCGTATCGTGATTGACGCTATGGCATTTCGGCCAGGTAAAGAGAAACCGTCACCTGCTCAACATCCAAAAGCGTTTTCAGATTCTCTGCGGAAAGGTCTTCGATATGTCCCAATTTTGTATAGGCCCACGTGTTGGAACCGTAAAAAAGCACAATAGAGTTTCCCGAGTATAAAACAATGTCGCCGGCCTCTGTTGTTATTTGGACATCGTTTCTTGTGAGATTCTGCGGTAAACTGCCTACCTGTTCAAAGCCGCCGTACCGCTCTGCGTAAATGGTGACAGGTCCGCCCTTTAATGGTAATTGGCTTCTTCACAACAGACGCCCTCATTAAATTAACCCATATATTGCCTGAAGAATGCTGCCATTTTGTCGAAGGGGATCACATCCAGCCGATCGTACAGGTCGGTGTGGACGGCTCCGGGAATGATGAACAGTTCCTTGTTGTCGCCAGCCAGCTTTTCAAAGGCGTCCCTGCTGAAGTAGCAGGAATGTGCCTTTTCGCCGTGGATCAGCAGTACCGCGCTGCGGATCTCGTGGCTGTACTGCAAAAGCGGCATATTCAGGAAAGGCAGTGCAGAGGTAACATTCCAACCATCGTTGGAGTTCAGCGACCGCGCATGATACCCACGGCTGGTCTTGTAATAGTCGTAGTAGTCTTTCACAAAGAAGGGTGCATCCTCCGGCAGCGGATCTACAACACCGCCCGCCCGGGCATAGGTTCCGCTGTTGTAGTCCGCAGTCCGCTGTGCATTCAGGGCCTTGCGTTTTTCGTAGCGCGCTTCCTCACTGTCCTCGGTGTCAAAGTATCCCTTTGCGTTCACCCGGGTCATGTCGTACATGGTGGACGCAATCGTCGCTTTGATCCTGGTGTCGTTTGCCGCCGCGTTCAGAGCCATGCCGCCCCAGCCGCAGATGCCGATGATCCCGATTCTCTCAGGGTCAACATTGTCCTGAACGGACAGGAAATCCACCGCTGCGGAGAAATCCTCCGTGTTGATGTCCGGGGAGGCCACATACCGGGGGCTGCCGCCGCTCTCCCCTGTAAAGGAAGGATCGAAGGCAATGGTCAGAAAGCCCCGCTCCGCCATGGCCTGTGCATATAGCCCGGAGGACTGCTCCTTGACCGCGCCAAACGGCCCGCTCACCGCAATGGCCTGGAGTTTTCCCGCCGCGTTTTGGGGCGCATACAGATCGGCGGCCAGCGTGATGCCGTAACGGTTGTGAAAGGTGACCTTACGGTGATCAACCTTTTTACTTTCGGGAAACACCTTGTCCCATTCCTCTGTCAGAATCAGTCTTTCTTCCATGATGCAGCTCCTCCTTTATTGAATCGACGCGCCCATATCATAGGCGGTTTTCAGAGCGGGATGTCCCTCAATCTCTCCGGCGCCCGTAACGCCGCCTGCGAAAACGGTCCCGGCCAGCGCCGCTTTTTCAAAGCAGTCGATCCAGCCCTTCAGTCCGCTCACCGCTTTTTCCGGCACGGACTCCTCATCCTCCGCCGCGGTTGTCAGAAGATAGATCCTGCGGAACGAATAGTCCGAGGGAAACAGGGGATTTGCCCGGTCAAGCAACGTTTTCATCTGACCGCTCATTTCGTAGTAATAGATGGGCGTGGCAAAAACAATCACATCCGCCTGGGCCATTTTTTCCACAATTTGAGCAGTATCATCCTGAATCACACATTTTTGAGTTTCCTGACAAGTTAGACAGCCTTTGCAAAAAGACAGAGCCTTTTCCCGCAGGGTAACCTTTTCCACGCGGTTCCCGGCAGCTTTCGTGCCGGCAAGAAAAGCGTCCGCCAGCATCTCAGAATTGCTCCGGTCTCTGAGACTTGTACTAATGACAAGCACATTTTTTCCCATCTTTATACCTCCAAAATTGAAATTGACAGTTTTGCTGTTCTCTGATATTCTAATTGTAATACCTAAACTTGACTTTAGATCAAGGACATTTTTCATGATTTTGGAGGGATTCCATGTATACCATCGGCCAGGTATCTGAGATGTTTGATTTGCCTGTATCCACGTTGCGGTATTATGATAAGGAGGGGCTGTTCCCCGGCATCCGCAGAGATTCCGGTATTCGAAAATTTGGAGAAAAGGAGCTGGAAGCTCTTCGCGTGATCGAGTGCCTGAAAAAGTCTGGCCTGGAGATCAGGGACATCAAGCAGTTCATGGAGTGGTGCGTACAGGGCAGTGAGACCTATCCCCAGCGGCGGGAACTGTTCCTCCGACAGAAGGCGGCTGTGGAGGAGGAGATCAGGCGGATGAACCGGGTCCTGGA
This sequence comes from Intestinimonas sp. RTP31139st1_F5_RTP31139_211217, assembly GCF_040226735.1. Classification (NCBI taxonomy): domain Bacteria; kingdom Bacillati; phylum Bacillota; class Clostridia; order Eubacteriales; genus Intestinimonas; species Intestinimonas sp. RTP31139st1_F5_RTP31139_211217. The sequence goes on along the minus strand of NZ_JBCOAQ010000013.1, from coordinate 53,275 downwards.
TATGCTGAACTTCAAGTGCTGGTACTACGAACAGGCAATCAAAGACGGAAACGAAGACCGCCTCGCCCACATAAGGCCAGAGGATATGCCGGAGGAGATTCAGCAGGCTTATGAAAGCGCGCACAGCATAAGTGCGTAAATCAATCAAGAAAAACACGCAGGCTTCCGTTGCGAGCTCTCCCGTTCCGGTGATATCATTCCTGCCGGCACGCATTGAGACTGTTACACCCTATTCCGGCAGCTATGGCGATGTGGTGACCCCGGAGAGCGAGATCTATACGTGGGTTAATGCGGTTAGATAGCAACTGCAAGGAGACTGTTGAGCGATCAAACATCTCCGAAGCGGCGGACTGAAAAAATTGCAAACCTTCCGCTGCGCTGATATGATCGAGTGAAGATTTGAAAAAAGGACGGTGTCGTATGTACAATCCTCAGTTGGAAACCTTTCTCCGTGTGGCGGACGCGGGCAGCTTTAACAAGGCTGCGGAGGAGCTGTTCATTACGCCGCCGGCTGTGATGAAACAAATCACCTCGCTGGAGGCCAGCCTGGACATCCAACTGTTCCGCCGCAGCCACCGGGGACTGACGCTGACGGAAGCGGGAAAATCTCTTTACCAGGATGCAAAATACATCATCCAATACTGCAAGGAATCAGAGGTTCGGGCCAGAAACGCCGGACAGAAGGACGGCCAGCTTATCCGCATCGGCGTTTCACCTATGACGCCGGTACAGTTTTTGATGGACCTGTGGCCCAAGCTCCATGCAATGTGTCCGGACATCCGGTTTCACCTGGTCAATTATGAGAACTCCGCCGAAAATGCCCGGGAGATCCTAACCAACTTGGGAAAAAACATCGACATCGTGGCGGGGCTGTATGACGCGGATTTTCTGGAACATTACCAATGTGCCGCTTTGGAGCTTTCCAGGACTCCGATTGCATGCGCGGTCCCGTTGAATCACCGGCTGGCGGAGAAGCGTATGCTGTCCGTCCAAGACCTGTATGGGGAGCGGTTCATGCTGATCCGGCGGGGCTGGAATCAATATCTGGATATCATGCGTGACGAGCTTTGGAAAAATCATCCGCAGATCAAAATCGTAGATTTTGAGCGCTTCAATCTCAATGTGTTCAACCAGTGCGAAAGCGAAAACAATATCATGATGACCATTGACAACTGGAAAAATGTGCATCCTATGCTGAAATCCATCCCCATCCGCTGGAATTACACCATTCCTTTTGGAATCTTTCATGCGCCCGAGCCGTCTGAAACGGTCCAGCGGTTTCTGGACGCTGTAAAAACTGTTTTTGAGCTGTGACCAGGTTATTACCCAAACGTATATACTGCGAAACGAATCGAGACTTCTCCGGGAGTCTCGATTTTTTTATAATAGGGAAAACCTCAGAAAACAGGAGCGAATACCATGATAAAACAGTTTTTAGCCGCCAGCCTGTTGTTACTGGCCATGACCGCCTGCGGGAACCAGAAACCGCCGGATAACGCGTTGCATCCCACGGCGGCAGTGGAGGAAGGAACGACCGGTATGTATACCTCTGACACAAGAATCACAGAGGTCGTGGGCGACCCCGTCTTCGGGGACTATGGGCGGCTGATCTTCCCGGCAGGCAACGGATATTACAGCGGCGATACGCTGGGGAACCTCTCACTGACCTGGTATACCCACATCGACCCAGAGATGACCGTGGAGGTCGCCAACTACTTCCGGGAACACGCCCAAAAGGGCGATGTTATATTTTACGACATCTACACCGACGAGGAGAAGGCGGCGGACCCGGAAAAAGAGAACACCGGCCTGTTCTTTTTCAAAGGTACGCCGGGAGCCCGCTTTGCCGTCTGCAATGCGGGCGGTGCTTTTGCCTATGTGGGAGCCATACATGATAGCTTTCCCCATGCGCTGGAGCTCTCTAAGGAGGGATACAATGCATTCGCCCTCATCTACCGTCCAGGTGCTCAGACAGCCTGCGAGGACCTAGCCAGGGCGATCAGTTTCATTTTTGCCAACGCCGAAGAACTGGAGGTGGACACCAGCTGCTATTCCCTCTGGGGCGGCAGCGCAGGAGCCAGAATGGCGGCATGGCTGGGCTCCTACGGGCCCGCAGCTTTCGGTGGTGATGACCTGCCCAGGCCGGGAACTGTTGTCATGCAGTACACGGGCCTGAGTGAGTACAGTCCAGATGACCCGCCCACCTATGTCTGTGTGGGAGACAGCGACGGTATCGCCAGCTGGCGCACTATGCAGCGCCGCCTGGAAGCTATGTCAGAGCTTGGTATCGACACAGAGTTCCACTGCTATTCCGGTCTGGGCCACGGATTTGGCCTTGGTACCGGCACTGTGGCCGAGGGCTGGATTGACGACGCCGTCACATTTTGGGAAAACCACATGAAATAAGAGAGGGAGAACGAACATGAACAACTTTATTTTTGAAAATGCCACGAAGGCCGTCTTTGGACAGGGCTGTGTAAAGGAGTATCTGAGCTGCATGGTCAGCCATTACGGCCCCAATGTACTGCTGGCCTATGGCGGCGGCTCCATCAAGCGTAACGGCATCTACGATGAGGTGTGCGGTATTCTGCAGAGCACGGATAAGAACATCGTGGAGTTTTCCGGCATCATGCCCAATCCCACTTACGCCAAGGTGCAGGAGGGAGCCAAACTGGTGCGAGGCAATCACATCGACCTGATCCTGGCAGTGGGCGGCGGCTCCGTGATGGACTGCTGCAAGGCGGTGTCTATGGCCGCCCGGTATGACGGTGATCTCTGGGCGGATTACTGGGCCCGGCCAGGGGTGGTGGATTTTGAGCCCGTCCCCCTGGGCATGATCGTCACGGTGTCCGGTACCGGCAGTGAGATGAACGGCGGCGCTGTTATTACCAATGAAGAACTGAAGATCAAGACTGGCCGCGATTATCCCAAATGCAACGCCCGGTTCGCCCTGATGGACCCGACTTATACCTTCAGCGTACCAAAGATGCAGATGATATCCGGCGGCTTCGACACACTCTCCCATATCATGGAGATCTACTTCAGCGAACCGGATGAACCCAATGTTTCCGACGATATTGCCGAAGCCCTGATGCGGGGCGTCGTCCGGGATCTGCGGGCCGCTGTTCAGAAACCGGAGGACTACACTGCCCGCAGCAACCTCATGTGGGAGGCCACCATGGCGGAGAACCGCGTGATCAAACTGGGTAAGCAGACTGATTTTCAGGCGCACATGATGGAGCACCAGTTGGGAGCCTACACCGACTGCAACCATGGTCTTGGTCTGGCTGTGCTTCATCCGGCCTATTATCGCTATATTTGCGAGAAGGGCATAACTAAATTTGCCAGGTTTGCAACGCGCGTCTGGGATGTTCCGGCAGATGGCAAGACGGAAATCGAGCTGGCCCATGCCGGTGTGGAGGCACTGGCGGATTTCATTCAGGAATTGGGGATGCCTACTACCCTTCGGGAGTTGGGCGTGACAGAACTGACGCCGATGAAGGAGCTTGCTGATTCTGTTCCGCTGACTCCCGGCAGCTATGGAAAGCTGACCCACGAGGATGTGCTTCATATCTTTGAAGCCTGTTACTAAGGGGTACTTCCATGAAGACAATCGTATCCCTGTTCCTTGCGCTGACAATGACATTGAGTTTGCCCGCCTGCGGCGGCACGAACCCACCGAAGTCCTCCCAGTCCGCATCCACGCCGTCCCCATCCCCGATACAGCAGGAAACCACCGGAAGCAACATTCTGATTGCCTATTTTTCAGTCCCTGAAGATGTCAGCACGGACGGCGTAGATGCGGTGTCCGGAGCCAGTATCGCCGTGGATGACGGCGAAGTGCTGGGTAACACGGAATATGTGGCTAAGCTCATCCAGCAGACGATTGGAGGCGATCTGTTCCGCATTGAAACCGTAGATCCCTATCCCTTGGACCACGATTCGCTGGTGGATCAGGCCGCAGAGGAAAAGGAGGCAGGCACTCGCCCGGAGCTTGCCACTCATGTTGAAAATTCCGAGCAATACGAGTTCGTCCTGCTGGGATACCCCAACTGGTGGGCCGATATGCCCATGCCGGTCTACTCCTTCCTTGAAGAATATAACTTTGGTGCAAAGACAATCATCCCGTTTATCACCCACGGCGGGAGCGGCGCATCCCGTACTGTGGACACTATTTCAAGACTGCAGCCGGGTGCTTCGGTGGGAGACAATGCTCTGGTATTGTCCCGGAACAAGGCGGCATCCAGCGCGGAAGATGTGGTCTCCTGGGCGCAGGGGCTGGGCATAGCTGCAGAAACCTCTCGGCCGGAGGGCGGCGACAGCAACACTGTTTTGACCGCGTCGGTCGATCCCCACGGAAAACAGATGCTTTATCTGTGGGAGGAAGGAAATGTCCCCGCCGTCACGGAATACACCGTGAACAACGGAAATTATTTCGATGATCCCGATTTCCAGCCCTATCTGACTTTCTTCCCCGTTCCGGAAGGAGCGGAGATCAAGGGCGCGGTGCTGATTTGTGCAGGCGGCGCTTTTCAGTTCAGGAGTGACCAGAACGAAGGAACACCTGTAGCGGAAGATCTGAGCGCCTTGGGGTATCAGAGCTTTGTTCTGGATTACCGCCTCCGCCCTTACACGCAAGAGGAAGGTGCGCTGGACTTGGCCCGTGCGGTGCGTTTTGTCCGTGCTCACGCAGAAGAATACGGAATTGATGAAAAGGACATTGCCGTCATGGGCTTTTCCGCGGGTGGCATTCTGGCTGGCGAGATGCTTCGCAACTTTGACGGGACTGTCAGTCCTACTGTCCTCGATCCCGATTATATGCCGGATGAACTGGATATGGTGTCCGCTGATGCGGCAGCAGACGGTATGATCTATTCCTTCTACGGGCGGCTTAGTGTAGGAACCACTGATGTGGAGTCCTTGCAGAAAGCAGACCTGCCTCCCACTTTTTACTGCTATGGTACCCGTGACCCGTTTTACGATCAGTTCCTTGCAAATGCGGATGCGGTTGAGGAGGCGGGCGTATCCGTGGAACGCCTTCAGCTGGATGATATGCCCCATGGCTTTGGAAATCAGGGCGGGTGGATTCCCACTTATGACAAGTGGCTGGGTGAAGTATTTGCTGGCAATTAAATTGTAATTTACAGAAAGGAGCCTATGCAATGGCAATCAAACAGACGGCGGGCAGAGATGCCTTGGGGGAGTTTGCCCCCAAATTTGCCCAGCTCAACGATGATGTTTTGTTCGGAGAGGTGTGGAGCCGCGAGGCCCAGTTGTCCCTTCGGGACCGTTCTCTGATCACTGTGACGGCCCTGATGGCGCAGGGACTTGTGGATACCTCGTTCCAACACCACCTGATGATGGCAAAAAAGAACGGGGTCACCCGGTCGGAGATTGCGGAGATCCTGACCCACGCGGCATTTTACGCCGGCTGGCCCAAAGCATGGGCAGCTTTCCGCATGGCAAAAGAGGTATGGGCTGAGAAAGGCTCGGCACATGCCAGGAAAGCACATGAGAATGACATGGTGTTCCCCATTGGCCAGCCCAATAATGGGTTCGCACAGTATTTTATTGGCCAAAGCTATCTTGCCCCCCTTTCCACCAGCCAGGTCGGCATCTTCAATGTCACCTTTGAACCGGGCTGCCGCAACAACTGGCACATCCATCAAGCAGACCAGGGAGGTGGTCAGATCCTCGTCTGTGTCGCCGGTCGTGGCTACTATCAGGAATGGGGAAAGGAAGCCCAGGAGCTTCATCCGGGCGATGTAGTGAATATCGCTCCCGGTGTCAAGCACTGGCATGGTGCTGCTCCCGACAGTTGGTTCTCCCATCTGGCGGTGGAAGTGCCTGGTGAAAACGGACACAGCGAGTGGCTGGAGCCGGTGGATGATGTGACATACGGCAAACTGCAATAAAAGAGATAAGGAGAGATAAGCAATGAGCAAAAAAGTTTTGATTCTGTCCGGCAGCCCCCGTAAGGGCGGCAATTCGGATTTACTGTGTGATGAATTTCTGCGCGGTGCCCAGGAGAGCGGCAATCAGGTGGAAAAGGTCTTCCTTCGGAGCAAGAAAGTGGCCCCCTGCAATGCCTGCTACTACTGCAAGAACAGCGGCGGCAAGTGTGCCATTCCCGATGATATGGCTGAGATTCTGGACAAAATGCAGGCAGCCGATGTGATCGTGATGGCAAGCCCGGTGTATTTCTATTCCATCGGTGCCCAGATGAAAGCGGTCATTGACCGCTCGGTGGCCCGGTGGACAAACATCCCCAACAAGGAGTTCTACTACATCATGACTGCCGCCGAGGACAGCGATACGGTCATGGACTGCACACTGGAGTGTTTCCGGGGCTTTGCCGCCTGCCTGGACGGAGCGCAGGAAAAGGGTGTCATCTACGGCAAGGGCGTGTATGAGGCCGGGGCGATCAAGGGCTTGCCCGCCATGCGGGAAGCCTACGAGATGGGCAAGCAGGTGTAAGTCTGCCGCATTGGCTTTAGACTGACAGGAGGCGGACTCTATGACATTTCAGTACCATAATCCGATCCAGTTTCATTTCGGCCCTGACACCCTGGAAAAGACTCCGGAGCTGTGCAAAGGGCAAAAGGTGCTGCTGGTGTATGGCGGGGATTCACTCAAAAAGAATGGGGTGTATGACCGGGTCACCGGCCTGCTGAGACAGCACGACATCTCTTATGTTGACTATGGCGGACAGACAGCAGCCACATGGCAGCAGATTCTGGATGGCATTGATTTGGCTCACCGGGAACAGGTCACAACTGTGATAGAGATGGGCGGAGCCAGCGCCATGGATACCGGAAAAGCCATTGCGTTTGGTGCGGTTCATGACCATCTGGAGGATTATATCGAAGGCAAGGCGCAGTCTGATGGCCGACATTTGCTGAACATCATTATTCCGACTTACCCCTCTACCGGCTCTGAAGCGGATTCTGTCTGCGACATTATGGAGTACAAAGGCTATGGGGTGGAGTTGTTCGGCGCATGGCCGGATTACTGTCTGATGGACCCCGGCACCACTCTCTCTTTGGACAGGAAAAGTACAGCATACTCTGTATGGGTCTGCTTTATCCAAGCCAGTGCCTGGTTTGTCGGCAATCACGAAAACGATATTGCACGCGGATTCGCCAAAGTAGTGTTGCAAACTTTACTGGGCAGCTATGAAAAACTGATGGATGATCCCAACGATGAGAGAGCCAGAGCAAATGTCATGTGGGCGTCTTGTGTCAATACCATGGGGGTCTTCCGTTCCGGCGTGGATCAGTTTTATCCGTGGACACTATACTCCGTCGGATATATCCCCCGGGTCGCACATCATGTGTCGTATCGGGAGGCACTGACCATCGCCTATCCCCATTGGCTCCGAGGCATTGCCAAATACCACGCTGAAGATATCCATGCCCTGTTCACTGAGGTGTTCGGAATCGATGACAAACTTAACACCGGCGATGTGATTGAGGCTGGCTGCGCCAAGCTGAATGCGCTGCTTGAAAAAAGCGGTATCCCCATGAGTCTGGCTGCGCATGGTGCTTGCCCGGACAGAAAGTATATCCTGGGAGCATTGACCAAAGAGGATTTCGGTGAGTTTTCGGTGGAGGAAATGTACCAGATGGTATCCGCCTGCTATCAGCAGAAATAAAAAGAGAAAAGTAAATTCGCAGAAGGGACATTTTTAAGATGGAATATCGCACACTAGGGACTGATCTGAAAGTCTCCGCTGTCGGCCTAGGCTGCATGGGCATGAGCCACGCCTACGGCGCACCTGCCGACAAAAAGGAGATGACAGAGCTGATGGCCCAGGCTGTGGACATGGGCTATACCTTCTTTGATACGGCGGAAGTCTACGGAACGGCGGACAATCCCCATGATAACGAGGAGCTGGTGGGCGCAGCGCTGAAGCCTTTCCGGAATCGGGTGGCGATTGCCACCAAGTTCGGTATCCACTTCGATATGGCCAGCCCGGAGGTCAACAAGCCGCTGATTCCGGATTCCCGGCCGGAGGTCATTCGCGCGTCTGTGGAAGCATCGCTGACACGGCTGGGTACGGATCACATTGATCTGTATTACCAGCACCGAACCGATCCGAATGTCCCCATTGAGGAAGTGGCCGGCGTCATGGCGGATTTGATCAAAGAGGGTAAGATTACCCATTGGGGGCTGTCTGAAGCGACAGAAGAAACCATTCGCCGCGCCCATGCCATCTGCCCTGTCACGGCGATTCAGAACCGCTACTCCATGATGGCCCGGTGGCATGAGGCACTGTTTCCGGTACTGGAGGAACTGAACATCGGCTTTGTGGCGTTCTCGCCTATGGCAAATGGACTGCTCACCGGGGCGTACAACAAGGACAGCCGGTTCGACCCGAAGCTGGATTACCGTAGCAATATGCCCCAGTTTACCGCTGAAGCTATGGACCAGAACCAGGATCTTTTCCTGCTGCTGAATACGCTGGCCCAGCAGAAAGGGGCCACACCCGCCCAGCTTTCCATGGCGTGGATGCTGTGCAAAAAGTCCTGGATCGTGCCCATCCCCGGCACCCGAAAGCTGGAGCGTCTGAAGGAAAATGCCGGGGCGGCGGATGTGGTGCTGCTGCCATCCGAAGTATCTGCACTGGATAAAATTCTTGACACCATCCCCATGTCTCAGGTGTTCGGCGGGTCCAAAATCGTCAAGAAAGCATAACAGGAGGAACAAATCCATGAGAAAAGATTTTGGCGCAAAGCCCTACTTATTTCCCCAGCCGGTGCTGATCATCGGCACCTACAATGAGGATGGAAGCGCAAATGCGATGAATGCCGCCTGGGGCGGCATTGCGGGGGCGGACGAGATCATTATTGACCTCTCCAGCCACAAGACCACCGATAACATTCTTCTGAAGAAGGCATTCACTGTCAGTGTGGGAGATGTGGAACATCTGGCTGCCTGCGATTATGTGGGCCTCGTCTCCGCAAAGAACGAGCCCCGCAAGATGGAGAAAGCCGGTTTCACCACAACGAAAAGCGCATTTGTCAACGCACCTGTCATCAATGAACTGCCCCTGACACTGGAATGCGAGCTGGTGAAAGTCATCGACGGCTGCAAGTATCTCGGCGTCATTAAAAATGTCAGCGCTGATGAGTGTATTCTGGGAGAGGATGGGACCATCGATCCCGCAAAACTGCGGGCCATCTCTTTTGACCCTGTCCACCATGCTTATCTGGAGTTGGGCGAAAAGGTCGGCAGCGCCTTTCAGGATGGCGCGGCTTTGAAATAATCAAGAAATCTAAAGGAGGTATCATTATGGAATATGTAACTTTGAATAACGGAATCAAGATGCCTATGGCGGGCATCGGGACCTTTCTTCTGACTCCAGACGAGGCGGAGGCTTCTGTCCTCAGCGCACTGGCGTGCGGTTATCGCCTGATCGACACGGCAAACGCCTATGTCAACGAAAAAGCCGTGGGCCGGGCCATGAAGAAATCCGGTGTGTCCAGAGAGGCGATTTTTCTGGAAACCAAGCTGTGGCCCAGCTTTTATGAGCAGTCCGATGCCGTGGAAAAGACGTTGGAGCGGCTGGATACGGACTATATCGACCTGCTGCTGATCCACCAGCCCGCCGGGAACTACATCGCGGGCTACCGGCTGATGGAAAAAGCCTACATGGAGGGTAAGGTCAGGACCATCGGCCTGTCCAACTTCAACGAGGCGCAGATTCAGGAGATCCTGGATGTCTGCGTAGTGAAGCCCGCTGTTTTACAGACCGAGGTTCATCCTTACTCCCAGGAAAAGTCGTTCAAAGCATTCCTGGACAAAGCGGGTATCGTGATCCAGGCATGGTATCCCCTGGGTCACGGTGACAAAACGCTGATGGAGGAGCCGCTGCTGGCACAGATGGGTAAGAAATATGGCAAGAGCAGCGCCCAGATTATTCTGCGCTGGCATATTCAGGATGGCAATATTGTCATCCCCGGCTCCAAGAATCCCGCCCACATCAAGGACAACTTTGACTTGTTCGACTTTGCCCTGACAGAAGATGAGATGTCCGCAATCGCCGAGCTGGACAAAAAAGTGCGCTATTACACCAGCACGCCGGAACTGCTGAAGCAGTATGCCGCCATGACCCCGCCGGTAGACGAGCAGAAATAAAGTAATCGCACAATAACAGGAGGAATTACAACATGAAGCACAGATTTGCCGCTTTGCTTTTGGCTGGAATCATGGCACTGTCCCTGGCCGCTTGCGGTCAGCAGTCCGCAGCGAACAATGGTTCCACAAGCGAACCTGACACCAGCGCGGTTCAATCCAACACGCCCGAAGACGCATTGATCATCGCCCAGCAGGGGATGTTCTCCGCTGGTGGCGCCGTAATCACCTCGGACGGTACCTTTGATGTTTCCAATTACTATATGTCCAGGGAAGGTTCTACTGCCCATGTGGACCACGCCAATGTGCTTTACCAGATTCCCGCCGAGGAGAGCAGCCTGCCCATGGTGTTTCTCCATGGCTATGGTCAGTCCCGTATGGGTTGGATGACTACTCCGGATGGCCGGGAAGGCTGGTCCGATATGTTCCTGCGAATGGGCCACAGCGTATGGCTCATCGACCAGCCCCGCCGGGGCGAGGCTGGACAGACCTCTGTGGCCGGTACCATCACCATGGAGCCCTCTGACCAGACCTGGTACACCCAGTTCCGCATTGGTACTTACCTGAATGACGAGTTTACCTACAATGAGGGTTCCCAGTTTCCCGCAGGAGAAGAATCCCTTGACCAATTCTTCCGCCAGATGACGCCGGATACCGGCATGGACAACGCGGGCGGCGACCAGAACATCGACAACGCCGTGGTGGCCCAGGCCGTTGCGGCTGCCATCGACGAAGTCTATGAGCGCACCGGTAAAGACTCTATTCTGGTGACCCATTCTCAGGGCGGTATGCCCGGTTGGGAGACCGCCCGATATACGGATCACATTGCCGCTATTGTGGCCATTGAGCCCGGTATGGCTCCCCAGGTGGACAGCGATGACTACAAGGCGCTGCTGGAAAAGAAAGTCCCTGTCACTTTCTATTACGGCGACTACATCGGTGCAGAATTTACCGATGTCCCGGCTGCGGCCATGTGGGGCATGATGGCCTCCACCGCCGATACCTTTACCGAGGCTTATAACGCGGCGGGCGGCAGCAGCACTGTGGTACATCTTCCCGACGAGGGCATTACCGGCAATGACCACTTTATGTTCCAAGACCTGAACAATGATGTGATCGCCGACCACATTGAAAGCTGGATTCAGGCGAATGTAAAGTAAGACTCTTTCCAGGATTGGAGGCAACTGCAATGAGAACAACCCCTTTGAAGCGAGTGATTGGCTGTATTTTGGCAATGACCATGCTGTTTGCCCTGGCTGCCTGTGGCCAGCAGGCGCCACAAGCACCCGGTCAAAGTCAGGAAACACAGACATCCGCCAAAAATGAGGAAACCCCGGCACCGGAGACCGGCACTCCCGCTACTGACGGCGAAAACGGCAAAACGCTGGTGGTCTATTACTCGGCTACCGGCAATACGGAGGCGGTTGCAGGCTATATTGCGGACGCGCTGGGAGCCGATACCTTTGAGATCGTCCCGGCGAAGCCCTACACCTCGGAGGACCTGGACTGGACGGACAAAAACAGCCGTGTCAGCCGTGAGCATGACAACGAGAGCCTGCAAGCCGTGGAACTGGTCTCCGCCGCCGTGGAGAATTGGGAGGACTATGACACAGTGTTCATCGGCTACCCCATCTGGTGGCATGTGGCCGCCTGGCCGGTGAGCAGCTTCGTGGTATCCAACGACTTCACCGGAAAGACCGTGATTCCCTTCTGCACGTCATCCTCTTCCGGTCTGGGAGAGAGCGGTGAGCTTCTGGCCGAGACGATGGGCACCGGCGACTGGCTGGAGGGTCAGCGGTTTCGGAGCAGTGTCAGCGAAGCTGATGTAGTGGAGTGGGTCAATAGCCTGGAAATTACAAGCGAGTCGTAAAGGAATGGCAAAGGAGCCGGGCCAGGCAAGGCTCCGGCTCCTTTGCGCCGCTTGAAGGAACAATTATGAACTTGAACAGAAAAAACAAATACTTTGCTTTCATCCTGGCGGCTTTCATGGCGGTATCACTGACTGCCTGCGGCGAAAACGGAAATTCCGTGCAGCAAACTCCGCCTGTAAGCTCTCAGAGTGTGGAATCCGCCGGGAATCAAACAGAAACACCTGATTTCTCCGAAGGCAAAATACTGATCGCCTATTTCACCGCCGATGAAAACACGGAGGTGGACGCCATCACTTCCGCCAGCGTGACAAGGGTAAACGGCATACAAAAGGGCCGGGTTCGGGCGGTAGCGGATATGATTGCGGAGGAGACCGGCGGCAATCTGTTCTCCATTCAAACCTCAGTGCAATATCCCGCCGATGGCGGCGCACTGATTGATCATGCCGCCCAGGAGCAGGATGATAATGTCCGCCCCGAGCTGACCAACCATATTGAAAACTTAGAGGACTACGACATCATCTTTGTGGGTTTTCCCAACTGGTGGTACGACATGCCTATGGTGCTGTATAGTTTTTTCGATGGATACGATTTTTCAGGCAAGACCATCATCTCCTTTAATGTCCACAACGGCAGCCGCTTTTCCAGCACTATCGACACCATCCAGGAGCTGGAATCGAATGCTACAGTCATTACAGACGGCTTCACCGTCAGCGAACGCAATGTTGCCGATGCTGCCGGAGATGTGGCCGATTGGCTTGATGGGCTGGAATTCTGATGATTGGGGTGAAAGCGATGAACATTCTTTCCGGGCTTTTGGCGATGAGCGTGATGCTGTCCGCCTGTGCAGCGCCGCCCCCAAGCATAGAGACAGATACCACTACCATGATTCAAACGCAGGTTTTCACAGATAGCCTGAATACAGTCAAAACAGGCTTCATCACCGAACAGATTCTCGCCGGAGCGGATGGAGACATCCATTATAGCTACTATCTGCCGGAAGGCTATGATGAGACCCGGAACTATCCGCTGATGATGACTATGCCGGGCTACGACATGATGTGGTTTGGAGAGCAGTCCTCCGGCAGCAACTTGGGCTGGACAGGCTTTCGCTCCTGGACCGAACTGGATGAGGATATGATCGTAGTCTCCGCCCAGCTCACGGACTGGGGGGAAAAGTCTGTGAGGCAGGCCATTGAGTTGACTGAGTATTTCATCCGGAATTTCGCAGTGGATGAAAACCGTGTCTATGCCGCCGGTTACTCCGCAGGCGGTGAAACCATGTCCAGAGCGATCTCTATGCGGCCTGACCTGTATACTGCCTATCTACATGGGGCCTCCCAGTGGGATGGCACCTTTGAGCCAGTTGCCGAAAACCGGGTGGCGGTCTACATTTTCATGGCGGAAAACGATGAATACTATGGCTCTCAGAAAGCCCGCAGCGCCTATAACGGCCTTCACGATGCGTACGAGGATGTGGGCCTGCGTGATGAACAGATCGACCAACTACTGCAGCTTGAGATTCCGGACAACGCCTACTTCAACGCGTTGGGCATCCACGGAAATTATCATGGCGGCGGGAATGTGCTGTTTGATGATGAGCAGATCTTGAACTGGATTCTCTCCGCCCGGCGTCCGGAAGGTGACAGAGTGGAAAACGCAGGCTTTTTTCCGATGAGAATGCGATTGCTGCCTATGCCTTAAACACAGTGGAGTGGGCCAGAGCAAACGGCATCGTGAATGGTAAAAGCGGCAATCGCTTTGACCCGAAGGGCAATGCCACCCGCGCTGAGGTTGCAACAATCCTACGGAATTACATGGAAACTCAATGAATGATTTAATGATTTAAGGAGTGAAGCACATGAAAAATCTAAAAAAGCTTACATCTGTGTTCCTTGCAGTTATCATGCTGCTGGCAATGAACACTACCGCATTTGCCGCCGTCAGTGACACAGGCTTTTCTGATGTTGCGGCGAATGCGTGGTATGCGGATGCTGTGACCTATGTTCGGGGCCATGGCCTGATGAGCGGCACCAGCACCACTACCTTCTCTCCCGAAGCCACCACCAGCCGGGGACAGATTGCTGCGATCCTTTACCGTGCTGCTGGAAGCCCTGCTGTGACCAGCGGTACGGATTTCCCTGATGTAGCGAGCACGGCCTATTATGCAGATGCCACCCGCTGGGCTTCTGCCAATGGAATCGTCTCCGGCTATCCAAACGGCAATTTTGGCCCAAACGATTCCATTACCCGGCAGCAGTTTGCCGCCATCCTGTGGCGTTATGCCGGAAGTCCCGCAGCCTCCCGTGGGCAGGATTTTGCCGATGAAAGCTCGATTTCCTCTTATGCTTCCACTGCCGTGGACTGGGCCCATGAAAACGGCATTATCAACGGCAAAGGCGGCAACATCTTCGATCCCGACGGTAATGCCACCCGTGCCCAGGCCGCTGTCATCCTCCGCAACTTCATGGAGCAGAATACTGATCAGCCTGATATCTCCGGCGGTTCCAAAGTTCTGGTAGCCTATTTCTCCGCCAGCGGCAATACGGAAGCTGTCGCAGAAACCATTGCGGATACGCTGAACGCCGACCTCTTTGAACTGGTTCCCACAGATCCCTATACCGACGCTGATCTGAACTGGACGGTCTCCAGCAGCCGTGTCAACCGTGAGCATGAAAATGAGGCTCTGCGTGATGTGGAGCTGGTGCGTGACACCGTCTCCGACTGGGATGAATATGACACTGTTTTCATTGGCTACCCCATCTGGTGGGGCATCGCTGCATGGCCGGTCAATGACTTTATTCAGTCCAACGATTTTACCGGAAAGACGGTAATCCCCTTCTGCACCTCCACCAGCTCCGGTCTTGGCCAGAGCGGCGAACTGCTGGAGGAAATGGCGGGTACCGGAAACTGGCTGGAGGGCCGCCGCTTCACGGAGCGTGCTTCTCGGCCTGACATCCAGAACTGGGCCAACGGCCTGAATCTGAACACCGACGCAACTACCAACAACAATGCTCCTGCTTCTCAGGAGTCCCGTGTGCTGGTGACCTACTTCTCTATACCGGAAACCACCAATCCAAACAACATGACCACCGAGGAGGACAACAGTGTGGTGGTCATCGACGGTGAGGTGCTGGGCAACACCCAGTACATGGCCTATGTCATCCAGGAGGCCACGGGCGCCGACATTTTCCGTATTGAGCCCCGGACGCCCTATCCCACCAACCACAGCACTCTGGTGGATCTGGCAGCGGAGGAGCAGGAGCAGAACGCCCGCCCTGCCATCAAGGAGCGTGTAACCAACATGGATGACTACGGTGTGGTGTTCATCGGCTATCCCATCTGGTGGAGCGATATGCCTCAGATCCTCTACACCTTCTTTGATACCTATGATTTCTCCGGCAAGACCATCATCCCCTTCAGCACCCACGGAGGAAGCGGCTTTGCCGGAACACCCCGCACCATTCAGGGACTAGAGCCTAATGCTACGATGCTGGATGGCCTGACCATCTCCCGCAACAATATCCAGAATGCCCGTCAGGAAATCATCGACTGGGTCAATGATCTGGATATCTAAATGGAAGTGTAGAAAAGAGTGTGTACGATGAAAGTATTATTGGTCAACGGCAGTCCTCACAAAGAGGGCTGCACCTAGACTGCTCTGACGGAAGCGGCAGTCTCTCTGGAACAGGAGGGAATCGGCACCGACATCTTCTGGATCGGGAACAAGCCCCTTTCCGGCTGCATTGCTTGCAAAACCTGTGTCACCAAGCACGTCTGCGTCTTTGAAGACAAGGTGAACGAGTTCCTTGACCTTGCGGCAGACTATGATGGTTTTATCTTCGGGACCCCCGTTCACTGGGCGGGGGCCACCGGAGCTATGACATCTTTTCTGGACCGTGTATTCTATGCGGACTTCTGCGGTGGACGGAACAACTTTTACCTAAAGCCTGCGGCGGCTGTTATGTCCGCCCGGAGAGCCGGCACCACTGCCACCTGGGATCAGGTGAACAAATACTTCGGCCTGATGCAGATGCCCATTATCAACTCCCGCTATTGGAACATGGTTCACGGCACCACGCCGGAAGAGGTCCGGAAGGACCTGGAGGGCATGCAGGTCATGCGGATTCTGGGTAGAAATATGGCGTGGTTCTTAAAATGCAAAGAGGCCGGCGCAAAGGCCGGCGTTCCCCTGCCGAAGCAGGAGCAAATCAGTTTTACCAACTTTATTCAGGAATGAAGTGACAGGGAGAGAGAAACATGAACGCAAAGTCAACGCTGAAAATGGCGCTGGACCGTCTGATGGTAGTTCTGCTGCCGCTGCTGATGGCCTATTCCCTCATTGGAGAGGAGCTCCATGAGTGGCTGGGGGCGTCCATGTTTCTCTTATTCCTTGGGCATCATGCCCTGAACCGGCGTTGGTATCGTAGCTTGGCAAAGGGAAAGTGGACCGCAAGACGGCTGTTCCGCACTTTTGTAAATGCTGCCCTTCTGTTGTGTATGCTGGGCCTGATGGTCAGCGGCGTAATTCTTTCCCGGCATGTGTTTGATTTTCTTCCCATCAAGGGCGGACGGGGCTTTACCCGGACACTCCACATGCTGTCCTCTTACTGGGGCTTTTGCCTGATGAGCCTGCATCTGGGGATGCATTGGAATATGGTGATGGGTACTGTAAAGAAATTGACAAAAAGCAAATGGCAGGTTTTTGCACCCTTACGTCAGCTCTTTTTGATTATCATGATTGGATACGGCTTATATGCTGTGATCCATCAAAAAATTCTGACTTATTTGTTTCTAAGGAGCCACTTCGTATTTTTTAATTTTGGCGAGGATATTCTTATTTTTCTTTTTGACTATACAGCGATTATGGGACTTGTGGCTGCGGCAGGCTACTATGCGGATAAGCATTTTCCTCGCAGTACAGCATAAATTCCAATATTGAACGTGCAAAAGGCCCGGTACTCTCAAACGTGAGTACCGGGCCTTTGTTCCATGTTAAGCGTTTCCGAATCATCAAAGTGTGTAAGTTGTGTGTAAGCTCACACTACCCGTCAACGAAAGCACTTCAAAAGTGCGGGAAAACGACGATTTTTTACAGGGAATCATCGGAAAATCAAGGGTTAGAACGGTTTATCAATACATGCCGCCCGTCATGACCCGCTAAAACAGGGGGTTCCACGCTACTCTGCATAACTGCTCATATCCCTGTATTTGCAAGCGGTCCGGGATTTTCCTCTGGAATCCTGAATTTTCAAAATCCACCTAAATCTACGCAAGTCTGCATAGCTTTCGGCGAAAATGGTGTAGAAATTGGTGTATGACTGGCAGCTTGGTATATTCCGCATTTTCCGGACAAAGTCAAAGGTTTGCGGCTACCTGGTCGAAGGCATGCTTTACGACATTGTAGTCCGTATGGGTGTAAACATCCAGCGTCACGCTGGCGTTGGAATGCCCCATGAGATACTGAAGACTTTTGATGTCGATGCCGGCCTGCTGCATATTGGTGCAGAAGGTGTGGCGCAGCACATGAGGGGTCACCTTGGGGAAATCTCCGCCAAGCGCCCACGGATGCTTCCGCTGGAGACCCCGCATGAAGTTCTCCAGATGCATAGCTACTTTGGGTTTCCCGGCCTTATCGAAGAATATAAACCCGGTGCAGCCATCTACCAGCATTTCCACCTTGGGCGAGGCTCGATTCTTCAGGACGTGTTTCAGGGCCATATACACTGTGTCTGTCATGGGAATGGTGCGAATACCGCTTTTGGTCTTGGGGCTGCTGATAAAATAGGGCTGGTTCGCCGTTCTGGAGAGTTGCCGCCGCACATGAATACAGCGCCGGTCAAAGTCAAGATCGCTCTTGGTCAGCCCATACAGCTCACTGACACGGAGACCTGTCCCCAACAGGATCACCACATCATCATAGTAGCTGCCACCGCCGTATTCCATGAAGAACTGAAGGTACTGTTCCTGTTGTTCCCGGCTCAAAGCAGTCCGCACATAGGCGTCACGAGGAACCACATCGGACAGTTTGAACTTAAACGGGTTCTTTCGCAGGATGTCATCGTCAACAGCCATTTCGAAGGCTGGGCGGACAACGCACTGCATCACGCCAATGGTGTTTTGTTTATACCCGCGGTCATGCAGGGACACAAACCAGCTTTTTGCGTCAGACAGCTTCACATGGCGGATCTGCTTCTGCCCAAACGGGTCTTCCCGGATACGATTGATCACAGAATCATAGGCCCGGAAAGAATTCTCTTTCAGACTCCGCTTCAGGTTCATATACCGGGTGACAAGCTCAATCACCGTCATCTCCCCGGCGGCATAGTCAATCCCGTCCACCGTGTCACGCTGAATATCGGCTTCCTTTTGCCGCAATTCCTCGAGGGTCTTGGCATAGACATACCGCCGCTTCTTGTGAATATCGGTGTAACGGAACATATAATGGCCGTCATTCCGCTGGCTTTCGCCGGTTTTCAAAATACGGCCCTTCTGGTCTCGGCGCTTTTCAGACAAACTCAACGCTCCTTCCTTGAAAAGCGCTCAATAGGCTATGGCCCTATTGTACCATGCGACATGAGAAAGTTCCACTTATATTGAGTAAGCAGACTCCAGATACCGTTCAAACGCTTTCCTTTTGATCAGCCGCTTGCTCCCATTCCAGAGTACAAACGGACAATTTTCATCATTGGTCATATCCCGCAGCTTGTTGATGCCGATGCCGAAGTAGGCTGCGGCTTCCTCCAGACTGAGGTTGGCTTTCTCCCACACGGGAACTCGCTCATTCGCCATGCTCACCACCTCCGTTCGCATCAAACTTCAGAAGCCAGTGATCAGGTATGACGCGCAAACCTGGACCGATCTTGCAGAACTTTTTCAAAATGTCTATCTGACACGCAAAGAATGTCCCTCTGTCCAAGTAGTGTGCTTCCCGGTTTCCTTTGCCCGAGTCATAATACTCAGATAGCGATTCCAAACTGGACAGATACCCCGGCAACATAGACGGCTCACACACGCCGTTTTGCAGCAAATACTGCTGGAAAGCAAGCAGGTATGTATCGTCCAAATAAAGTTTCAACAAATGCAGACCCATATCGTCCATAGTAAAATAGCGAAAGCTGCTGTACTTCGTGAAATGAATCAGGCGGCTGCGGGGATTGACTGCGTGGGTGATCAGAGACTCCAACAAGTCCCAGCTCTCTCCCAACAGGAGGCTGCTGCCGAGAGTTCGACCACATCCCAGCGGGGAGGACTCCACATGGTCGAGGAACATCCGCTCCGCCTCATCAGACCAGCGCATATTGCTGTCGCCGAGGTAGTAGAGAGGGGAGTAGGCATACCTGGACACAAGAACACCTGACAGACGCGCGCCCTTGTTATCCCAGCCGTATTCCCTGGCAAGCTCATAGGCGCTGTAATAGGTGAGCTGTTTCTCTAGTGCGGCATCCTTCTGTCGCCCGGGCTGCCAGACGGCTTTCAGCTTTATAGCAGCCAACAGGCAGGCCGCTCCCCGGTGGAGCCGCAGTGTTTTCTTCCAGTTCCCGTGACCATTCTCCGGAGCCAGCACATGGGCTCGAACACGCTGCGCCTGTCCCGGGCTTACCCTTTGAAGCTGACCCAAGCCGGCCTCTGTCAGACTCAATGAGCGGACGATCCTTCGCCGGTATCCCTTCATGCGCCGCTCCTTCAGATACCCCTCCTGCACCAACCTTGTAACCAAGCGGCGATTATAATCATAGTACCCTGGCAGCTTCCGCACCAGCGGCACCGGCACCTCGCCGCACAGGCCCACAAACTCCATCAGCTTCACAGCCATACATCCATTCTTTAACTGCATCCCAATATCCTCCATACGTATTCTCACAGCAACAGCGCACTCAACAGGTCCGCAGCAGCAAACACGAAACACAATTCACAAGGCTGCCGGCGCCTCATACCCACACCCCTCAACTGACATGCGCCTTTCCATCAGGCTGCCTGACTGCGCTCATCGCCTGTCATCAAAATCCTTACCAACTCAATCCCACCCCCGACTGTTTGGCATTAGGAACCCCTTGCGCCCCAATGGGCTCACGGTCCTACATAACACCGAAAATCTGCAAGGGGTTTTCGACCAAAATAGGTATGTATTTTTCGGCCTATTCCTGCATAGTTTCGGTGGCGCTTTTCCAGCATTCCGGATGACTTTTCAACCATTCCGGGAACTGCTCCGGCGGCAAGATCCAGATACGGGTTCCGTCCTGCTCTCTCCGGTGACTGCACTGAAACGCAGAGCAAAGGGCAGCCGTATCGTTTGTGAGGAAGGCTGCCTCCAGTACATCCTGACAGTGCTTCAGTTCCAGATTGTCGTGGTCTATAAAACGGCGGTTGCGGTTGATGTCATAGATGTGCTCATACACCAACACGCAGGCACGGAACTTCGGCTGGTCATGTTCTCCGGGAAGGCCCTACGGATGGAATCCCGCAGCAGTCCGGCAAGAAACCGGGAGCGGTCAGCGTCATCCCGTCGGGGCATCATCCCTGGGAGGGAGACTGCCAGCCAGCCCTCTGGGGTGATCTCTACGACTGCGGCTTGGCTGCTGTCAGAAAACGCGTCTCCCGGAACGGTCTGTACAGGCTCCAGAACAGCGGCGGCATACTGCCGGAGCTGGATGGCAGCATTTTCTGCCGACCGGACGGCATCCAGTAGAATCTGATTTCTGCGAGTAAAGTACATGGAGTTCATGGCGGCTCCTTTCATTTTGGCTATGTCTTTTTGGAACAAGCGTGTTCAAAAACTTCTATCAAATTGGTGGAAGTGTTGCGATTTTTGCGGTTGGCACTTATCCACTTTGGAATAACCAGTGAGATTTTCAGATGGTTTTCCTTGGTTCAATTTGGGCCAGATTTACTACATATAGCCATCGGTGGAGCGAAAGCATGCGGGGGCCAGGATTGCTTCCATGAAAAGCAAAATTTATATTGGTTCGGTTCCCGTGTTGGCTTTCCGGAATAGATCTCAATAAACTTCCCGGACTCCAGTTCGGCCACATGGCGCCACAGGCTGGAGGATGTGATCCCGTACTTCTTTGCGGCAGACTGTGGGAAAACAAAATCACGTTTTCCACCGCTTTCCATAGCCATGCAAAGATAAAGGTATCTGGCCCCGATACCAAGGGCACGGAATTGTGGAGACAGCATCAGAGTATCTCCAACCTGTATAAATCGTTTTTCGTCGTTGCCCGGCTTGGCCGACAGCCAGGCAACAATCGTGGGTTTGGATCTTCGTTTGGGCATATCATGTTCCTTCCTTTGTGCGGCGAATGTGGCCAGCGCGCATGGGCCTCAAACTCGCTTGTAATAAACAGAGAAAACCGACGCCTTCTAGCATCCCGCTGCGAAAACCGCTATCGAATGGGATTTAGAATCGTTCCTCTCATAATAAATGTAGAAAACAGGCCCACTTTGACCAGTAATGTGAGCAAAAAAATTTTAAAAAACATTCAGCGTGGACCTAAGTACACAGAAGCAATTGTGTGTTTACATTAAGTCTACGCTGAATGTACTCTTTCGGGAAACTGTAGTATAAGTCACAGTTATGTGTATGGCATGGAGATATTGCAGTGAAAAGGGCTGATATCATAGCCAATAAGACCACAACAGAAAAAACGGAATTATACTGTCATATTATTTCAGAAAAATGTGTAACATATAGTTTGATAATTCCAGAAAAATGTGATACGCTATTTATGCAATAGGAAAGGCTGGTGAGTCGCATGAAACGCAATGCAATTCAGGAACTTGTAGCATGGAAGTCCAGCGAAGACCGCAAGCCAATGGTGCTGAAAGGCGCCCGGCAGGTGGGAAAAACCTGGCTGATGAAAGAGTTCGGGCAGAACTACTACGACAGCTATGTCTACTTCAACTTTGATGAGGAAGATGAGCTAAAATCCATCTTTGAGACCAATAAAAACCCCCAGCGAATCATTGAACTGCTGTCCCTGATCGCCGGGGAGAAAATTCTACCGGGGAAAACCCTGATTATTTTTGACGAGATACAGGAGTGCCCGGAAGCGCTGAATACTTTGAAATATTTCAAGGAAAAGGCCAACGAATACCATGTGATCGCCGCTGGCAGTTTGCTGGGAACCCTTCTGGCGCAGCCTAAGTCCTATCCCGTGGGCATGGTCAATCTGCTGGACATCTATCCGTTGACCTTTGACGAGTTTCTGGAGGCCACGGACGAGAGCCTGTACGCATACTATTGCAGCATCCAAAAAGAGCAGCCAATCGAAGAAATTTTCCACAACCGGCTGCTGGAGGCATACAACTATTATCTGATTATCGGCGGAATGCCGGAGTGCGTTTCCTCATGGATTGCGCATAAAGACCCGGCCAAGATCTCACAGATCCAGAAGGAACTGATCGAGGTCTATGAAAATGACTTCTCCAAACATAACGGCAAGGTCAACAGCGGCCGCATTCTGATGGTATTCCGCAGCATTGTGGCTCAGCTCGCAAAGTCCAATGAGAAGTTCATGTATGGAGCTGTCCGGGAGGGCGGCCGGGCCCGGGACTTTGAGGAGGCCATCGAGTGGCTGGTCTCCGCCGGGATGCTGAACCGTGTCTACAATGTCTCTAAGATGGAGCATCCCTTGGCAGCCTTTGACAAGTTGGACCAGTTCAAGCTCTTCGTGTTCGACACCGGCCTGCTCAAGCACATGGCAGGCATTGACAACAGCGCGATTCTGTTAAAGACGGATTATCAGTTCAAAGGTCCGCTGACGGAAAACTATGTCCTGCAGCAGCTTCGCGGCCAGTTCGAGGTAGAGCCCCGCTACTACTCCGATAAAAACAGCGAGATTGATTTCCTTATCCAGTACGGTACTGAAATCATCCCTGTGGAGGCTAAAGGTGGAGAGGATAAGTCTGCACCGTCGTTTAAGAAGTATATCGCCGACCACCACCCGGAGCATGCCCTGCGCTATTCCAAGAGGGGCTATCGGAGGGATGGGGCCATTACTAATCTTCCACTGTACCTGGTGCGGAAGACAAAAGATATGCTTTGAGATAGTTGGAATCACAACGAGATTGGAGAAATAGAAATGGCTGTAAAAAAGAGCGAATTATACAGTTCTCTTTGGGCGAGCTGTGACGCATTAAGAGGTGGCATGGATGCCTCCCAATATAAGGACTATATCCTCACACTTCTGTTCGTGAAGTATGTTTCTGATAAATTTGCCGGTCAGGACTATGCTGATATCTGCACTATTTCTGCGGTGAAAACGGTATTGATGTGAACAATGATGAGGCGTATGCTAGAATGCGTGAACGGCTGTACCGGTTGGTCAATGCCATCATCCGTGCTTATGCTGAAGTAAAGCCTATGATGGGCGAACTGGGTTATTCTGTAACGCAACAAGAACAGTATAATAAAATGGTCAATTTTTATGTTGCTCTGAAGGCTACTATTGGTCGTTCCAGTGGCGATTTTATTGACCTGAAGGCATACGAACCCGGAATGCGATATCTGATCGATAATTACATTGTAGCGGAGGATGCCCGTATCATCGGCGATTTTGATGATTTTACTCTGCTCGATTTTATTTTGGCCCAGCGTGAAAAAATGGAGGGTGATGGGAATAAGTCCAAGGAGCAAGAGAGCGCAGCAGAGGCCATCGAAAATAACATCCGCAAGAAGGTTGTCGAGAAGATTGTCCTAAACCCCAAATACTATGAAAAGATGTCTGCCGTTCTGGAGCAGCTGATTCTGGAGCGCAAGCAGGGCGTCATTACATATGCACAATTGTTGGAAAAATATATAGAACTGGCGCGTAATGTAACAAAGCCAGAGGAGAATGAGAACTACCCTGAAAAAGTGCGCCATAGCGCTGCCATGAGAGCGCTGTATGACAATACTGGTTGTGATGCCGATCTTGCAGAAGCCCTTCACGCTGCTGTTATTCGTTCCAAGATGGACAGGTTCCGTAACGACCCAGTTAAGGAGCGCCGCATCAAGCGTGAACTTCTGAAAATCCTTAAATCCAAGGATGAAGTGGAACGTGTATTCAAAATTATTGTAGAACAAGAGGAATATTAATGCGTATGGTGGTAAACGGCATAGAAGTGTCCGTAACAAAAAAAGCAATCAAAAATATGCACCTCTATGTCAAACCGCCGGACGGTCATGTGGAGGTGTCTGCCCCGGTCAATCTGAGTGATGAGAGTATTGAACTGTTCATTCGGACGAAAATTGGCTGGATTCGGCGGCAACAGGAAAAATTTGAAAAGCAGCCTCGGCAAACAGCCAGAGAATATGTTTCCGGTGAGGCGCTGTATGTATGGGGCCGACAGTATTATTTGCTGGTCAACTACAGCAATAAGGGAAATTCTTTGATTTTGGACGGAGAAAAGGCCATTCTCACTGTGCGAGAGGGCAGCACCACCGAGCAGCGAGAAAAGTTTGTAAACGAATGGTATCGATGCATCCTTAAGGCGGAGATCGAGCGTGTTCTGCCCAAATGGGAACAAATTTCAGATCTCCACCCAGATGGATGGCAGATAAAAAATATGACTACCCGATGGGGCACCTGCAATGTGAAAACGCGAAAGGTATGGTTCAATCTTCAGTTGGCAAAAAAGACACCAGAGTGCTTGGAATATGTCATTGTACATGAGCTAATGCATTTAATTGAAAAGAGCCATAATGAGAAGTTTGCCACACTTATGGACAAGTACCTTCCTAACTGGCGAGAAATTCGTAAGAGTTTGAATGGACAAATTCTAGATTATCTTGATAGCGCAAAAGAATGCTAAAAGAAGAATAACCGCCGCTCACTTTAGCGTGAGCGGCGGTTGTATTTACCTATTAAGCGCTGAATTGGTGTAAATTTGGTGTAAATCAGCCACACCACTTACGGAAAATCCAGAAATTTCAAGGGTCAGCGGCTATCTCTTAGTACATGCCGCCCATGTCGGGGGCAGCGGGAGCGGCAGGCGCAGGGGGTTCGGGCTTATCGGTGACCAGGGACTCGGTGGTCAGCAGCACGCCAGCCACGGAGGCGGCGTTCTCCAGCGCGGAGCGGGTCACCTTGGTGGGGTCCACGATACCGGCGGAGATCATATCCACGTAGGTCTCGCTCAGGGCGTTGAAGCCGTAGCCCACCTTCTTGCTGTTCTTGACCTTCTCCAGCACCACAGAGCCGTCGATGCCGGCGTTGGCAGAGATTTGACGCATGGGCTCGGTCAGGGCCTTGGCAACGATGGCCACGCCGGTCTTCTCGTCGCCCTCGGCGGTCTTGAGCAGCTTCTCCACAGCGGGAATGGCGTTGACATAGGCGGTACCGCCTCCGGCCACGATACCCTCTTCCACGGCGGCGCGGGTGGCGTTCAGGGCGTCCTCGATGCGGAGCTTCTTCTCCTTCATCTCGGACTCGGTGGCGGCGCCCACACGGATGATGGCCACGCCGCCGGCCAGCTTGGCCAGACGCTCCTGGAGCTTCTCACGGTCATAATCGGAAGTGGTGACTTCGATCTGGCTGCGGATCTGGGCGACACGGTCCTTAATGGCCTTGCTCTCGCCGGAGCCGTCCACGATGATGGTGTTGTCCTTGGTCACCTTGACCTGGCGGGCATGGCCCAGCATATCGGCAGTGGCCTCCTTGAGCTCATAGCCCAGGTCGGAGGAAATGACGGTGCCGCCGGTGAGGATGGCCATATCCTGGAGCATCTCCTTGCGGCGGTCGCCGAAGCCGGGCGCCTTCACGCAGCAGACGTTCAGGGTACCGCGCAGCTTGTTGACGATCAGGGTGCTCAGGGCGTCGCCCTCCACATCCTCCGCCACGATCAGCAGCTTCTTGCCGGACTGGACCACCTGCTCCAGAATGGGCAGCAGCTCCTGGATGTTGGAGATCTTCTTGTCGGTGATGAGGATGGCGGCGTCATCCAGAACGGCCTCCATCTTCTCGGTGTCGGTGACCATATAGGGGGCGATATAGCCGCGGTCGAACTGCATGCCCTCGACGACCTCGCTGTAGGTCTCGGCGGTCTTGGACTCCTCAACGGTGATGACGCCGTCGGCGGAGACCTTTTCCATGGCCTCGGCAATCAGCTTGCCGATGGTCTCATCGCCGGAAGAGACGGCGCCCACGCGGGCGATGTCCTCGGTGCCGTTGACGGGCTTGGAGTTCTCCTTGATGGCGGCCACGGCGGCGGCGGTGGCGCTGGCGATCCCCTTCTTCATGATCATAGGGTTGGCGCCGGCAGCCAGATTCTTCAGGCCCTCGCGAATAATGGCCTGGGCCAGCAGGGTGGCGGTAGTGGTGCCGTCGCCGGCCACGTCGTTGGTCTTGGTGGAGACTTCCTTGACGATCTGGGCGCCCATGTTCTCAAAGGGATCGGGCAGCTCGATCTCCTTGGCGATGGTCACGCCGTCATTGGTGATGAGGGGGGTGCCGAACTTCTTGTCGAGCACGACGTTGCGGCCCTTGGGGCCCAGGGTGATCTTAACGGTATCGGCCAGGGTGTTGACGCCGCGCTCCAGGGCGCGGCGGGCGTCCTCGCCGTAGAGAATCTGCTTGGACATAGCGTATTACCTCCAAATTGTAATATGATGCTGGGATCAAAACGAAAGCTTACTCGACAACGGCCAGGATGTCGCTCTGGCGCACGATGGTGTACTCCTCGCCGTCCACCTTGACCTCGGTGCCGGCGTATTTACTGGTGATGACCTTCTGGCCCTTCTTGACCACCATCTTGACTTCCTTGCCGTCCACCATTCCGCCGGGGCCCACTTCGATGACTTCGGCCACTTCCGGCTTCTCCTTGGCGGCGCCGGTCAGGATGATACCGCTCTTGGTGGTCTCCTCGGCCTCCACCATCTTGATGATGACTCGATCTGCAAGGGGTTTGAGCTTCATTTGAGGTTCCTCCTTATATGTGTTTTGTGTTTAGCAAATTTAAGGGGTTAGCACTCGAATTATATGAGTGCTAACTTCGAGTATGATAATACCTCGACTTGCCAAAAAAATCAACCCCTATTTTTTAAAAACAGGGGTTGATTTTTTAAAAATTCATCTTTTGTTCACAAACGGAACGGGAGAGTGCTAGTTTTCGCCGCGGTAATCCAAATCGCCTGGGTAGAAAAAGGCGACCTTGCGCTCTGAGATCCGGACAGTAAAGGACTTGGCGCGCATCACTTCGCCGTCTATCACCGCTACCAGCTCTTCGGGGGAGGAAAAAGAGAAGGCGGGACCGTGGAAGTGGCGGATGACCTCGGGGTAGCTGCGATAACGGCCCTTGGCATACGCTCCCACCAGCCGGAAAAAGGTAAAGCGGCTCACCCGGGGTACCACGACCATATCCAGCACGCCGTCGTCGGGCTGTGCGTCCCCCACAGGCATGAATCCGCCGCCATAATAGCGGCCGTTGCAGATGCAGATGATAGAGGTCTCCTCCTCCAGGCGGTCCAGGCCCGCCTGGACCACGGTGGGGCGGGCGATGTCGGTGAGGAGGACGTTAACCCCCAGGGAGAGGAGGTAGGCACCGGGGCCCGTGACCAGCGGGAGGCGCTTATAGCGGTGGACGTCGGCGGCCACCCGGGAGTCCACGCCGGCACAGATCACGCCGATGCCCAGCTTACCGTTGCAGTCCATCAGATCAAAGGCGGCCTGGGGTCCCCTGGACAGGGCGGCCAGATCGGAGAAACGGGCGGCGTAATTGGCACCGAAAATCCTCAGAAAGTCATTGCCGGTCCCCTTCGGCACATTGGTGACGGCCGCGTTGGGGTAGCCAGCCGCGCCATTGACCACTTCGTTGAGGGTCCCGTCCCCGCCGCAGGCGTAGATGCGCACCGGGCCGCCGGAACAGGCCGCCCGCCGGGCGAGCTGTTCCGCGTCTCCTGCGGAAGAGGTGAGGACCACCTCGTGCTCCAGGCCCAGCGGGGAAAAGGCCTCCTCCACCCGGCGGAGCAACGCCTCCGTGCTGCCCCTCTTCCCGGCGGCGGGGTTGACGAGGAAGAGATGCTTCATGGCTTGTCTTCCTTTCGTGTTGGAAATGGAGCGTGAAATATGTATGGAAGAGTTACGCTGTCACCGCCGGGGCGGACTCCGGCGCGGTGTCGGCCGCGGCGCTGCGGTAGGCGGAGGGCCACAAGGTGATGCGCTGCTCGGCACGGGCCATACGAGAGACGATGGCGGCGGCCTCAGCGCGGGTGAGGCTGTCGGCGGGCCGGAAGGTGAGGCCGGCGTCGGTGCCGGAGAGGATCCCTTTGGCATACAGGCTGAAAATGGCGTCGGCGGCGTAATCCCCGGCCTTTACATCGGGAACGGATGCCTTGACCTGCGCCAGGCTGTTGCGCTCGGGTATGCTGCGGCCCAGTGTGGTGGCGGCAAAGATGCGCGCCATCTCGGCCCGGGTAACGGGGCGTTCGTAGTCGTCGAACTCACCCGGGGAGATCACGCCGCTGGCCTCACAATAGGCGACAGAAGAGCGATACCAAGGGGTCCCGGTGATGGGCTGGAGGTGGAAGCTGTCCCCCTTGGACTGGCTCTCCATGAAAGCAGCCAGCTTTAGGGCTTCCGCCACCGTCAGAGTCTGGTTGGGGGAGAAGGCGCCGTTTCCGGTACCCTGCATCAGGCTGACATTGTAGGCGATATCCACCCATACGGCGAACCAGTCCCTGGGCCCCACATCGGAGAAGGAGGGAAGGCGGCCCTTGATCAGCGGGAACTGGGCGGAAGGTACCTGCCGCTGGGCCATGAGGGAGGGGAGACTGGAGAGGGACACCATCGTGTCCACGCCGCCGGTGGCGAAGACCAGAACATCCAGCCCGTCTACCCGGTCCACCCGGACGGCATCGTAGGCGATGGGATAAAATTCCCATGTCTCGCCCCCCTGGCCGTCGGGGAAAGCGAGGATGCTCACCACGCCCCATTGGTCCCCTTTCTGGGCCAGATACAGCCCGTAGCCCAAGTTCTCCAGCGTGTCGTACTCCGGCTGGAGCAGATAGGCGCCGTCCTGGCGGATGAGCCCCATTTTATTGTTTGTGCGGACCAGGGCGGTGCCCAGCGTGAAGTCCAGGACCGACTGATAGCGGATGGGGACGACGACGCTGCCGGTGGTGTCTACAAAGCCCCACAGGCCGTTCTCTGTCGCCTGGGCCAGGCCCTCCTGGTAACCGTATACGATAGGGGCCGCGACGGCGGCGGAAATCACCGCAGCGCAGGAGAGGACCAGAGCGGCCAGCTTGCGGCCCGGATTACTTTTTGCCTTTCTCATATCGTACGCCTCGCTTTCCGTACAGGAACAGATCGCATTTTATCATACCGTTGTATAATTTGCGCCTTTTATCGGCAGTGCGGCCGAAGGTGCGCTCAAACTCCGTGTGGGACGAGAGCAGGGACAGGGTCCAGCCGTCGGGCAGAGAGCGGAAGGCCTGGCCGAATTCCCGATAGAGCTCCTCAGCCTCCCGCTTCTCCAGGATACGCTCGCCGTAGGGCGGGTTGGTGACGAGCCGGCCGTAGGGGGCCTCACGGCGGAACCGGAGGGCGTCCGCCACCTCGAAGCGGACCAGATCCTCCACGCCGGCCTTTTCAGCGTTGGAACGGGCGATGGACACCGCCTTGGGGTCGATATCCCCGCCCCAGATGTCGTAGGACCCGTCAAATTCCCGGTCCATGGCCTCGTCTGCGGCGTCCATCCAGGCCCCAGGGGGAAGAAAGCCCCACTTCTGTGCGGAAAAGGAGCGGTCCAGGCCGGGAGCGCGGTTTTTGGCGATGAGGGCGGCCTCGATGGCAATGGTGCCGGAACCGCAAAAGGGGTCGCAGAAAGGATCGCGGCCCCGGTATTTGGAGAGGAGCACCATGGCGGCGGCCAGAGTCTCCCGCAGAGGCGCCGTGACGCCCACCGCCCGATAGCCCCGTTTGTGGAGGCCGGGGCCAGTGGTGTCCAGCATGAGGACGGCGGTGTCCTTCATAAGGGAGAACTGGATCTGATAGAGCGGGCCGGTCTCGGGCAGCTTGTCCAATCCATAAGCGCCGCCCAGCCGGGCCGCCACGGCCTTTTTAATGATAGCTTGACAGGCGGGAACAGCGTGGAGGGCGGAGTTGAGACAGTGGCCCTTCACCGGGAAGGCCCCGTTCCGGGGGATGAGATCCTCCCAGGGGAGGGCGCGGGTCCCCTCGAAAAGGGCATCGAAGTCCCCGGCGGGGAAGGAGCCCAGCACGAGGAGCACCCGTTCTCCGGTGCGAAGATTCAGATTGAGGCGGGGAATGTCCGCCGCACGGGCCCCGCAGAGGACCCGACCATTTTCCGGGCGTACGTCGGTCAGGCCCAGGCGGCGCAGCTCTTCCGCCGCAAGACCCTCCAGCCCGAACAGAGTGGGTACGGCCAATTCCAGATGTTCCATCATTGCTCCGATCTCCAGACGATCTCATTACTTTATGATAGATTATAGCGGACTTCCCCCGGCTTGGCAAATCCTTTTCCTGTTTTACCCACAAAATTACCGGTTGCAGCCCGGAACGGGGCACAGAGACTTTTCAGAAATACTCTGGTATTTTACCCGGGGATATGGTACACTGATGACATCCCGTAAAAAGGAGGGGATCTATCATGAACATGAGCCTGTTCTGGCTCATCGCCCTCATCCTGTTCGGCGTTTTGGAGGCGGTTACGGTGGGCCTGACGTCCATCTGGTTTGCCGTAGGGGCCCTGGCCGCTCTCGTGGCCTGTGCCGCAGACGCGCCGATGCTGGTGCAGGTCGTCGTCTTCCTGGGGGTGTCGTTCCTCACCCTGCTGCTGGTCCGCCCCATGGCGCAGAAGTACGTCAATGACCGGCATGTGGCCACCAATGCAGACCGGGTCATCGGCAGGGAGGCCGTGGTCATCCAGAAGATCGACAACCTGGAGGGGCAGGGACAGGTCTCCGTGTCCGGGGCGGTATGGACCGCCCGCAGTCAGGAGGAGCAGGTCATCCCCGTGGGGGAGCGGGTCCGGGTCCTCCGCATCGAGGGAGTCAAGGTCTACGTTACGCCAGCATCCGGCCCGGTCGAGCCGTCTGAAGAGTAAAGGAGGAAGTTCCATGCATCCATTTGCCGCCCTGGGCACCTTTTTGGTGCCTGTCGTGCTGATCGTACTGGTAATTCTGATCCTGGCCGCCAACATCAAGGTGGTCCAGCAGTCCAAGGCCTATGTGGTGGAGCGCCTGGGCGCGTTCCATTCCGTCTGGGGCGTGGGCATCCACTTCAAGCTCCCCTTCCTGGAAAAGGTGGCCAAGGTGGTCTCCCTGAAGGAGCAGGTGGTGGACTTTGCCCCTCAGCCGGTCATTACCAAGGATAATGTGACCATGCAGATCGACACGGTCATCTACTTTCAGATCACCGACCCCAAGCTCTACACCTATGGCGTAGAGCACCCCATGAGCGCCATTGAGAACCTCACCGCAACCACGCTGCGGAACATCATCGGCGAGCTGGAACTGGACCAGACGCTGACCAGCCGCGACATCATCAATTCCAAAATGCGGGCCCTGCTGGATGAGGCCACCGACCCCTGGGGCATCAAGGTGGGCCGCGTGGAGCTCAAGAACATCATCCCGCCCCGGGAGATCCAGGACGCCATGGAGAAGCAGATGAAGGCCGAGCGTGAGCGCCGGGAATCCATCCTTCAGGCCGAGGGACAGAAGCAGAGCCAGATCCTGGTGGCCGAGGGCGAGAAGCAGTCCCTCATCCTCCGGGCTGAGGCGGCCAAGGAGGCCGCCATCAAGAAGGCCGAAGGCGAGGCAGAGGCCATCCGAAAGGTCCAGGAGGCCACCGCCGAGGCCATCAAGCTCCTCAACGAGGCCAATGCCAGCGACGCCGTGGTGAAGCTCAAGGCACTGGAGGCGTTCCAGGCCGCCGCAGACGGAAAGGCCACCAAGATCATCATCCCATCCGAGATCCAGGGCCTGGCCGGACTGTGTGCGTCCGCCAAGGCGCTGCTGGAGCCGGACGGCAGACCCACCGACACAAAGAAATAAGAGCTGAAAACAGGACGTACCGCTGTCGGCAGCGGTACGTCCTGTCAGTTTACCGGAACAGCGGGCTCATGTCCGTATCTGGCCGGTGCCGTAGACGATGTATTTGGAGCTGGTGAGCTCCTCCAGCCCCATGGGGCCCCGGGCGTGCATCTTCTGTGTGGAGATGCCGATCTCCGCCCCCAGTCCGAACTCAAAGCCGTCGGTGAAGCGGGTGGAGGCGTTGACGTACACCGCCGCCGCGTCCACCTCGTCCAGAAACTTCTGGGCGGTGAAGTAGTTGGCGGTCACGATGGCCTCGGAGTGTCCGGAGCCGTGGTCGTTGATAAAGGCGATGGCCTCGTCGGCGTCCTTTACCACACGGACGGCCAGGATATAGTCTCCGTATTCGGTGTCCCAGTCCTCCGCTGCGGCGGGGACCACGCAGGGGCCCAGAATCTCCGCCGTCCGGGGGCAGCCACGGAGCTCCACATGTTTCTCATCCAGCAGCGCCTTGGCCTTGGGGAGAAAGGCCTCCGCCACGGCCTCGTGGACCAGCAGGCACTCGGCGGCGTTGCACACGGAGGGGCGGGAGGTCTTGGCGTTGTAGATGATATCGGCCCCCATGTCCAGGTCGGCCTCTGCATCCACATAGACATGGCAGACCCCCACGCCGGTCTCGATGACAGGCACTTTGGCGTTCTGGACCACAGCCCGGATGAGGCCTGCGCCGCCGCGGGGGATGAGAACGTCCAGGTAGCCGGTGAGCCCCATCAGCTCATTTGCGCTCTTCCGGCTGGTGTCCTCCACAAGGGCCACACAGTCCCCGGGCAGCCCGGCGGTCTCCAGAGCGGACCGCATGACGGAGACGAAGGCCTGGTTGGAGCGGAAGGCCTCCTTGCCGCCCCGGAGGATGACGGCGTTGCCCGACTTGAGGCAGAGAGCGGCGGCATCCACCGTGACGTTGGGCCGGGCCTCGTAGATGATGCCGATGACGCCCAGGGGGACCCTGCGTTTGCCGATGATGAGGCCGTTGGGGCGGCGCGTCATTCGGGTGACTTCACCGACCGGGTCCGGAAGGGCGGCCACCTGGCGCACGCCCTCGACAATGCCCGCTATGCGCTGCGGGCTGAGGGCAAGCCGGTCCAGCAGGGATTGCTTCATGCCGCCCGCCCGGGCGGCGTCCAGGTCCTTTTGATTTTCAGCCAGGATGGCGTCCTGGTGCAGGCACAGCGCCTGGGCAATGGCCTCCAGAGCGGCGTTTTTCTCTGCGGCGCCCGCCACGGCAAGGACGCGGGCGGCGCGCTTCGCGGCCAGGCCCTGGGTCTCCAATGCGGTCATAGTGGGGATCCCTCCTTCAAAGATAAGAATTAAGAACCATCTGAGTCCGGTGCCTTTTCAGGACAGGGCGGAGCAAGGGGGCTTTGCGACAAAGCGGGTCCCCACATCCTCGCCGTTGACTACGCCGTAGAGGTCCTCGGGGCGGGCGCCATTGGTGATGACCATGTCCACGCCTGCGCCCATGGCCAGTTCGGCGGCGCTGAGCTTCGTCGCCATGCCCCCGGTGCCGCGCCAGGACCCGGCTCCGCCGGCCATGGCCCGCAGCTCCGGTGTGACGGCCTCCACCCGGTGGATGAGCCGGGCGGAGGGGTTTGCATGGGGATCGGCGTCGTAGAGACCGTCAATGTCGCTCAGAAGCACCAGCAGGTCCGCCCGGCACAGCCGGGCTACCATGGCCGACAAGGTGTCGTTGTCGCCCAGAACCTTGCACTTGCCGGTCTCGATCTCCGCAGAGGACACCGAGTCGTTTTCGTTGACCACGGGGATAATCCCCAGCTCCAGCAGGGACTCAAAGGTATTGTGGAGGTGCTCGGCCCGGACAGGGGCGTCCACATCCTCGCCGGTGAGCAGGATCTGGGCCACCACCCGGTTGTATTCCCCGAACATCTTGTCGTAGAGGTGCATCATCATGCACTGTCCCACCGCGGCGGCGGCCTGCTTCATCCGCAGCTCGGTAGGGCGCGCCTTCAGTCCCATCTTGGCCGTCCCGACGGCAATGGCGCCGGAGGACACTAGGATGACCTCATGGCCCATCCCCTCCAGATCGGAGAGCGTTCTGGCCAGCAACTCCATATTATGTAGATTGAGCCTTCCGGTGTCGTGGGTCAGGGTGGAGGTCCCCACCTTTACCACGACACGGAGACAATGCTTTTCCGTTTCCATCACACTCACGCTCCTGCTGTTACGAAAAAATCCCATCCCACTTTACCACATCATAGCACAAGCGCGGGCAAAGAGGAAGAGTAAAATTGAACGGTAAGATTTTTGCCGTTTCGCTCTGGAAAAGCAAGAAAATTTTGCGCAAATTCGTGTTTTTTATGTTGTAATTCCGCCTCCATTGCGTTACAATGTAGTGCGCTGGGAAACTGTCGATTGAAAGGGGCTTGACTTGTGTATGATAAATATCGTCCTGGTCGAACCCGAGATCCCCATGAACACCGGCAATGTGGCCCGCACCTGCGCGGCCACTGGCAGCACGCTCCATCTCATCGAGCCCCTGGGCTTTGACATCTCGGACAAGGCGGTCAAGCGGGCGGGCCTCGATTATTGGCATCTGGTGGACGTACACGTCTATGCGTCCCTGGATGATTTTTTTGCCCGGAATCCCCAGCCGGACCTGTGGCTCACCACCACCAGGTCTGCGCGCCGGTACAGCGACGCGGCGTACCGGGACGGCTGCTGGCTCTTTTTCGGGAAAGAGACGGCCGGGCTGCCGCCGGCGCTGCTGCAGCGGTACCCCGAGCGCTGCGTCCGCCTCCCCATGCGGGAGGAGGCCCGCAGCCTGAACCTGGCCAACACCGTGGCGGCGGTAACCTATGAGGCCCTCCGCCAGTTGGATTTCCCCGGCCTGATACAGGATGGGCACCGGGCCTGGGAGGAACAGAAAGCCTGCGCCATCCGGCGCTGAGCCGCCGCAATTCACCGTTTCGATCACACCTCCACCTGTAACCTTGAAAGGAGCTTTGCAAATGAACTATAACAAAAAGACCGTGAAGGACATCGACGTAGCGGGCAAGAAGGTCCTGCTCCGCTGCGACTTCAACGTGCCGCAGGACAAGGCCACCGGAGCCATTACCGATGACAAGCGCATCGTGGCCGCCCTGCCCACCATTGCGTACCTGCTGGATCAGAAGGCCGCCGTGATAGCGTGCTCCCATTTGGGCAAGCCCAAAGGCGAGTGGAAGCAGTCCCTGAGCCTGGCCCCTGTTGCAAAGCGCCTCTCCGAGTTGCTGGGCCGGGAAGTCCTCTTTGCCACGGATATCGTGGGAGAGGACGCCAAGGCCAAGGCCGCGGCGCTGAAACCCGGGGAGATCCTGTTACTGGAGAATCTGCGCTTTGATAAGCGGGAGGAGAAGAACGACCCGGAGTTTGCCAAGGAGCTCGCCTCCATGGCGGAGGTATATGTCTCCGATGCCTTCGGCACCGTGCATCGTGCCCATGCCTCCACTGCCGGCGTGGCGGCCTATCTGCCCGCCGTCTCCGGCTTCCTCATCGGCAAGGAGCTGGATATCATGGGCAAGGCGCTGGACGACCCCAAGCGCCCCTTCGTGGCTGTGCTGGGCGGCGCGAAGGTCTCCGACAAGATCAATGTGATCAACAACCTCCTGGAGAAGGCCGACACCATCATCATCGGGGGCGGCATGGCGTATACCTTTAAAAAGGCGGAGGGCTACACCATCGGCAAATCCCTCCTGGAAGAGGATAAGCTGGACTACGCGCGGGAAATGATGCAGAAGGCCGAGGCAAAGGGCGTGAAGTTCCTGCTGCCTGTGGACAACCTCTGTGCAGCGGAGTTTTCCGCCAGCGCAAAGCCTGTGCTGGAGGAGCAGAACATTCCGAACGAACTGATGGGAATGGACATTGGGCCCAAGGCCATCGAAGCCTTCTCCGATGCGGTGAAGGGCGCGGGCACTGTGGTGTGGAACGGGCCCATGGGCGTCTTTGAGTTCCCCGCCTTTGCCGGGGGCACCAAGGCCATGGCCAAAGCGCTGGCTGAGTCCGGCGCCATCACCATCGTGGGCGGAGGCGACTCTGCCGCGGCGGTGGAGCAGCTTGGCTACGCCGACAAGATGACCCATATCTCCACTGGCGGCGGCGCCTCTCTGGAATTCCTGGAGGGTAAGGAACTGCCCGGTGTGGCATGTTTGCTGGATAAATAAAAGCACAGGCAGGCGCATGGGGGAGACGGGAAAATGAAAAAGCGCCTGCGGCCTTCCGCCCGCAGGATATGTTTCGTAAAAGGCCGGGCTGATGTGCCGGTCGTTGCCCAACCCGCGCCGTGACAGCGCAATGAGCAAGAAGCGACAGATCAAACAGATAGAAAGGGGTCCGCGAAACCCATGAATAGAAGATACCGGAAAACGATCATTGCGGGAAACTGGAAGATGAACAAGACTCTCTCGGAGACCCGTGCCTTTGCCGAGGAGCTTAAGCCCATCCTGCCCAAGGGCAAGTGGTGTGACGTGGTGCTCTGCGTGCCCTATGTGAACATCCCCGCCGCGATCCGCCTGTTCAAGGACTGCCGGGTGGCCATCGGCGCGGAGAACTGCCACTATGAGGCCACCGGCGCCTACACCGGCGAGGTGTCGGCCGAGATGCTCAAGGAGCTGGGCGTAAAGTATGTCATCATCGGCCATTCCGAGCGTCGGCAGTATTACAACGAGACGGACCTCACGGTCAACAAGAAGGTACACGCTGCCCTGGAGGTGGGGCTGCGCCCCATCGTCTGCGTGGGCGAGAGCCTGGAGCAGCGGGAACTGGGCGTGACCATGGAGCTCATCGCCTATCAGGTGAAGTGCGCGCTCTCCGGCGTGAGCGCCGATAAGCTGCGCCATGTGGTCATCGCCTACGAACCGCTGTGGGCCATCGGTACGGGCAAGACCGCCACGGCCGAGCAGGCCGGTGAGGTCTGCCAGGCCATCCGCGCGGTGATCCGCAAACTGTACGGTGCCCGTGTGGCCCGCAGCGTGACCATCCAGTACGGCGGCTCCATGAATCCCAAGAATGCGGCTGAACTTCTGGCACAGCCCGACGTGGACGGCGGCCTGATCGGCGGCGCGTCTCTGAAGCCGGAGCAGTTCGTGGAGATCATCAACGCGGCCAACCAGGACGGCTGAGAGACGTTCCCAATCTCCAACTTTATAGATTCGAGGTTCCATCATGAACAAAACGCCTACCACTCTCATCATCATGGACGGGTTTGGACTCCGGAAGGAGACCGCGGGCAACGCCATTGCCAACGCGAAAAAGCCAAACCTGGACCGCATCTTTGCCTCCAATCCCGGCTGTAAGCTGTCCGCGTCCGGCCTGGATGTGGGGCTGCCCGCAGGGCAGATGGGCAATTCCGAGGTGGGACACACCAATATCGGCGCGGGCCGGGTGGTCTTTCAGGACTTGCCCCGGATCTCCAAGGCCATTCAGGACGGGGACTTTTTCACAAACGAGGCCTATGTTTCCGCAATGGACGACTGCAAGGCGAAGGGGACGGCGCTCCATGTCATGGGACTGCTGTCGGACGGCGGCGTTCACAGCCACATCGAGCACATCTTCGCACTCCTGGATATGGCCAAGCAGCGGGGACTGTCCAGGGTGTATATCCACGCCTTCCTGGACGGACGCGACGTACCCCCCTCCTCCGGCAAGGACTTTGTGGCGCGGTTGCAGGCCAAGTGCGAGGCGCTGGGCAACGCCAAGATCGGTGTGATCTCCGGCCGGTATTACGCCATGGACCGGGATAAGCGCTGGGACCGGGTGCAGAAGGCCTATGATGCGCTGGTGCTGGGAGAGGGCCCCTTTGAGCCGGACCCGGTGAATGCGGTGCAGAAATCCTACGACGCCGGCGTGACCGACGAGTTTGTGGTGCCTGTTGTCTGCTGTAAGGAGGCGGTCATTGGCGGGGAGGACTCCGTTGTCTTCATGAACTTCCGCCCGGACCGGGCGCGGGAGATCACCCGTTGTCTGGTGGATCCGGACTTTACCGATGTGGAGCGGAAGAAGGGATTTTTCCCCCTCCACTATGTCTGCACCACCGAGTACGACGTCACTATGCCCAATGTGACGGTGGCATTCCCCCACCATAAGCTCACCAATATTTTCGGCGAATATATCTCCAAGCTGGGACTTACCCAGCTCCGGATCGCAGAGACGGAAAAATATGCGCACGTCACATTTTTCTTCAATGGCGGCGTGGAGCAGGTGTTTCCCGGCGAAGACCGGGTGCTCATCCCCTCTCCCAAGGTGCCCACCTACGATCTCAAGCCCGACATGAGCGCCCGCGAGGTCACGGACGCCTGTGTGGAGCGGATCGAAAGCGGCAGCTATGATGTGATCATTCTGAATTTTGCAAACTGTGATATGGTAGGCCACACCGGCGTCTACGAGGCCGCCCGCCTGGCAGTGGAGACGGTGGACGAATGCGTGGCCAGAGTGGTGGAGGCCACCTCCCGCATGGGCGGGATCACCCTCATCACGGCCGATCACGGCAATGCGGACCGGATGCTGGAGGACGATGGTGTGACGCCCTATACGGCGCACACCACCAATCCTGTCCCCTTCTATATCGTCGGGGCTGATGTGAAGCTCCGGGACGGCAAGCTGGCGGATATCGCCCCCACTATGCTGGACCTGATGGGGCTCCAAAAGCCCGCCGAGATGGATGGGGAGACCCTGATCGTTTCTTGAGATGCGTGTTCGGGCGGCGTGACCGCCCTGACAGGAATAGACGCGGCCCACAGGGGCGGCCGCGCAACTTGAAAGGAGATCATACCAATGAAGCAGATCATCGAAATCGTTGACGTTCTGGGCCGCGAGATTCTGGACTCCCGCGGCAACCCCACCGTGGAGGTGGAGGTCTATCTGGAGGACGGGACCGTAGGCCGCGCCGCAGTGCCTTCCGGTGCCTCCACCGGCATTTACGAGGCCTGTGAGCTCCGGGACGGCGACAAGAGCCGCTACCTGGGCAAAGGCGTGCTCAACGCTGTAGAGAATGTGAACACGGAGATCGCCGAGTGTCTGGTGGGCATGAACGTGCTGGACCAGGTGTCCATCGACAAGGCCATGCTGGAGCTGGACGGCACGCCCAACAAGACCCGTCTGGGCGCCAATGCCATTCTGGGCGCCTCTCTGGCCTGCGCCAAGGCGGCCGCGGAGAGTCTGGGCTGCTCGCTCTATAATTATATCGGCGGCGTGAACGCCAAGACCCTGCCCGTGCCCATGATGAATATCCTCAACGGCGGCGCACACGCCACCAACAATGTGGATATCCAGGAGTTCATGATCATGCCTGTGGGCGCCTGCTGCTTCCGCGAGGCTCTGCGGATGTGCGCCGAGGTCTTCCACACCCTGAAGGGTGTGCTGAAGGAGAACGGCACTCCCGCCGCCGGCGTGGGCGACGAGGGCGGCTACGCCCCCAACCTAAAGAAGGATGAGGACGCCCTGAAGGTCATTGTCCAGGCCATTGAGAAGGCCGGCTTCAAGCCCGGCGAGGACTTTATGATCGCCATCGACGCCGCCACCTCCGAGTGGTACAACGACGAGACCGGCTGCTATGATCTGCCCAAGGCCAAAAAGACCATGACCAAGCAACAGATGGTCAACATGTGGAAGAACTTCGCGGCCAAGTATCCCATCATCTCCCTGGAGGACGGCATGGGCGAGAACGACTGGGAGGGCTGGGCCATGCTCACCAAGGCCATCGGCGACAAGGTCCAGCTGGTGGGCGACGACCTGTTTGTCACCAACACGCAGCGCCTCTCCACCGGTATCGAAAAGAAGGTGGCCAACGCCATCCTCATCAAGGTCAATCAGATCGGCACCCTCACCGAGACGCTGGACGCCATCCAGATGGCCAACCGTGCCGGCTATACCGCCATCGTATCCCACCGCTCCGGAGAGACCGAGGACGCCACCATCGCTGATATCGCCGTGGCACTGAACGCCGGGCAGATCAAGACCGGCGCCCCGAGCCGCACCGACCGCGTGGCAAAGTACAATCAGCTCCTGCGCATCGAGGAAGAGCTGGACGATGTGGCGGAGTATCCCGGCAAGAAGGCGTTTTTCAACCTGAACAAGTAAGCGGCTGCCGCAGAGAAAAGGAGGTCCCCGACCATCGGCCGGGGACCTCCTTTTGTCTTACGAGTCGGCTCGAGGCCCTGGAATGGAAAACAGCACAGGGAGAACCGGAAAGAGGAGCGGCATCACAGCTTTTCCGCCATCACCCGCTTGACCAGATCGGCGGATACCAGATGTCTGACCATCTCCTTACAGGTGGTCAGAGCCTGGACGGACACGAACTCATAGCGTCCGTGGGCGTACTGGGTTCCGCATGGCAGGTTGGGGCAGGGGAGGCCCTTGCTGGTGAGCTGGCTGCCGTCGGTGCCGCCGCGGATGGCCACAGCCACCGGATCCTCCACACCGGCCAGGCGCATGGCGGCCACGGCCAGCGCCACGATCTCGGGCTTATCTTCCAGCCATTTGGCCATGTTGGGGTACTGGTCGGTGATCTCCAGGCGGATGCAGTCGGAGCCCCAACGGCGGCGCAGCTCCTCCGCGGCCTTTTCCATCACGGCCTTCCGCTCTGCAAAGCGGGCGGAGTCGTGGTCGCGGATGAGATAGATCATCCTGGTCTCCTCCACGTTGCCGGTGAGGGAGAGCAGGTGGAAGAAGCCCTCCCGCCCATCGGTGTGGAAGGGGGTCTCCAGAGGCGGCAGGAGCGCGTTGAAGTCCATGGACATCAGCAGCGCGCTCTT
Organism: Intestinimonas sp. RTP31139st1_F5_RTP31139_211217; assembly: GCF_040226735.1. NCBI lineage: Bacteria > Bacillati > Bacillota > Clostridia > Eubacteriales > Intestinimonas > Intestinimonas sp. RTP31139st1_F5_RTP31139_211217. The sequence goes on along the minus strand of NZ_JBCOAQ010000013.1, from coordinate 12,491 downwards.
CATCAGCCCTTTGGAGGAGCCGGGATGGACGGACAGCCCGGTAAGCGTGACCTGGGCCTGGGCGGCGTTGAAGGTCTCATAGGCGTATTCGTTGGGGGCGGGACCATCCAGTGTGTAGGCGAAGTCCGCGCCGAAGCCGGGAATATCAAAGCCCAGAGGACCGCGGCCGATCTCCTCGTCGGGGGTGAAGGCCACCTTGACAGTCCCATGGGGGGTGCCGGCGGCGATAAGATCCTCCAGTGCCTGAAGGATTACGGCGATACCACCCTTGTCGTCCGCACCCAGGAGAGTCCGCCCATCGGCAAAGATCAGATCTTCACCCAAGAAGCGGTCCAGCTCCGGAAAGTGTTCGGCGTCCATCACCACGCCCAGCTCCCGGTTGATTACCAACTCGCCGCCGTCGTAGTGGAGGATTTGAGGGTTGACATCCTTGCCCGTCAGATCTGGGGAGGTGTCCATATGGGCCAGCAGGCCGATGACGGGGAGAGCGCCGCATCCGGGGGTGGCCGGAAGGGTGGCATATACATAGCAATGCTCATCCACATGGGCGTCGGTGAGTCCCAGCTCCCGCAGTTCATCCACTAGAAGCCGGGCCAGATCGAATTCCCGCGCGGCGCTGGGCAGGACGCCCGGCGGAGCACTGGGATCGCTTTCGGTATGGATGCGCACATAGCGCAGGAAACGGGATACGACTTTTTCCATGGTTTAACCTCCTATCCGGCCGCACTGCCGGGAGCGACCGGTACTGTATGGGGCTACGGCGGAACACAGTGGGAAAAGGGAGCGGTGGTCAGCCCTTGTCCGACGGCTCCTTTTCCGGCAGTACCACGACCCGGATCTCCAAAACGCGGCGGTGATCCACCTTCGTCACCGTTACATCCAGATTTTCATAGACAAAATGGTCGCCCTCCTCAGGCACCCTGCCCACCTCCTCCATGACCCAGCCGGAGACCGTGGTGGAGTCGCGCTCTCCCTTGATGGAGAAGAGGTCGTAGAGGTCGGTGAGGTTGGCGTTACAGGAGATGAGGTAGCTCCCATCCTCCTGCTTTTTGAATTCCTCGATGACCTCGTCGTGCTCGTCCCAGATCTCTCCCACCAGCTCTTCCACGATATCTTCCAGTGTGCAGAGACCCTCGGTGCCGCCGTATTCGTCCACCACAATGACCATGTGGGCCTTCTCCCGCTGGAGGATGCGCAGCAGATCGGAGATTTTAGTGTTGGCGGTGGTGTAGAGGACGGTGGCGATAATGGCGGACACGTCGCTTTGACCATGGTAGCGGGCGGCATGGAAGTCCTTTTCGTGGATGACGCCCACGATATTGTCGATGTCCTCATGGTATACGGGCAGGCGGGAATAGCCGTTTTCCGCAAAGACTTTGGCGATCTCGTCCATGGAGTCGGTATCCTCCACGGCCACGATATCCACCCGGGGGGTGAGGATCTCCTCCACCTCCAGGTCGCTGAACTCGATGGCGGAGCGGATCAGCGCGCTCTCATCCTGGTCCAGGCCGCCCTCGTTTTCGGCCTCAGAGACCATGGTGATAAGCTCCTCTTCCGTGATTCCCGCATTCCCCTGCTTCCGGATAATCAGACTGAGGAACTTCTTCCACTGGGCGGCCAGGAAGGTGAGGGGACGCAGCAGGGCCATGAGCAGCCGCAGAAAGGGGGCGGAGAACATGGCGAATTGCTCGGGAAACTCCTTGGCCATGCTTTTGGGGGAGATCTCGCCGAAGATAAGGATCACGATGGTGACCACGAGGGTGGCGACGGCCGGCCCCTGGGCCTCACCCAGCAGAGAGATGAACAGCAGTGTGGCAAGCGAGGTGGACGCATTGTTGACCACGTTGTTGCCGATGAGGATGGTGGACAGCAGCCGGTCATAATCATCGGCCAGGGCCAGGGTGGAGGCAGCCCGCCGGTCCCCGGCCTCCGCCCTGCTCTTCAGACGAATGCGGTTGAGAGAGGTAAAGGCGGTCTCTGTGGCGGAAAAATAGGCGGAAAAGACGACCAGGACAAGAATGGCGACGAGCTTGGCAATACTGGACGGGTCCATGAGGACAGATCAACTCCATTTTTTAGATTGAGATTTTGTGTACAAAAGGACAGCCCTATGCCGCGCTGCGGCTAAGGCTGCCCTCTTTGTCATCCTGTGCAGTTACTGGGCGGAGGTTGGTCCACGGGGACTCACCGACCCCTTTCAAAATATTTGTCTTTCAGTATAGCAGAGCTCTCCTGTAATTGCAAGGGAAAAATCAGCGCATTCCTTCTTCCAGTGTATAGCAGTTATGTTGAACACAAAAGGGAATGAGGACTTTCTCAAAGGTTGCGCAGATATCAAAAATTGATAAAATTGACTTTGGATAAAATACGGAAATGTATGCCAGTTCGAGAACTCCCGGTCTGCGGGGGCGCCCCATTTTGAGGCGTCCCCTTATTGTTTCGACGGAGGGTGCTCCAAATGTACAACAGACAAGAGAAAAGGAAAATCAGCGCCCATTGCGCTTGGGCATTTCAAAAAAGCGCATATCCCGTCCACACGCGCGGGTGAGGAAATCCTTGAAATCCGCCGCCTCTCCCACGGTAAAATCCGTTTTGCGGGCCAGAACACACTGTCCGCTTTTCAGAAAGACCAGAAAATACCGCTCAGTCTCCACCAGGTCGGTGACCTGAGAGTAGGGGGTCTCCACACTGCCCGCGCTGTCGGAGGCATCCAGCTTGTCATCATAGAAGCGGTAGCGGGTGGGGATGCCGTAGAATTTGTTTTTTTTGGCCGCCTTCACCACGCGGTCCAGCAGCCGGTGACACACCTGACGGGCGGCAAAACGGTCCACATAGGGGACCAACAGGAGCACGACGGCCAGCGTCGTGATGCCGGAGCCCAAAGCTCGGATCGAAGTGTAGTTGCCGCCGGCGGCGATCCACCAAACGCACAGGGCCAGTACGACGGCGAGGGCATACAGGCTTTTGATGGAGTTTTTTTCATGCAGCATATAGTGGGCGGTCACCATATTGTTGTAAGCATCCTGGTCGTGGGCGGTCTCCACCTGAAAGTTCGGCTCCATGAACATCAACTCCTCCTCAATTGTGCGCACTGCTCATCCGTAAGCGGGACGCCGCCGCCCAGCAGGCGGACACCCAGACAGATCTGCGCGGTGTGCTCCAGCGTCTCCATCCGCCAATAGGCCTGCTCCAGGTCCAAACCCAGCGTAACGGCACCGTGATTGGCCAGAAGGACCGCGTCGTGGTCGTCGAGCAGAGGGCCGGCGGCGGCGGACAGTGCCGGGGTACCGGTACGGGCATAGGGGGCGCAGGGAACAGGGCCCAAGACCATCAGGGCCTCGCCCAGAATGGACGCATCCAAAGCTTTGCGGGCGCAGGCGAATGCTGTGGAGGCGGGGGGATGGGCATGACAGATGCCGCCCACATCGCGCCGGCGGCGGTAACACTCCAAATGAAGGGGCGTCTCGGAGGAGGGGAGGTAAGCCCCGCTGGACTCCACCACCCGTCCCTCGCTGTCCACGACCACGGGCATATCCGTGGTGAGAAAGCCTTTGCTGACGCCGGCGGGGGTCACCAGAAAAAGCCCCTCCCCCAGACGGCGGCTAAGGTTTCCATCGTTGGAGGCCACCCAGCCCCGCTCCCACATCCGACGTCCCAGCTCGCATATGAGCCGGCGCTGGGTCTCATAATCCATATTGCACTCTCCTTTATGCGGATCGACTGTATCTATCATTATAATGCCCCGAGACGGGGCTGGCAAGTCCGAAGGAAAAAGAAAGGCTCTCCGCGCTGCGGAGAGCCTTAAAATGCCGTGGGGGTCCGACTTTTCCAGAGGCGGAGAGGCATCGTCCGTCCCTCTGTGTCCTGTGCCGCCCAGGGAATACAGAGCATTCCGCCTCGCGGGGCGGGGTGATGGCCCTATCCCCGCCAGCTGAACACGTCCAGACCGGTTTTTGGCAGCCGGAAGGCGGTCGGGACGAGCCGGGGAGAAAAAGCTACCGCTGACCCAACGGCTGATAGGTCCGGTGTTGCCCCACATATTTGTAGGCGGGGCGGATGATCTTTCCCATATTGATGAGCTCTTCGATCCGATGGGCGCTCCAGCCGGCGATACGGGCCATGGCGAAGAGAGGCGTATAGAGCTCCAGGGGGAGATCCAGCATGTGATAGACGAAGCCGGAATAGAAGTCCACGTTGGCGGCCACGCCCTTATAGATCTTGCGCTCGTCGGCGATGACCTGGGGAGCCAGGCGTTCCACACGGGAGTAGAGCTCATATTCATCGGTGCGGCCCTTTTCCCGAGAGAGGGTCTCCACAAAGCCGCGCAGGATGTTGGCGCGGGGGTCGGAGAGGGAGTAGACTGCGTGGCCCATGCCGTAGATGAGGCCGGCGTGGTCGAATGCCTCGCCGTGGAGGAGGGCGCGCAGGTGGGCTTTGATCTCGTCCTCGTCGGACCAGTCCTTCACGCTGGCCTTGATGTCCTCAAACATCCGCACCACTTTGATGTTGGCGCCGCCGTGCTTGGGACCTTTGAGGGAGGCCAGCGCTGCGGCCATACAGGAGTAGGTGTCGGTTCCCGAGGAGGTGACCACATGGGTGGTAAAGGTGGAGTTGTTGCCGCCGCCGTGCTCCGCGTGGAGCATGAGGCAGATATCCAGAATGTGGGCCTCCCAGAAGGAGTAGGAGGAGTCGGCGCGGAGCAGCGTGAGGATGTTCTCCGCTGTGGAGAGCTCCGGACGGGGGGCATGGATGAAGAGGGAATTCCCCTCCTTGTAGTGATAGGCCTGATAGCCATAGACGGCGTAGAGAGGGAAGGTGGCGATGAGCTGCATACACTGCCGCACCACATTGGGCAAACTGATGTCGTCGGTTTTGTCGTCATAGGATGCGATGGAGAGAACGCATTTGGCCAGGGAGTTCATCATATCCTGGGTGGGGGACTTGAGAATGACGTCCCGGACAAAGTTTTTTGGAAGCGTGCGGTAGTAGGAGAGCTGGGCGGAAAAGGCGGAGAGCTCCGTCTCCGTGGGGAGCTGACCGAAGAGAAGCAGGTAAGCGGTCTCTTCAAAGCCGAAGCGCTTTTCGCGCAGGGCGGAACCCACCAGGTCCTGAATGTTATAGCCGCGGTAATAGAGTTCGCCCTCGCAGGGGATCTCCTCCCCGTCCACCATCTTTTTTGAGACGATGTCGGAGATCTCTGTCAGTCCCGCCAGGACGCCCTTGCCGTTCAGGTCGCGGAGGCCGCGCTTCACATCGTAGCGCACGTAGTCGTCGGCGGCAATGGAGCTGTTCTCCAGGCTGCGGCGCGCCAAGGCCTCAATGGCGGGGGTCACATCGCTGTAGTTGGGGTTGCTGGCCATGTTAAGATCGCACTCCTTTCTGTGTAAAGCACAGCCGGAGGAAGCTCCCCCGGCTGGTGGTCTATATTATCAGATTTACTTTATCATATAAATGTTACCATTCTGTGAATGGAGAAAAGTTTCGTTTTGCGAAAAAACTGCGGAGAACGGCGCGGCGGAGAGAAAGAGGCAGGGCGGTCTGCTTTGGCAGACCGCCCTGTTGGGACGGGGGAGGTAAGACTATTCCAGGGCCTCCAGCTCTTCCAGCCAAAGGACGGCCACGGCGTCCGATGGCATCCTCCAGTCGCCCCTGGGAGAGAGGGTGACAGAGCCCACCTTGGGCCCGTCCGGCAGACAGGAGCGCTTGAACTGCTGGTTGAAAAAGCGGCGGTAGAAGGTTTTTTCCCACTTCAGGATGGTGGCCCTGTCATAGCTCCGGCCAAAGGCATGCTCGGCAAGGCGCAGCACTTTTCTGGGCGGGAAGGCCCAGCGAATGGCATAGTAGAGGAAAAAGTCGTGGAGCTCATAGGGGCCCACCAAATCCTCGGTCTTTTGAGAGATCTGACCGTTGATGGCGGGCAGCAGCTCGGGAGATACGGGGGTATCCAAAATGTCCGCCAGTACGTGGGAGAGCTCCGGCTCGCTCTCGGCCTTGTCGCCGCAGACGTAGGAGACCAGATGCCGCACCAGGGTCTTGGGGATGGAGGCGTTGACGCCGTACATGGACATGTGGTCCCCGTTATAGGTAGCCCAGCCCAGGGCCAGTTCGGAGAGGTCGCCGGTACCTACCACCATGCCGCCCACTTGGTTGGCGATATCCATCAGCACCTGGGTCCGCTCCCGGGCCTGGCCGTTTTCAAAGGTAACGTCATGGGTTTCCATGCTCTGGCCAATGTCCCGGAAATGCTGCTTCACCGCCTCGCCGATATCGATGCGCTTCAGGGGGGCGCCCAGGCGGCGGGAGAGCTCCACGGCATTGTCCCGGGTACGGTCCGTGGTGCCGAAGCAGGGCATGGTGACGGCGATGATGTCGCTGGCCGGACGGTCCAGGAGGCGCATGGCGATGGCGGCAATGAGGATGGCCAGGGTGGAGTCCAGTCCGCCGGAGAGGCCCACCACGACGGCGGCGGCCCGGGTGTGCTCGATGCGTTTTTTGAGCCCCATAGCCGCGATCTTCAGGATCTCGTCGCAGCGCTCCGCCCGGTCTCCGGCGTCCTCGGGTACGAAGGGGGTGGGGGAGACATAGCGGGTGAGCGTGGTGGTGGAGGGGGCCAGATCGAAGCTCACCCGCAGCGTCGAGTCGTTTGGAGCGGCCGGGAAGGTGCTCAAACGGCGGCGCTCGGAGAGCAGACGATTGATGTCCACCTCTGACACGGTGAGGCCGGAGGCAAAATTGCGGCTCTCGTCCAGGAGAACGCCGTTTTCCGCGATGAGATCGTGCCCGGCAAACACCAGATCGGTGGTGGATTCCCCCTCGCCGGCGTCGGCGTAAAGATAGCCGCAGACCAGACGGGCGGACTGCCCGGTGACCAGAGAGCGACGGTAGACGTCTTTCCCCACGGTCTCATCGCTGGCCGAGAGATTCAGGATCAGCGTGGCACCGGCCTGGGCCAGTCTGACCGACGGCGGCTGGGGAGCCCACAGGTCTTCACACAGCTCTACTCCGATGGTGAGACCGGGCAGCGTCTCGCAGGAGAAGAGCACGTCGGTGCCGAAGACCGTCTCCTGGGAGCAGAGGGTGAAGAGCCGGTCTGCGGGCCCTCCGGGGGTGAACCATCGCTTTTCGTAGAATTCGCCGTAGTTGGGCAGATGGGTCTTGGGGACCACGCCCAGAATCTCACCCTTGTGGATGACCGCCGCACAGTTGTAGAGCTTGTTGTGCCGGCGGACCGGCAGCCCGACGGCAGCGATCATATCCAGGCTCCTGGTGGCCTCCAGCACCGTGGAGAGGGCCTCCTCGGCGCCGTCCAGAAGGGTGTCCTGGAGGAACAGGTCCCCGCAGGTATAGCCGGTGAGGCACAGCTCCGGGAGGCACAGCACCCGCACACCCTGGCGGTAGGCCTCCCGCATGAGGGTAAAGCAGCTCTCGGCGTTGTAACGGCAGTCGGCCACCCGGATGGCGGGCGTGCCGGCGGCGACCTTGACAAAACCATCGCGCATGAAAAAGACCTCCTTTGCGTTGCAGATATTGTACCCCAAAATGGGAGCCTTTGCAACAAAAGGGAGAGGAAGCGAGGGGGAGCGAGCAAAAGTTTTCCATCTTTCACTTTTGACGGGCTTGACAAACGGGCGGGCATCCGGTATAATTCCACTGTTCAAAAGGGAGTAGTCGCAAGTTCCTCCATCAACATCACGGTCCGGTCAGGGCCTGGTGGAGGGCGCCGATTCCGGTGACAAGACTTTTGAGTATGGGCTTTGAGGATTCGAAGCCCATACTCAAAAGTCTTTTTTGCTATAAGCATAGCAAAAGGGTCATGCGCGCCTATGACGGCACGGTCCGGAATCAAAGCGTGTGGGCCTGGACGACCTGCATGCACAAAGACTTCATGTGTCCGCTTCTGCCCGTTTATCGTGGTGCGCCAATGGCGCATGAAGTTTTATGCCCGATTGGACAAGATAGATGCAGAAGGAGTGTGGCAAGTGTGGAATCCTCATTTTTCAACCGCACCGTGGAAGAGACCCTGAGCGCCCTCGGAGGGACGAAGGCGGGGCTTACTTCCAAGGAGGCGGCCGAGCGCCTCCAGAAACACGGCAAAAACGCCCTGGCGGAGGGGAAGAAGAAGTCCGGACTCCAGGTGTTTCTGGACCAGTTCAAGGACCTGCTGGTGGTGATCCTCATCATTGCGGCCCTGATCTCCATGGTGTCGGATAACGTGGAGAGCACGGTCGTCATCTTTGCGGTCCTGATCCTCAACGCCGTACTGGGTACGGTCCAGCACTTCAAGGCGGAGAAGTCCCTGGAGAGTCTGAAGGCCATGTCCTCGCCCAGCGCAAAAGTGCTCCGGGACGGCGTGCGGTCCGTGGTGCCTTCGGCCCAGGTGGTGCCTGGCGACATTGTGGAGCTGGAGGCCGGCGACATGGTGGTGGCCGACGGAAGAATCCTGGAAAATTTTTCGCTGAAGGTCAATGAGAGCTCCCTCACTGGTGAGAGCGAGGGCGTGGAGAAGACCTCGGATGTGATCGCCGCGGAGAAGGTGGCGCTGGGCGACCAGAAAAACATGGTGTTTTCCGGCTCCCTGGTGACCTATGGGCGGGCCACGGTAGTGGTCACGGGCACGGGTATGGACACCGAGCTGGGCAAGGTGGCCGCCCTGATGAACCGGACCCAGCAGCGCAAGACCCCCCTCCAGGAGAGTCTGGATGACTTCAGCAAGAAGCTGGCCACGGCCATCCTGGGGATCTGTGTGGTGGTATTTGCCCTGTCCCTGTTCCATCATATGGCGCTGCTGGACTCGCTGATGTTTGCCGTGGCGCTGGCGGTGGCCGCCATCCCGGAGGCCCTCAGCTCCATCATTACCATCGTCCAGGCCATGGGCACCCAGAAGATGGCACGGCAGAACGCCATCATCAAGGACCTCAAGGCGGTGGAGACGCTGGGCTCGGTGTCTGTGATCTGCTCCGACAAGACCGGCACTCTCACCCAGAACAGGATGACGCCCCAGAAGATCTACGCCGACGGCTCCCTTCTGGAGGGGGACGACCTGGATTTGGTAAACGATGTGCAGCGGCTGCTCCTGAAGGCGGCCCTCTTGGCCAGTGACGCCACCACCAATGTGGAGGACGGTACCTCCATCGGCGACCCCACGGAGGTGGCCCTGGTCATGCTGGGGGACCGCATCGGCGTAGACGAGGAACTTTACCGCAGGCACCACCCCCGTCTGGGGGAGCTGGCCTTTGATTCCGACCGCAAGCTGATGTCCACCCTCCACGAGATCGAAGGGGTCCCCACCCTATACACGAAGGGCGCCATTGACGTACTGCTGGACCGTTCCCGGTATGTCCTTACCCGGGAGGGACAGGTGCCCATGACGCCTGAGTGGAGGGAGCGCATCTCCCGGGTCAACATGGAGCTCTCCATGGAGGGCCTGCGGGTACTGGCCTTCTCCTACCGTGAGCTCCCGGAGGTCCGGGCGCTCACCCTGGAGGACGAGCGGGACTTTACCTTCATCGGCCTCATCTCCATGATCGACCCGCCCCGGCCGGAGGCCGTCCAGGCCGTGGCCGACGCCAAGCGAGGCGGGATCCGCACCATCATGATCACCGGCGACCATAAGGTCACTGCGACTGCCATCGCCCGGCAGATCGGCATCTTCCGGGAAGGGGACGAGGCGGTGTCCGGCGTGGAGCTCTCCGATATGAGTGACCACGACCTGGATGAGCGCCTGGAGCGGATCTCCGTCTACGCCCGGGTATCGCCGGAACATAAAATACGCATTGTAGAGGCGTGGCAGCGCAAGGGAAAGATCGTCTCCATGACGGGCGACGGCGTGAACGACGCCCCGGCCCTCAAAGCCGCCAACATCGGCGTGGCCATGGGAATCACCGGTACGGAGGTGTCCAAGGACGCGGCCTCCATGATCCTGGCGGACGACAACTTTGCCACCATCGTCAAGGCGGTGGTCAACGGGCGGGGCGTCTATACCAACATCAAAAACGCCATCAACTTTCTTCTTTCCGGCAACATGGCGGGCATTCTCAGCGTCCTCTTCACCTCCATCCTGGGCCTGAGCATGCCTTTTGCACCGGTCCATCTGCTGTTCATCAATCTCCTTACCGACTCGCTGCCCGCCATCGCCATCGGGGTGGAGCCCGCGCGGAAGGGCCTGCTGGACCAGCCGCCCCGGGACCCCAACGAGCCCATTCTCACCCGGGGATTGATGCTCAAGATCCTGGCCTACGGCGCGCTGATCGCCTGTGCTACCATGGGAGCCTATTTTATCGGGCTCAATGCCGACAACGGCGGAGCGGGGCTGGCCATGACCCTGGCCTTCTCCACGCTGACGCTGGCCCGGCTGTTCCACGGGTTCAACTGCCGGGGCATCGAGTCCATCTTCAGGCTGGGCCTCACCACCAACAGGGCGAGCCTGGGCGCCTTTGCCGCCGGCGTGGTACTGCTGCTGGCGGTGCTGTTCCTCCCCGGCCTCAACGCCCTCTTCCAGGTGAGCCCCTTCACCATGGCCCAGTTCGGCTGGGTAATCCTCCTGGCGTTCCTGCCCACGGGGGCGATCCAGATCTACAAGGTGATCCATGACGCCGTGCGTCGGAAGAACAGATAAGTCCATTCAAACAGGGCCGCCCATTTCATGGGCGGCCCTGTTTGAATGGATCACGGCGCGGGGTGAAAACACCGGCGGAGTGCGAAGAGCCGGTTCATAAGGGCCAGACTCACCAACAGGCCGGCCAGGGACAGGGCGACGGAGAGCCACGGAGCCGGTCCGCCGCACAGGTCGGAGAGGGGCCCGACCAGGGCCAGGCCGGTGAGAAGCAGCACCTGGAGCGTCCGCAGCCGCAGCAGATGCCGGTCCAGGTCTGCGCCCTCCGGCTGGTACCGGGCGGCCAGCAGAGCCAGGTCGGTAAAAAGCTGGAAGTGGAAGTAGAGGGAGGCGGCCTGGAGGATCACGTCCAGAGGATAGAAGCAGCCGTCCAGACTGCCGCCGGTCCAGGAATAGAGCCAGCCGGCTCCCGCCCACGCGCCCAACAGGGCGCACAGGGGCCGGAGGAGGGACAGGTCCCGGACCTCCCCTTCCAGCGCACCGATGGCGCTCCAAAAGAGCAGATAGCCGACGAAGGCGGGGAGAATGCTCACCGTCCCCAGGTTGACGTCCAGATAGAGGAAGAGATAGCCCCAGGCGGCGTGGGAGACGCCCCGATAGAGGGCTTCCGGATGAGAGGTCATTCTGCGCCTCCTTCTACAGGGAGCAGGGTGGCCTGCCGGGAGGTCCCTCCGGCGGTGAGCTCCACCAGGTAGCCGGCGGGCCATACCGGCGTGTCGTTGGGGTCGCCGCCCAGATAAGTCCCGCCGCCGTCGGAGAGCGTACCGTCCCAGGGGCTGGGGCCGCTGTTGGAGCTGTTGCCCCAGAAGGCCCCGGTGCTGCTGCTGCCGCTTCCCGCGCCGTATTTGAGCGCGGGGTGGCTGCCGTCGGCAGAGAGGGGGACGGCGGCATAGCGGACCTCGCCCAAGGCGGCCCGCTGGTCCTCGTTGCCGGTAAAGACGACTGTGAAGGAATAGGACGCGTAGGCCCTGGCAAAGCGGGCATAGGGCTTGACGGCGGTGTCAAAGGCGGAGGCGCCCGGGTGCCAGGACAGGCCGGTCTGGGACTGTATGGCATTGTCCAGCACATGGACCGTCTGGTAGCGGAGCTCCAGGCGGAACTGCTCCGTCTCGGCGGCATAGGTCGCGGCGGCGGGCAGAGAGGCGTCCCCCCAGACCAACCATCCGCCGTCGTCCAGGGAACGGGAGGTCTCCGTCAAGGTGAACGCCTCCTGGGGAAGGACCACCCAGCGGTCTTCACGGCGCTCAGCCCGGACAGGCCGGGAGGCGAGCCAAAGGCAGTCGGGGTCCGAGGCGGGGGGCTGGTCCGGCCCGTCCGGATAGGCCCACTGGAGAGGAAAGACCATGAGAGCCCGGTAGCCTCCGCTGTCGGGGGTCAGATTGTAGAGAAAGTAGCCCGCCCGCGGATCGGGATAGCCGGGCAGGCCGCTCTCCCAGCGGGTGTAGACCCAGTGGTCGGGGCCCGTAGCGGCGGCCTCCATCTCGGCGGCCAGGGCGGGGTGCTCCTCCAGGGGGGCGCAGAGGGCGCGGTAGATGCCGTTTTGCTCCAGGACCGCCTTTCCATAGGCGTCCAGCGCCGCGGCGGCGGTGGTGCACCGGGCGACCCGGGCCGAGGCCATGGCGGTCTGGAAATCCAGGGCGTCGTCCCAGCGTCGGGAACCCAAAACAACGCCCCCGGCCCGGGTGCCGAAAAGGGCGGGCAGGGCCAGCACCGCCGCGATGCACACCGACACCAGGGCCATGCCGGCGGGGTAGCGCCTGAAGCGGGCGATGGCCTGGATGCGGGCGCGGATGTTCCGGCCGCCGTTGGCCATGGAGGAGGTGCCGGGGGCGCGGGCGTAGCGGTCGTCGGCCAGGGAGAGGCGGATGCGCCCATAGTC
>NZ_JBCOAQ010000012.1:0-81771 GCF_040226735.1 Intestinimonas sp. RTP31139st1_F5_RTP31139_211217 | reverse complement strand
GGCCCCGCGCCCCCGCGCCTCTCCGCTTGCTGCCCGGCCCTTGCTGCCACCGCACAAATAGGGGATTCCCGCTCCCTGAACGGACTGCGAGAGCCTTGAATGGATTCCACAGGATTCCCTCGCCTTCCAAAGTGTGGCTGCCCCGGTATAGCGGATCCCGGGGGAATGCCGTCACTGGCCGGGAAATCGAACAGAGACCGCCGCAGCTGGGCTGCGGCGGTCTCTGTCTGCTGTATGCGGAAAAGGCAGTGGAACGGCGCGGGGCGGGCCCCACCCGTTCCGGCGGGGCTCCCGCGGATCAGAGGTCGGCCAGCCAGTCCTCCACGGCCTCCCGAAAGTGGAGGGGAGAGAGCTGGGCTGCGTTGAAGCGGGCGGCCAGCGCCAGGACCTCCTCGCTGTGGAGGGAGAGGTCACAGAGGGCGGAGACGGGCTTCCACACGCCGCGGAGATACTGGTAGCAGAGCAGACCGTAGGCTACGTAGCGCCCCAGTTCCGGGGAGTGGAGCTCGGTACAGACCACCTGATAGGCGTACTGATCCGGAAAGGGACGTACCTCCTCCGTCAGTGCCTTGAGCTTGAAGCGGCGGAGATCCCGACGCTCGTTGGACTGCGTCAGCGCCGGGTGCCGCTGATGATACGGACGTTTCCTCTGAAGCAAAAAAGCTCGCTCCCTTCCATATTTCCTTTTACAAATCCAGAAAACAATGTTATACTGTATTCGCGCTATGGAAAAAAATTCTTACAAATCCAGACGCAGTAAAAACAACATATTCATTGTATCCGCTGGGCGGAAATTGTTCAATACCCAAAGATGGTGTAATAAACCTACGGATGGTGGAATATATTGTGGATGGGAGCGGACGGGATTGATCGCGCTGAGGTTGAGACAGTTGAAGATGGAACGAGGTTTGACCAACTCGGAACTGGCCGAGCTCACCTGTACCCCCCTCTCCACGATCGTGCGGCTGGTGAGCGGTCAGACCACCAATCCCACCTGGGACGTGATGCTGTCCATCGCGGAAGGGCTGGACGTTCCGCTGGACGAGTTCTCCGCCCGGCAGAACAAGCGCACCATCCGGGAGAACGAGATGAATCACATGCAGAAGTACCGGGTACTCGGCAGCAGCGGAAGGCAGGCGGTGGACGAGTGTCTGGAGCGGGAATATGTACAGTGGCTGAGGTTGCTGCAAAAAAAGGGAAGCAGGATCTCCTACAAGGAGACCATCGACCGGATCTATGACCTGGACAAGGAAAAGCTGGACCGCCTGCTCTCCCTGCTGGATGAGCTGGAGAGGAGAGGTCCACTTTAAAATTGGTAGGATCAATATTAAAATTGGAATAGAATTGTGCGGACGTGTGGGGCCGAAATGGTGAGAAAAGGTGGCCTGTACCGGTAAGAATCGGGCGGGAGGGTGCGAGAAGGGGAAATATGCACAAAAAACAGGGGAAATTTGATTTGACGCCATGGTGTATCATAGAAGTGAAATCAGGGGAGAGCAGCTCCCTAAGAAGAGGTGTCAGATATGTCCCTGAAGGTGGAAAAGAGAAACGCGGCGAAGGCCCATAGCGGCGCAAACAAGACGCAGAGCGGGCGGTATCCGCTGGCTCCGCTGTCCAATAACGGCGCGTCCGCCCGGGGCGGCGGCCTGTGGGTGGAGATGGCCAAATACGCCTAGGGCTCGTTTGAATACGGCCTTGCCGGGCATATCGCCGGTCTCCAAATAGGTCCTGCGTCTGAGCTCGTTTCCCGGAAAAAGAGCCCCCAGGAAGGGTTTTGAAAAATGGACCGGCGCCGCATTTGCGGCGCCGGTCCATTTTTTGCGCCGTGGATAACCCGGTTGATTCACGGACCGGGGAATGATATCATAAGGAAGACGACTTGAGGATATGGAGAGCGGATATGAGGAGACTGGCCGTTGGAATTTTAGCCCATGTATGAGCCTTACGCACCTATCCGACACCTTGATATGAAGGAGTTTTTTGGATGGGTAATCAGCAATGGAACATGCAGGTAGAGTTCAGGTTTGATTATGCGACCTACGATTTGAAGATAGTCATTGCGACGGCTGAACAGATCAACGAGCTTTTGGACAGGTTTAATCCCGCCCGAAACAAGAGATCTTCTGCGCAGGAAAATGAATTCTTGCCCACTACTGCGTTCCAAACAATTTAATACATGGAAATATGAAGGACAGGCATCTGTATTGCAAAGTGCAGATCACTGTCCTTTTTATCATATAGTGACCTGTTAAGGAGTGTTTGTCTATGTTATCCTGCGTTTTCCCTTACTACTACGGCTATGAGGCCGACCAGTTTTCCTTTTACCGCATTCCCAAGCTGCTGGTGACGGATGAACGCTTCCGGGGCGTATCCGCCGATGCCAAGCTACTGTATGGGCTGATGCTGGACCGCATGAGTCTGTCTCTACGGAATGGATGGCTGGACGCTCAGGGCCGCGTCTATATCTTCTTCACTGTGGATGAGGTGATGGAACTGCTCTACTGCAAGAGCGAGAAAGCCACCCGCCTGCTGGCTGAGCTGGACAGCAAAAAGGGTGTTGGCCTGATCGAGCGCGTCCGGCAGGGACAGGGTAAGCCGTCTATCATCTATGTCAAAAACTTTGCCGGAAAAGAACAGGCTTGAAAAATCGAAGTTCCAGACTTTCGATTATCGAAAATCAGAGGATGACGGGAGAAGTCTGCCCAGTTCAGACTTTCGGAAATCGAAAATCAAGAGTTTCGTTTATCGAAAGACCAGACATCCGAAAATCGAAATCTAATAAGACTGATAGAGTTAAACTGATTGAGTGAGAAAGAATACTGACCGAAAAAGAATAACTGACTCGCATAGACAGGGGGCCGAGAGGCCCCTTTTTTGATGAACGGAGGTGTCCTGTTGAAAACGATCGCACTTGCAAATCAAAAGGGCGGCGTGGGGAAAACTACCACAGCCGCCAGCCTGGGTATTGGTCTTTCTCGGCAAGGTAAAAAAGTCCTGCTGATCGACGCCGATGCCCAAGGCAATCTGACACAGATGCTGGGCTGGCCCCAGCCTGATGAGCTATCTCCCACGCTGGGCGACCTGATGGGGAAGATCATCATGGATCAACCCATCGCTCCCGACGAGGGCATTCTGGAGCATCGGGAGGGCGTACATCTGCTGCCTGCCAACATCGAGCTGTCCGCCATGGAGGTGACACTGGTCAACACCATGAGCAGGGAGACGGTGCTGCGGCAATATCTTTCCACTGTGGCTGACCGCTACGATTACGCCATCATCGACTGTATGCCCTCTCTGGGGATGCTGACCATTAACGCCCTGACCGCCGCAGACAGCGTGATCATTCCTGTTCAAGCCCACTATCTCCCGGCCAAAGGGCTGGAGCAACTGCTGAAAACCGTGGCTCGTGTCAAGCGCCAGCTCAATCCAGCTCTTGAGATCGACGGCATCCTGTTGACGATGGTGGACAGCCGCACCACACTCTCCAGAGACATTGGTGCTCTGCTTCGCCGCACCTATGACGGACGGGTATTTTCCAGTGAGATCCCCCGTTCTATCCGGGCAGCAGAGGTCAGTGTGGAAAATAAGAGCATTTATGAGCATGACCGCAGCGGCAAGGCGGCGCTGGCCTATGAAAATCTGACACGGGAGGTGATGAAGATTGGCAAGCAGCCTAAAAAACATCGAACTGACCAAGTTCGATGACCTGTTCAAGTCCGAGGAGGAGCGGCAGGCTGACCAGTTGGAGCAGGTGTTGATTGTCCCGGCAGAGCAGGTCTTTCCCTATGCCAGACAGCCCTACGCCATAGAACGGCCCACGGCAGACCTCGTTCGGCTGATGGACAGCATCGAGAAGTTCGGCATTATGGACCCACTGATCGTTCGCCCACGGGAAGCGGGTGGGTATGAGATCGTCGCAGGCCACCGGCGCAATTACTGTGCTGGGGCGGTGGGGATGGATACCCGACCTGTCATTGTTCGTCCGTACACGGATGAGGAAGCAGACATCCTGGTGGTGGACCTGAACATCAACCGCGAGGACCTGCTGCCCAGCGAAAAGGCCAAAGCGTATAAGCTGAAGCTGGATGCCATGAGGCGACAGGGACAACGGACAGATTTGACTTCTCTCCAAAATGGAGAGAAGTTGCAAGGAACAACATCTGTAAAACTACTGTCCGAACAGGTCAATGAAAATGTTACCGCTATTCAGCGATATGTGCGGCTGACAAAGCTCATCCCCGCGCTGTTGGAACAGGTGGACAACGGTAGTCTAAAATTTGTCCCGGCAGCCGACTTCATCTCCCACCTGACCGAAAAAGAACAAACCTACCTGCTGCTGGTCATGGAGCGTGATGAGGTCTCGCCCTCTGTTGGACAAGCCAGGCGCTTGAAGGAGTTGAGCGCCGAGGGCAAGCTGGAGGACAACATCATCGACCTCATCATGTGGGAGGAAAAGCCTCTGGAGCATAAGATCACGCTGGATGGCAAATGGGTACAGAAGCGGTTTCCCAACCACATGACGCCCCAGCAGATCAAAGACCGTATCAATAAGGCTCTGGACCTGCTGGAGCGCACCGAGCGCCGCAGACAGGAAGCAGCGCGTTAGCACCGTCCGTACACACGGGCGGTATTTTTATGCCCAGAATGGAGGTGTTAGGCATTCAACAATCAAGAATACCATGCGGTTTCCCTGTCCGGAGGCAAGGACAGCACAGCCATGCTCCTTTTGATGATCGAGAAGGATATGCCTATTGATGCTGTACTCACCGCAGACACCGGCATGGAATTTCCGGAAATGTACGAGCATCTGGACAAAATGGACGGCTATCTGTTCCAAGAACGCGGTATCCACCTGACTACGCTTCGGCATCCCAAAGGCTTTGAATGGCTGATGTTTGATGAGCCGAAACAAAAGCAGTCCTCCATTGAGAACAGGAAACGGCTGGGTGTTTCTCTTTATGGCAATGGCTGGCCCGGTGTCAAAGTACGCTGGTGTACGGGACAGCTCAAGACCCATCTCATTACCAAGGAGGTCAATCGGTTAAAGGGCAAATATCACGCGCTCCACTATGTTGGCATCGCCGCAGACGAGCCGAAGCGTATCAAGCATGACAGATACCCGCTTGTAGACTGGGGCATCACCGAAAAAGAGGCGCTCCAGATCTGTTACGACCGGGGATATAACTGGGGCGGTCTCTATGAGATCTATCACCGCTGTTCCTGCTGGTGCTGTCCCCTCCAGCGAATCGACGAACTGCGGAAGTTGCGGCACCACCATCCAGAGCTATGGCGAAAGCTGCGGGAAATGGATGAACGGGCGCTGGCCCAATTTGGGCATAATCCTTTGGGACAATTCAAGGCAAACTGGACAGTGGGGGGATTGGAGCAGAGATTTGCGGCAGAGGACGCCCAAGTCTCTGTTTTTGATCATTCCGGCAAGGAGGACAGCATGAATCAGAAGAAAAACGACCCCAAAGCTATTGAGCAGGCAGAGGATATGCTCCGTGGTGTACCGCCCCGCAATATCCTGATCTCCTTTGGCGATGAGCCGCCCAAGAGTTTGGAAGAGCGGATTCAGGAAGGGGACAAGCAGCAGAGGACCCAGAAGAAAAAACGAAAAAATGAGCCTGAGAGGTAACGAAAATGTTTGATGAAGAACGCATGATCGGTGAATACGAGGTGATCCAGTCCACCCATATCGGCGCACGGGAGCTTGTTGTTGGCGTTTATAGCGACAACCAGTATATGTGCGGTTTCTATGTGGAAAATGAAATTTTAGGTAACTGCACAGATGTCGTTGTCAGCGAGGACTATCTGGATATTATGACCGTCTATGCTGAGCGGCTGCAACATCAGGTCCAAGCGGTCATTGCCGAGCGCAAGACGGTCAAAGTGCCATTGACCCCGCTGACAGCCGAACAGTGTTACCCCTTAGATGAGCAGGGGGACTTCCTGGATAAAGTTGTAGCAGTCAAGCCCGGCTCCCTCCGGCATGAATACCGGCGCTGTGACCGGCAGCTCATCTATGTCACCAGCGGGAACGGCGCACGAGCCGAGGCACAGGGACGAGCCGTGTTCGGCATCAATATTTACACCGGGCGCACCTGTGGCCGCTGGGAGCGCAGCGACATCCTAGGCGTTGTGCGCCCGGAGCATATCCCGCCCTGGATCAGGGATAAGGTCAAAAATATCACACGACGGTTGGAGTTGGAGAAACGGGGTGGAGTCAGATGAACGAACTGTTTTTTGAATATCTCTCCATCTCGCCCCAGGGGCGTATTGAATACCTGCAATTTATCATTGATCTTGCCAACATCGCTATCCGTAATCAGGATAACCCCCAAATTGCGGCAGAAACCGTGGAACAGGCATACAAAGCACGGGAACACGCGATAAAGCTATTGGAGGAGGAAAGGAGACGGAAGCGTGGAGAGAAAAGATGCGACGAGCCTTGTTTATGAAGAAGTAAGTATACTGGACACGCCAGCCCTGTTTACGGACTGGCGCATCCATAAAGATACCGTGCCAGAGGGACTGCATTGCTATGAATTGCGCCACACAGATGAGGATTGGGGCATCCCCTGTCAACTGGCTTCTGGGATCATGGTCAACTTCTATGGCAGTATCCTGACAAGCACACCGTTCCAGTTGGACCCCGACGGTAGGTTGAGTCTGGAATATGAGGACTTTTTCTTTTCAGATAAGCACCGTATCGGTATTGAGGATTTTTTCAGAAGCCACCCTCCTGCCGAACGGGATATTGCATCTCTGAAAGTGTTCGAGCGGCGGGATACCGGACTGTTTTTCTCACAGGATGAGGCGGCAGACAATCAAAATGGCTGCATCGGCCATCTACGTGGGGACTTTGGCAGTGGGCGGCAGTTTTATACAACGTGGTGGCCTCATCAGGGAGATCGGCTGAACGGGGCTGCGTTTAAGGAGGATCTTCAGCGAGTAGTGGATTGACTGCGGCAGGGCTGCTCCCCACTGAAGGATTTATCCGCCCTGAAAGGCTTCTGCGCATTGTATGGTTCCCAGTCCGAAATTTCCGGCGCAATTCTACCATCCCACGGATTTCATATTGAAACAAATCGGTTCCAGTATATGCTCCGCTGCTTTCCGCAGAGAGGAGACTATAATTTTTACATCTACTGCTATGACAAGGAGGAGCGTGAACGATCACGCACCGTGCCGAAAAAGAATTCCCGCGTCACGACAAAAAAGCGCCATCGGCCGAAACGCTGATAAGGAGGTATCCATTTGGCCAACAAATATCAATTCATCACCGAGCTGTATCAGGAGACGCTGCTGCGTGTCACCGGCAGCTATGAACGGTGGACCGGCTTTCTCCGTGCAGCTTGTTACAACTACAAATGTCCTTTTGATGAGCAGATCCTGATCTACGCCCAGCGCCCGGACGCGACAGCGGTTCTGGAAATGAACCGCTGGAACCGGCAGTTTGGCCGCTGGGTCAACCGCGGAGCTAAAAGCATCGCTGTGTTTGGGGATGATGGGAAAAGTTTGCTTAAACTCTATTTCGATGTGTCGGACACGCATGAGACCAGACGCGCTCGCCCGCTGCCCATTTGGAAAATGAATGTGGACTTTGAACCGGCAGTCATTGAGACGTTGGAAAACACCTTCGGTGACCTTGCCGAGAAAGAAACACTGGCGGAGGCGGTACGCTCGGCCAGCCACAATGCGGTGGCAGACAATTTGCCGGACTATCTGCGGGATCTCCGGGACTGCTGTGAGGACAGTCTGTTGGAGGAACTGGATGATCTCAATGTAGAGGTCTCTTACCGCAAGGCACTGGAGGCCAGTATCGCCTATATGCTGATGACGCGGCTATCCATCCCGGCAGACCGCTATCTTTTCCCGGAAGATTTCAGCACTGTCTATGATTTCAACACCCCTGCCACCATCAACGCACTGGGCATCGCCACCAGCGATATTGCGGAGATGGGCCTGCGGGAGATCAGCCGCACGGTGATGCAGGCGCAACGGGAGCAGTTTTTTGCAAATCAGAGTCAAATCCAATATGATACAGACAAGGAAGCAAAAAATACTGATGAGGAAAGGAGTGTCCAGCATGGAGATCACTTACAGGATGCAGGAGGGCTTTCAGATCCCGAACCTGCTACTGCCCCAGGAGACGGAGGTACATCTGGGCAAGTACGCAGAGCTGCGGCGGCAGTATTTGATAAAGCACCGCAGGGTGCTCTACATCAATCTGAAGACCAGCGGCAAGCTGGCGGAGCATCTGGCGGAGATCGAGGAGAGCGCCAGAAGGATGGTGGAGCAGACCGTCCAGCAGATGGCCCAGACCGAGGGCGTGACGGAGGAACTGAAAGCCACCGACCCGGTGCGGTGGACGGGGCTGATGAACAACCTCCGGCACAGCGCGGAGGAACTGATCTTGAACGACCTGATTTACAGCTGAATGATGATGAAGAAAACGCCGGAAGTGATGTGCTTCCGGCGTTTTTGGATATCCATCTGATGGAAGCCATCCTTTTGGATGATAAAAGCCGAACTGCCAAGCGGCAGGATATTTTCAATTACTTCCAGACGGAAAAGGATTTTTCCAAGCGCACGGACTTCATCAAAAAGGCCTATCAGGATGTCTGGACGGAGGTTCTGGCGGATGATGTGCGGGTGGGCTATCACAAGCAGGAGGACGGACTTTTAATGTGGGAGGGCAGTTACCTCTCCCGCACTTCGGAATCCGTTTTTTCCTGGGGTGTCGTTACCGAAATGACGGAAAGCCTCATCGAGCGTGGCGAATACAAAATCAAGCTGGGACTGCAAAATGCCCCCGTAATGACTGAGCAGCTTTCCTTTTTCGGTGTGGCTGGGCAGGTTACGCTCTATGAAACGGAGGATGCACAGCCCACCTTATTCCCGCCCCGGCAGGTGCCCCAGATGGTCATTGACAAAGCCCTCTATACAGCGGGTAACAGCTATGGCAGTGCCTACCGCGTGGCGGCCTTCTATATGCGGGAGCATCCCGAAAAAGAAAACGTGGATTTTCTGCGCCGGGAATTTAGTGTAAATAACGGCCGGGGCATCGAACACGATGGCCGCAAGTATGCCGTTTGGTTCCAGGAGGATGGTATCCAGCTGGCCTGCGGCACCAGTGTCCGAACGGGCTATGACCGCACCACGATCATATGGGAACAGGTATCGGCGCGCATTTTGGAGCTGCTGGAGACTGGGACGTTCCTGTCTGCATCGGAGCTGGAACAGGCATCGGACAATGTGTTGATGGAAATGGCAGATGCGCTGCTGATGACGGCCCGCGATCTGAGCGAGGAGGGGCGGGACTTGGGTCTGTTCTCCCAGACACGCGCCATCCATGACCAGCCCAAGGGGTATCCGGAGCTGGATGAAGATATGGCCACCTTTGCGAAAAGCGAGGGTGGACTGACCGCTCTGGCGGCAGAGTACCACGCTTTTTTGAACGCATACGAGCAGGATCACAGCATCATGCATTTCCGACCGTCCCAGTACAACACGCACCGGATCGGCATCGTGCTGGACGGACTGGATCTGCCCCAGCGCAGCTTCACAGCTCAGCCCGATTTTCTGCGCCAGTGTAAAATGTTCATCACCCAGGACGAGATCGACCAGTATTTTCTCGGTGGGAGTGTAGAGAATCGGCTGAGTGTCTATTCCCACTTCTGCTATACCCATTCCTCGGAGGAACACCAGAAGTTTATCAAGGCCAGCTTTGGGGAGTGCAGCGGCAGTTCATGGGATGGATATGACTATACAAAAACCCACAAGGGGCTGGAGATCCGCAGGCAATATGGCAGAAAGGACTACGATACTGTCCGGCTCACCATCCCCAATGTGGTCAAGACCTATGAGCGTTTGATTGCCCAAAAACGATTCCCCGGAGAGTACGCCATCGACAAGATCCCGGAGTATGAAGCGGAGCGGCTGGCTCGCATCGTTTACCATGGCTTTTATGACGTGCCAGCGGAGATCCCGCGCCCTTACCCTGCTGCTGCGGACTTCTACGAGGCCATTCCTTTGATCCGGGAGCAGTTGACTGATCCTGAAAGGATTCGGGAGATGTTGACGGCACTGACCGCTCTGCTGGACGGCACAGATGAGGGGGACCGCCGCTACGACTCCAGAAAAAAGGCTCATGAGCAGCTTTCCCAATATGCCGCGGGCAGTTTCAGCCTGTTCAACCACCGGCATGATGGACAATTTCAGCAACCAGTCAAAACTGAACAGGAGCACACTCCCAAACCGGCAGACATTATAGCCACCTACCAAACGGATGATGAGCGCATCGCCATCACACAGTATCCAAACGGCCAGTATTATGATCTCTATGGCTATGACCCACAGACTGACTTTGCCGCATCTACCGCCGGAGGTTTCACCTTTTTTGAGGAAGCCGAAACAGCTTTGCTATCCCATCGTCCAACGGCAGTACCGGAACGGCAAGAGGATGGCCCTACGGAACCCGAGCGAGAAGAAACGGTAAAGCCGCCATCATCACTGACCGGTCCGAGAAAGAAAGAGCGGCTGGATGCTGCCGCTCCGCTCTATGCAAGCGGCATCAACTACCGCATCACAGATGACCTGCTGGGTGTTGGCACCCCCAGCGAACGGTATGCCAACAACGTAGCCGCCATCCACCTGCTGCATGAACTGGCGGCAGAGAACCGCCCTGCCACAGCAGAGGAACAGCAGGTTTTGGCCCGGTATGTGGGCTGGGGCGGTCTGGCAGACTGCTTTGATCCAAAACATAGTCGGTACGCTGAGTTGAAAGCCCTGCTCTCAGACACGGAATATATCTCCGCGAGAGAATCCACCCTGACAGCTTTCTACACACCACCCGTTGTGATCCGCTCTATTTATGCCGCATTGGAGCGCATGGACTTTTCACAGGGCAATATCCTGGAGCCAGCCTGCGGCACCGGCAATTTCCTCGGTATGCTCCCGGACAGCATGGCGGGCAGCAAGCTGTACGGCGTAGAACTGGATGATGTGTCCGGCATCATAGCCCGGAACCTCTACCAGCAGTCCAGCATCAGTGTCCGGGGCTTTGAGAAGATGGACTTCCCAGACAATTTCTTTGATGTGGCCATCGGCAATGTCCCCTTCGGCCAGTTTAAGGTATTGGACAAGCGGTATGACCGGCTGAATTTGCCCATCCATGAGTATTTTATCGCCAAAACGCTGGACAAAGTGCGTCCCGGCGGCGTCATCGCTTTTGTCACCTCCAGCTTCACCATGGATAAGCGCACCGGCAGCACCCGGAAATACATCGCACAGCGGGCCGACCTGCTGGGGGCCATTCGGCTTCCCAACAACACCTTTCAGGCCGCTGCCGGTACTGAGGTGGTGTCGGACATTCTGTTTCTCCAGAAGCGGGACAGAATGGTGGATATTGAACCGGAATGGGTCCATCTGGCCACCGATGAAAACGGCATCCAGATGAACAGCTACTTCATCGACCACCCGGACATGGTGTTGGGCGAGATGAAGATGGTGTCCGGTCCCTATGGGCCGGAGCCGACCTGCGCCCCCTTGCCGGAGCAGGATCTGAACACCCTGCTTTCCAATGCCATTCAGAACATGCATGCAGAGATCACCGACTATGAGCGCACAGAGGAACTGGGCGGCGAGGATCGCTCCATTGAAGCTGACCCCACCGTCCGAAATTTCTCCTATACCTTAGTGGATGGCAAGCTCTATTATAGGGAGAACAGCCGGATGGACCCGGTAGAAGTAAGCAAGACCGCCGAGAGCCGCATCCGGGGGATGATTGCCTTGCGGGACTGTGTGCGGACCCTGCTGGAGTATCAGACCGAGGACTACCCCGATGAAGAGATCAAAGCACAGCAAGCCAAGCTGAACACCCTCTATGATCGGTTTACCAGAGAATATGGGCTTATCAACTCGCGCGGCAATGCCATCGCATTCTCAGAGGACAGCTCTTACTTCCTGCTGTGTTCGCTGGAGGTTCTGAACGAAAATGGCGAACTGGCGCGCAAGGCTGATCTGTTCACCAAGCGCACCATCCGCAGCCATAAGCCCGCTGAGCACGTGGACACTGCGGTAGAGGGTCTGGCTCTGTCCATAGGCGAAAAGGCACGGGTAGACATGGAGTACATGGAACAGCTTACCGGCAAGAGCGAGGAACAGCTTTTTGCCGACCTGTCCGGCGTGGTATTCCTGAACCCGGACTATGAGCAGGGCGTCAACGACAAGTACATTCCGGCAGACGAATATCTCTCCGGTAATGTGCGGAAGAAACTGGCGTATGTGCAGGCGTTTGCAGCCAGCGATCCGAAGTATCAGGCCAATGTGGATGCTCTGACCCAGGTGCAGCCCACGGACCTGACAGCAAGTGAGATCTCCGTCCGGTTGGGCGCTACATGGCTGAAGCCAGACTACTACCGCCAATTTATCTTTGAGACGCTGGGAACACCCCGCAGCGCCCAGTGGGGTATTCAGGTCCACTATTCCCAGATCACCGGCGAGTGGCGTATTGAGGGCAAAAGCAAGGACAGGGGCAATGTCAAGGCCATCAACACCTATGGCACCAAGCGCATCAACGCCTATGAGATCATCGAGGACAGCCTGAATCTGAAAGATGTCCGTATCTCCGACTATGTGTATGATGCTGATGGGAAAAAGCAAGCGGTTTTGAACAAGAAGGAGACGGCCATCGCCCAGAGCAAGCAGGAACTTTTGAAGGAGGCCTTTTCCGAATGGCTCTGGAAAGACCCGGACCGCCGGGAGAGGGTCTGCAAAGCCTATAATATTCTGTTCAATTCCAACCGGCCACGGGAATATGACGGCAGCCACATCTCCTTTGACGGTATGAACCCGGAGATCACCCTGCGCCGCCATCAGGTCAACGCCATCGCCCATATTCTCTACGGCGGCAACACTCTGCTGGCCCATGTGGTAGGGGCGGGCAAGACCTTTGAAATGGTGGCGGCGTCCATGGAATCGAAACGTCTGGGGCTTTGTCAAAAGAGCCTTTTTGTGGTGCCCAACCACTTGACGGAACAGTGGGCCACAGAATTCTTGCAGCTTTACCCGGCGGCCAATATTCTGGTTGCCACCAAGAAAGATTTTGAAACCAAGAACCGCAAAAAGTTCTGCGGCCGTATCGCGACCGGGGACTATGATGCAGTTATCATCGGCCACTCCCAATTCGAGAAGATCCCCATGAGTGTAGAGCGGCAGAAAGCCATTCTGGAACAGCAGCGGGACGAAATTCTCATGGGCATCAGTGAAGCCAAGCGGGAAAAAGCGGAGAACTTTACCATCAAACAGATGGAGAAAACCCGCAAAGGCATTGAGGCCAAAATCGAAAAGTTGAACGACCAGAGCCGAAAGGACGATGTGG
Source organism: Intestinimonas sp. RTP31139st1_F5_RTP31139_211217 (assembly GCF_040226735.1). Classification (NCBI taxonomy): domain Bacteria; kingdom Bacillati; phylum Bacillota; class Clostridia; order Eubacteriales; genus Intestinimonas; species Intestinimonas sp. RTP31139st1_F5_RTP31139_211217. The sequence continues at coordinate 68,384 of NZ_JBCOAQ010000012.1, read as the reverse complement.
TGACTTTTGAGGAACTGGGCGTGGATCGGCTGTTCATCGATGAGAGCCATTATTACAAGAACCTGTTCCTCTACACCAAAATGCGTAATGTGGGGGGCATCGCCCAGACAGAAGCCCAAAAAAGTTCAGACCTGTTTATGAAGTGCCGCTACCTCGACGAGATCACAGGAGGTCGCGGCATTGTTTTTGCCACCGGAACTCCGATTTCCAACAGCATGGTGGAGCTTTACACCATCCAGCGGTATCTCCAGATGAACGCCTTGCAGGAACAGGGCTTACAGCATTTTGACGCCTGGGCGGCCAACTATGGCGAGACTGTCACCGCCATTGAGCTGTCCCCGGAAGGCACCGGCTACCAGGCCAAGACCCGGTTCGCAAAATTCTACAACTTGCCCGAACTGATGAGTGTATTCAAAAATGTGGCGGACATCCAGACGGCGGATATGCTGAACCTGCCGGTGCCAACTGCCCACTACCATAATGTGGCTCTGAAGCCCTCTGACTACCAAAAGGACATGGTGGCTTCCCTGGCAAAGCGGGCGGAAAGGGTCCGGAACCGGGAGGTGGACAGCAGCGTGGACAATATGCTGCTCATCACCAATGATGGCCGCAAGCTGGCTTTGGACCAGCGGCTGGTCAACCCCATGCTGCCGGATGACCCGAACAGCAAGTCTGCCAAGTGCGCCGAGAATGTATTCGAGATCTGGCAGCGCACCGCAGGTCAGCGCTCCACCCAGATGATCTTCTGCGACCTGTCCACCCCAAAGGACAACGGCGAGTTCAGCGTCTATAACGACATCCGGGACAAGCTGTTGTCCATGGGTATCCCGGATGAGGAAATTGCTTTTATTCACAACGCCAAATCTGAGGCCCAGAAGAAGGACCTGTTTTCCAAGGTCCGGGCCGGTCAGGTGCGTGTTCTGCTGGGCAGTACGGCCCGCATGGGCGCAGGCACCAACTGCCAGCACAAATTGATCGCGCTCCATCATGTGGACTGCCCCTGGCGGCCTTCGGACCTTCAGCAGCGGGAGGGGCGCATCATCCGCCAGGGCAACGAAAATCCAGAGGTGGATATTTATAGCTATGTCACCGAGGGCACCTTTGACGCCTATCTCTATCAGTTGGTCGAAAGCAAGCAGAAATTTATCAGCCAGATCATGACGAGCAAAAGTCCGGTCCGGTCCGCCGAGGATGTAGACGAACAGGCGCTCTCCTATGCGGAGATCAAGGCACTGGCCAGCGGCAACCCCATGATCAAAGAAAAGATGGACCTGGACATTGAGGTGTCCCGTCTGAAGCTGCTGAAGGCCAACCATTTGAGTCAGCGATACGCGCTGGAGGACGCCATCGCCAAGACCTTCCCCAGGGACATTGCGGAAACGAAGGCACGACTGGCGGGATATGGGACAGATATTGCCACAGTGAAGGAGCATACCAGCCCCAATACGGACGGATTCTCCCCCATGACCCTGGCGGGGACGGACTATGCCGAAAAGAAAGAAGCAGGCGGGGCGCTGTTGGCCCTGTGCCAGAATATGCTCTCTCCGGAGCCGACACTGGTGGGCAGTTACCGGGGCCTGACGCTGGAACTGTCCTTTGACAGCTTCGCCCAGGAGTACCGCCTGACTATGATAGGTCAGCTCCGCCATATGGTGACGCTGGGCACGGATGTGTTTGGCAACCTCCAGCGCATGGACAATCTGCTGGAGACCCTTCCCGTGAAGGAACAGACCTGTCGGGAGCGGCTGGACGATTTGCAAACCCAACTGGAAACCGCCAAGGCCGAGGTGGACAAGCCCTTTGTCCGGGAGAATGAGCTGCGGATCAAAACGGCACGGCTGGAGGAACTGAACGCCCTGCTGAACATGGATAACAAGGAACAGCCGGAAGTTGAACCGGAACCGCCAAAAAAATCAAGAGAAAAGGAGTGGGAACGATAAATGGGCTATCAGGAAAGCTGGCTCTATGTGGAGCCGCAACGTCATTTCAACAAGCTGATCCGCGCCTATGAACAGGCAGAACAGGAGGGTTATTACGAGGTAGCCGGGGCGAAGCCGCGCTCTGTCATTATCCTGAAACAGCCTTTTGGCGTACTGCCAGCAGGAACAAAGCTGCTCTGGGTATGCGGAGATCGGTGCTTTCACACATTGGGCGGCATTTTTGGCGGGAAACTGCATTGCGGTGGAAAATTCAGGCTGTTTCCCGTGGAGGAGGTGTTGGATGGTCCCACGGACCGTCGCATCGACGGCGTGGATCTGAACGCCCCCAGACGCAGCGAAAATGCGTATATGACGAGGTACAGCGCCGACAACTATGCCCACCGTTTGCGGGCAGGACTGACGAGGTAGGAGGTATTTGATTTGGCGGATGAATTACGCGAACAGCTTGAAACACAACTGTATGACAAAATGAAAGCGGAAAATACAGCCTATTTGGCGCAGCTCCAGACCCGCCCGGTGGGTGAGATCATTGAGAACGCCTATCAGATCGCATACCGGGAAAATGTGCTGTGTCTGCTCGAAGATTCCACCACTTTGACGATCCGGCAGCTTCAAACGCTGCTGGAAATGCCCGATACGATGGCTGAACTGTATAGCAGCTGGTGTGATCGGGACACAAATGAGATGGAGGTCCTGCGCGAAGGGATAGAATATTGTGCCTCCGATATACTGCGGCACAAGGCGGAGGAACGGTTTTCAGATCCTGCTGCACCAATGTTTGATAAGAGTTTCGACGATGCACACGAAGCTGACGAGCTTTATGAGTGGAAAGCCAATCATCTGCGAAATGAAGAATGTAATCGTACATTTGAGCATCGCGTAGGACTGGCTCATGCCGAAGGGCGTTTTTCGGCGTTCCTGCAGGAATGGGTAAAGGCATATGGTCTGGAACGATGTATGTTCGTTCTCTCCTGCACCATAGCCCAATGCCCAAGCGATGGCCGATATTATCCCCCGGCGCGGAAGGTGACGGCCCGGTTCCATGACCAGCGGGTGCGGTATCAGGGCTTTGCTGACCGATATAGGAACTCGGTCCATCCGGGAATCGTCAATCTGGCGATGGAGGGGTTTTTGCGAATAGAGCTGGAGAAAGGCCATAAACCCCAGTCCAAAGTGCGCCAATCGGAAAAAATCCGATAGCTGAAACAGCACTTTCTAAAGCCGAAAATGCGTGGTGTACTGATTTTGACTGTGATATTTCAAAGAATGTCATCCACAAATCAAAGGAGCAAGTGCAATAGCCGAAAAAGTTAGATTGTTTTGTTTGATGTTTGCAAAAAATGATTGATTTTTCAAAGTGCCTTTGCTAAAATTAGTTTAATTAAAGGAGGTGTTAGTATGTTGACCGAAGAGTTGATCGAATTAGCAAAGAAAGTTTGTAAACAAAAATCAGAAGAGCAAACAATCGAAGTGAAAGCTGCCCACATTGATTGTCCCAAAAGACTGTATGATACGCTATCCAGCTTTTCCAATCAGGATTATGGTGGCATTCTCCTATTCGGTCTTGATGAAAGAACAGATTTTCAAATCGTTGGTATCTATGACCCACAGGACCTTCAAAAGAAAGTGACCGAGCAGTGCTTGCAAATGGAGCCGCCAGTCCGTGCAGTGTTTAGCCTTGCGGAGATAGATGGAAAAAGTATTTGCGCTGCCGAGATTCCGTCTCTGGATATTTCTGAGCGACCTTGCTATTATCGGGGGGCTGGCAGAACGAAAGGTGCGTTTATCCGTGTAGGGGATGCCGATCTCCCTATGACAGATTATGAACTATATAGCTTTGAGTCATTTCGCAAGCACCTCCACGATGATGAGCGTGTTATAGAACGCGCTTCTCTGGATATGTTGGATCAAGACAAGCTTCAGGACTATGTCCGCCAAAAGAGCATAGAGCGTCCCGGTTTTTCTCAACTCACATTGGCACAGGCGCAAGAAATGCTGAACCTGACCAGAAACAATATACCGACATTGGCATCTATCATGAATTTCTGCATTTATCCCCAGGGGTATTTCCCTCAGCTTGCTATCACGGCGGTCGTTGTTCCGGGTACAGAAATCGGTGATATAGACTCTGACGCAGCACGTTTTATCGACAACAAGAGAATCGAAGGCACAATCCCAGTTATGGTTGAAGATGCGCTCAGTTTCTGCAAGCGCAATATGAAAATCCGGACAATTATTGACCCTGATACCGGCGCGCGAAGAGATAAAACAGAGTATCCGGTGGATGCCATCAGAGAGGCCATCCTCAATGCTCTGATCCACCGTGATTATAGTATCCACACGGAGGGCACTCCTGTTCAAATCGACTTTTTCTCCGATAGATTGGAGATCCACAGCCCTGGGAGCCTGTATGGCCGCATGAGCGTGGAGCAGCTCGGCATCGCAAAGCCAGATCTGCGCAATCCCGCATTGGCTGTCATGGCAGAAACATTGACCAGCGCCGAGCATCGGTATTCCGGTATTCCTACGATGCGTCGTACTCTGCGGGAGCACGGTCTCCCGGAGCCGAAATTTGAAAACCGTCGTAACGAATTTGTGGTTATTTTCTATAACGGAGCTGTGCCCCAGGAACCCACCCGCCAACCTGTTGCGGAGAGAACGCTTGACACCTTGGAAGATTTTTGTCGAACGCCTCGCAGCCGGAATGAGATTGCGGAGTATTTGGGTGTCAAAACAACATTTTATGCGATGCAGCACTATGTAAAGCCATTGCTGGAGTGCGGAACACTGGCTATGACGATCCCAGAAAAACCCAAAAGCCGCAATCAGAAATACTATACAGTTTCATCTTCCTGAAATCGGAAGATAGAAGAGGCACGGACAGAAATGTTCGTGCCTTTCTTTATGCCCGGAGGAGGTGATAAATCATGCCCTATGTGTCCAAGGACCAGCTTGCCCAAGCCCGAGAGATGGACCTGCTGACCTATCTGCGGCTTCATGAACCGGAGGAGCTGGTGCATTTCAGCGGCAATACCTATACCACCAGCACCCATGATAGCCTGAAGATATCCAACGGAAAGTGGTGCTGGTGGTCCCACGGGATCGGCGGCAGCACAGCGCTGGATTATCTGGTGGAGGTCCAGGGACTCACCTTGCCGGATGCCGTGGCCCGTATCACCGGCCCCATAAGCACATCCCATCCCCTGCCGAGATCCACCGAGAAAAGTTCGCCGCATTCCTTTCAGTTCCCACCCAGACACGCCGATAACCGGCGTGTTTTTTCATATCTGAGAAGCCGAGAGATCGATCCGGAGATCATCAACCACTGTATCAAGCACGGTCAGCTCTATGAGGATGCCGAGCATCACAACTGCGTGTTCATTGGTTTTCAGGGGGAACGGCCCCGATACGGGGCGCTCCGGGGGACCCTCTCCCAGAGTGCTTTCAAAGGTGATATTCCCGGCAGTGACAAGCGGTTTTCTTTCGCCGTTCCCCGGCAGGCCGGAAGCCGGGGAACCCTCTGCGTGTTTGAGTGCGCCATCGACGCACTCTCCTACCTCACCATCATCAAAGCCAAAGGTCAGGACTGGCGACAGGCCAACTGCCTGTCTCTGGCAGGCATCTACCAGCCGAGAGAGAATGGCCAGATCAAGTTCCCTTTGGCGCTGGACCAATACCTGAAGGACAACCCGCATATCGAAACGGTGGTGCTATGCCTGGACAGCGATGAAGTGGGGCGGGCGGCGTCACGGGCCATTTCAGACCGGCTGGAGGGGTACACCGTCATAGACAATCCTCCGCGCGGTGCGAAGGACTATAACGACCTTCTTCGGCAGCGGCAGAGAGCTGCGGAGCTGAGAACACACCGGCATGGCGAAAATCGCTGATTTCTTTTTCGGCAAAGTAAAAGCAGGACGAGCGCCGTCGGCGCTGTCCTGGCAAGCATAGCATTTGGCTATCCAAATGCGCTTGTTAAGGGGCCAAGCCCCCTAATACCCCCATTCTCACTTGAAAGGAAGTGTCGCTTATCCGAAAGCATACGGTATCTATTCTGCTCCGTCTTGATGAAGCCCAGCACCGCCATCTTCAAAAGCAGGTGGCGGCTTCCGGGCTGTCCACCACGCAGTTTCTGCGGGATCTGATCGAGGGCGTGGAGGTCAAGGCCAGACTGCCCAATGAACTGCCGGAGCTGCTGCGGCAGATCTCGGCGGTGGGCAACAACATCAACCAGATCGCCCGCACGGTCAACACCCGCAAGTATGCCACCAAGGAGGAACTTGCCATGATCGAGACTTTGCTGGCGAAGATCTGGGATAAGGTCAAGGACTGCTGAATGGCTATTATGAAGATCATCGCCATCCGTGACAGGCTGGACAAGCGGGTGAATTATGTGGCCGACCGGCAAAAGACCGCGCTGGACGCAGGTGTGGCCTACGCCGCAAACCCGGAAAAGACGGAACAGACCTTTTTCACCTCCGCCATCCAGTGTCGTTCCCCGGAGACCGCCTACCATGAAATGATGTCCACCAAACGCCGCTGGGGGAAAACCGGCGGTGTCCTGGGCTATCACTTCATTCAGTCCTTTGCCCCCGGCGAGGTGACGCCCGAGCAGGCTCACGCCATCGGGCTGGAATTTGTGAGCCGAATGTTCGGGGACCGATACGAGGTGGTTCTGGGGACTCATTTGGACAAGGTCCATCTGCACAATCACATAATCGTAAATTCCGTCTCGCTGACAGACGGAAAAAAGTATCATTCCAGCCCCGGCAGCTATTTCTTCGAGGTGCGCCCCACCTCGGATGAGTTGTGCCGGGAAAACGGCCTGTCCGTCATCACGCCCCAGGGCAAGGGAAAGCACTACGCTGAGTGGCAGGCAGAGCAAACAGGTAAGCCCACCATCCGCGCGATGATTCGGGAGGACATCGACAGCATCATTGCACAGGCATATACCTTTGATACCTTTCTGATGCTCTTGCAGCGCAAGGGTTATTCCGTGAAAGCCGGTCCCAACCGCAAGTTCACCACCGTCCGGCCACCGGGAGCCAAGCGGGCCATCCGGCTGGACAGTTTGGGCGAGGGGTACACGGAGACGGCGATCAAGGAGCGGCTGGCCCGACAGCGAACCCAGGGCAGGCCGCTCCAATATCATTTGCCGCAGAAATGGTACCAGCTGCGAGGGGTCATCGCCATCCTGCCAAAGAAGAAGATCAAAGGTTTTCACGCGCTGTATCTCCGCTATCTCTATCTGCTGCGGAGATCCCGGCGCACCAAGCTCCGTCCCTTGCCCTTCTCTATCAGGCAGGAGGTGGTGCGCCTGGAGCGGTATCAACAGCAGTTTCGCTATCTGCTGGAGCAGAACATTACTATCTCCGTAGAACTGGAGCAGCGCATCGTCGTTCTGGAATGGGACATTCGGACACTGACCGAAGAGCGCAGACCACTTTATCAAAAAAGGAGACTGACCAGCGATGAAGCACAAAAAATGGAATACAGTTTGGAGATCGACCGCAAGACCGCCTCCCTACGGGAGAACCGCCGGGATCTGGCCCTATGCCGCAGGATACAGGCGGACATACCGCAGGTGTCGGAACAGGTCAGGCAGGCACAGGAGGAAGAACGACCAATGAGAAAGGAGGGACCGCAGCATGAGTACCAGCGGTGAGACTGCCGATCTGATGGTCCGCGAGGGCATCCAGATCACCGAAAGCGCAGTCAAGTTGGCGGGGCTGGGGGCAAAAAATCTGGCGGCTCTGCTCATCGCCCTTGCCAACGATAATCAAAAGCTGGCGGGCAAGACCAATCTGAAACGGCTGATCCACGACGGCGAGGAGCTTGCCGTGTTCTCCGTCAAACGGGAAGATTTGAAGGGTTTCCACATGGAGAGCAAGCGGTACGGCGTACTGTACTACCCCATCATCAACAAGGTGGAACACACCGGGACTGTGGAGATCATGGCAAAGGCACGGGACGCCAAGCAGATCAACCGCATTTTTGAGCGCATGGGCTATCCCGCCCCTGTTCCGGAACAGGCCGCAAAAAAAGAAAAGTCCCGCGTTCCGTTCGAGAACAGCTCAAAGGAGCGCGGGACTGGTGCGAGAGCGTCTACCGTGCCGACTATGACGGAGAGTGAAAAACGGCCTTCCGTCAAGGCGAAGCTGGCGGCGCTTCAGGCGGCGGCGAAAGCCGGTGCAGAGGCCCCTGCCAAGGAGATCAGCAAGACCATTGCAGACAGAACACGATGAGGAGGAATTGTTTTTATGTCGAAATTAGACACCTTCATTCAAGAGAGGCAGCAGCGCTCCGAGGAGTGGAAGGCTCAAAAGACAGCGGAACGGGACGAGTTGAACGCTCTTTCCGAGAGCGGTATCCTGACCGCCACCATGGAGCCCCAGGCGTATCTCCGCTATCTGGATGTGCAGGCGGACAATCCCCGGTACAGCGCATCCAACATTCTGCTGGCGATGGAGCAGAACCCGGAGATCACTTTCATCAACAGCCTGAAAAACTGGAATGACCTGGGGCGCAGCATCAAGCAGGAGGAAACTGGTATGAAGGTCCGTGTCACCGACCCTTATATCAAGGATGGGCGGGAGCATCGGGGCTACAAGGTGGGGCGGGTCTTTGACATTGCCCAGACCACCGGAAAGGGAACTGTCCCCAAGCTGACCTTGCAGGAGAATACCCCTGAAATGGACGCCGCCCTGCGCAAGTTGCTGGATCAGTCCCCTGTTAAGGTCAATACCAGCACCACCACTTATCACGATGCCCTGTATGATCCCGCCAGCCAGGAGATCACCGTATCCACCAACTTGACGGATGGTCAGACCTTTGCGGCGCTGGCCCGCGAGATCGTCCACGCCAAGCTCCACGACCACGGCAGATACCCCTACTATTCCCGCAGTGACTGTGCGCTGGAAGCCGACAGCGTGGGCTATATGCTGTGCCGCAGCTTTGGTATCCCCGGAAAGCAGCCGGACGCCAGCAAGGTCGGCGCACTCTTTGAGGGGATGGAGCCCCAGGACCGGCGCGGCGTTCTGGACAGCTTGCAGCAGATCTTTCAGCGGATGCAGCGAGAGATCCAGCGGGAGATCTAGCCCCAGGAGCGGCGGCAGGAACCGTCCCGGCCTGCCAGATAACAGGAGGAATGGATGATGAAAAAACGAGTATGTTCCATGCTCTGCGCCGTCCTGCTGCTGTGCGGCATGACGGGCACGGCGATGGCAGCCGAGGCAGAGGTGACGGCTGTTGATCCTGCCCAGATGAGCGGTGTATTGGAGCAGGTTCTTCCCCAAGCTGCCCCCATCTATCCCGCAGAGGTGCGCGCCAGTGAGGAAAACGGTGTCCATCGTCTGGAGAAGGTCTACTACCTGACCGCCGGAGATGACCCGGCAGCCATCCCCACCAGGGATTTTGACCGGGAGGGTGTGACCTATACTCTGCTGGATGTTCTGAAAAACGACCAGACGGAAACGGATACCAAGGATCACATCGAGGTCATCACCACAGACAGCGGCACCAAGGATATGGCCGAGATCATCAAGACACTGGAGCCGGAACTGGAGGTCAGCACGGAGGACGGCTACTCCGGCATCCTTGCCCTGAACTACACCTCCATCACCGTAGAAGCGGCTGGCTACAAGACCAGCAGCCGCACAGTGTCCGCCCAACGCACTTACCCCAATCTCTCCGACCCCGACCTCTCTCTGATCCCCAAAACCATCGAAGAGAGCGGACGTACGCTGACTCTGGCAGATGTGGACTGGCAGGCTGCCGCCACCGACCATATGGACGGCTACGATCTGGCCATGCGCTATAACGCCGTGGCCACCTATACCGGAACTGCCACCAGCAAATACACCACCGGCTATACCGTTACGGCAGAGTATGGCGGCGAGATCACCAAAAGTAGCTGCAACACCATCGTCTATACAGCGGTATTCTCCGGTGTGGATAATTCCCCTGCGGATGCACAGGCCGACGGGTCTGAAAGCGATAAAACTTTTAACTATATCCTGTTACTGATCCCGCTGGGAGCAGTGATCCTGGGTGCTGCCGGGTACTTTGGCCGCAAATGGTATCTGCACTATCAGAATAAGAAACGGGGGTATGAATGATGAAACAGCGACTCTCTGCCATGCTGTCCGCCTGCTGTCTGCTGGCGGCCTTTGCTATGCCTGCTTCCGCTTTGGAGTATGACTTTCGAGCTCCGGACGATTATCTATTCGGCCAGCCTACCAGTGATGAGACCATCTATGTCACCACCGAGGAACCGGTCAACCGGGACCGGAGCAAGACTGCCGCCTATGCCCCTCCCGCCTTTGGAAGCCCTACCTCCTATACACTGAACGCCGGAGAACCGCTGACGCCCAATCTGGTAAATCAGGGCGCAAGCGGCTCTGGTATCGGCGTCGACGGTGGTATCACCGTGATGCCGCCCGCATTGTCCGGCGGCACAGCGGATAATACCGATATTTCTGGCGGAAGCGGATATACGGCGGTTACTTCTGACCTCTACTATTCCGGCGGACATCTGGGGACCCTCAAGATCCCGGTCATCGGCCTGTCCGTCAAGGTCTACCAAGGTACGGACAGCGCCGCCCTGAAAAAGGGCACGGGCCATTTTACGGAGACCAGCATCTGGGAGGGCAATGTTGCCATCGCCGCCCATAACCGGGGCGTGAACAACCACTTTGGAAAGATCCACACCCTGTCCGTGGGTGACAGCGTCAAGCTGACCACCAAGCTGGGGATCCGCACCTATGAGGTCTATTCCGTGGAAAAGATCGCCAACGATGACCTCTCGGTGCTGCATGACAGCGGAGAGAATATCATTACCCTTGTGACCTGCGTGATGAACCAGCCCTCCTACCGCTGGTGCGTTCAGGCCAAGGAAGTCTGATTTTTTGACAGCCGCGGGATGATCCGATATGCTGAAAGCACATAAAAACAAGGAGGGCTTCAGTATGAAAAAGGGGTTTCCCGGTTTTCTTGCCGGACTGCTTTGCGGAGGGTTTCTATTTGGCGGAAGTGTCGCATACGCGGCAGGGATCGTGGCAACGCCGTTTTCGGAAATGGACCAGAAACTCACACTGAACGGCAATCCCATCACCCTGACCGGCTACAACATCAACGGAAACAACTACTTTATGCTGCGGGACATTGGCAGAGCTGTGGGCTTTTCCGTGGCATGGAATGGAAGCACCCGCACCGTTGAGATCGACACCGCCAGACCATATGAGGAGGAACAGCCTGCCGATTCTGTTGCGCCAACAGATGGTTCCCGCTATGTTCCGCAAGTTGGAGATACGATCCGCTGCCCTGATGGGACGGACTATACCATCACCGATGTAAGCCGGTGGGATAAAAACGCCTTTGTCAGTGGACCGCTGGGTGAATTACCCCAGCCCACTTGTGATTGGAGCAGTTTTCCGGAAATCGAACTTCCGGCGGCTGAGGTGCGGCATTTTCAACTGGAAAGCGGCGAGTATCTCTTTATCCGCAATCTTTACGAGACGCGGCGGATGCAGTACACGCTCCAGAACCTTGCCGGAAATCATCCGGACACCAGCAAGGACGGAAAGCTGGCCTATGGCGGCAAGGGCAGCCCAGCAGTCAGTATCAAACTTTCCATTCCTTCGGAGATCAGCGCATATTCCTTCTGGCCCTGGCGTGAGAGCGAGATTGAGAACCTGTTCCATTCCTGTCCGCCCGGAACCTACTACATGGAAGCATGGGATGTGTATAAAGATGGTGTGTTTCAGCGCACCGAATATAACATCCGTGCTGTCTGACAACTGAATATCATCCACAAAGCGGTATGCCAACGGCATACCGCTTTCCTTTTACCCAAATCACATCAAGGAGGCCCCTCATGAAGAAAAGAATATTATCGCTGCTCCTCGTTTTGGTGACAGTGCTGGGGTTGTTCCCCACAGCTGCTTTTGCCGCCGCCTCAGAGGAAGAGGCGCTGGGCGAGGTGGATATTTACAACGGCGGCACAGAGATGTCCTATCTGTCCATCAACGGCCGCATCCGCACCCAGATCTATACGTATTACAATCATGTGGACAGCAATGGCCGTGTTCGTGAGATCCCGGCTTATTGCGTCAACCCCAATACCAAAGGCGTCCCGCAGAGCGTGGCTCCCGGCGAGAGCATCCAGTATCTGGCCGAGGAAAAGTCCAGTGATCCCAAGGTGATGGGCATCGTCGCCAACGGCTATCCAACAAAAGGGCTGAGTGAGCTGAAGCTGGAAAACAAGTACCATGCCTACTATGCGACCAAAATGGCACTTTGGTGCTACCTGCTTCCCAATTGGTCCATTGCTAATCTGAAAGTCAATCCCAATCTGACCGGAGTGGAGCTGGACCGTGCAAAAGCAATCCTGGCGGCGGCAAAAAGAATCTATACGAATGGCACCGGATGGAGTGAGATTTTAAGTCCGGAAATCACCTGCACGCCCGACCGCAGCACAGCCTATGATGTCACAGTTAACGAAAAACCCTACAAACAGCAGGTCTTTACCTTCTGGTCCAAAACATGGGTATGCGATTATACCGTGAATGTCGCTTTTACCAATCCGGACAGCGTACCTGTTGGTACCCGGATCGTGGACATGAACAACAACGACATCACCACCATTACCACCAGCGGCACAGGCAATGGCTACGCCGGTAAATTCAAGGTGTTGTATCCTGTGGACTCCATAGCTGGAAAAAGCGGCAACGACCAGCTTTCTTTCAGTACAGATGTCTATAAATATGCCATTTTTTACGCTGTGTGCGCGGAACAGAACAAATACGGTGAACTTCAGAATTACATGGTAGATACCGACCCCACGATCACCAAGCGCCTTTCCACATACAGCAGCTATGCCGATGAGCCGAAGGAGACGCCAGAAACTGGCCTGCGCATCCTGAAGTATGAGACCGGTACTACCGTCCCCCTTGAGGGAGCGCTGTTTGAGGTCATCGGTCCGGATGGCGACACCGTTGGCTTTTTCTCTACCGACCAGAACGGTGAGATTATGATCCCGCTGAAGCTCAGCGGAAACTACACCGTGATCGAGCGCGAGGCCCCGGCCTATTACCTGTTGGGCAAGGACACGGCTAAGAATGTCACCGTGGTCTACAACGAGATGGCAGAAGTCACCTATTATAATGACTCCTACGGAAATCTTCGGGTACAGAAAATCAGTGACATCGGCGAATATCTGTCAGGCGCCACGGTGCAGATCAAGCACATTGAAACAGGAGAGACATTGACCCGCCAGACCGGTGCTGCGGGTGTCGCTGTGTTCGACCAGCTAAAGCCGGGGGCGTGGGAAGTGCGTGAGATCGCAGGCGTCCCCGGTTGGCTGGCTGACACAGATACCGTGCAGACAATCCATGTAGTTTCCGGCTCAACGGCAGATGTGACCATTACGAACAAAGAACTCCCTGGACTGCGCATTATCAAGTATGACCGCCAAACCATGGAGGCTATGCCCGGCGTGACCTTTGAGGTGTTCAAGGATGCCGTCTCCATGGGAAAATTCCAGACAGATGAGTTTGGCGAGATACTGCTGACTGACCTCGCTCCCGGCACCTATCTGGCCTATGAGGTAGATACTGGCAGCGATGACCACATTCTGGACACCACTCCCCAGCAGGTAGAACTTCACGCCGGTGACGGCATCAAGGAATTGCTGTACTTCAACGATGTGAAACCCGGCCTCCATCTGGTAAAGGTGGACAACGCAGACCCATCCAAGGTCATCCCGAACGCTGTTTTTGAGATCAAATCTGTGGCCGGGGACTACGGCCCGGAGGAGTTTACCACCGACCAGAATGGTGAAATCGACCTCTCCAAACTGCCTATTGGTGCGTATGTTGTGACTGAAAAATCCTGTCCCGGCTATATCGTCGATCAGGCACAGCGTATTATCCAGCTCGATGGCAACGAGAACGCTCAATTTGTTTTTACGAACAGCATTAAGCCCACACTGGAGATCATCAAGCTCAGTGCGGATGGTTCGGCGCTGTCTGGCGTAACTTTCCGCATCGCTAAAATCGAGGATGGCAGCCACTACCTTGACCGAACCACCAACGACCAGGGTGAGATCAGCATTTCTAATTTGGAACCTGGGGTCTACTCCATCCGGGAGACGGTGACCACAGCAGATCATATCATTGACCTGCGGGAGTATCATGTGGAGCTTTTCCCCGGAAAGACCAGCACTCTGGTCATCGAGAACCAGAAACGGCCCAACCTGATCGTCTATAAGCATGATGCAGATACGGGTGAACCGGTTGCCAACACCGTTTTTACCGTCCGTGCGGCAGACGGCCATAGCGTGGATGAGATCAAGACAGATGCCAGCGGCAAGGCCGAGCTGAAAAACCTACTGCCCGGTGTCTATGAGATCACGGAGAAATCCGTACCTTCTCCCTATCTGCTGGACGCTCCGGCGCAGCTTGTGACCCTGTGGTCAAATCGGGATCATACGGTCTATTTTGAAAACCATAAAAAGCCCAGCCTGACCGTCAACAAGGTTTGCAGCGTCACCGGCGATCCGCTGGAGGGGACCAAATTCCGCGTGACCTATGCCAGCAACAATACGGGCAGTGGAGAGATCAACGACCTCGGGACTTTCTATACAGATGAGAATGGCCAATTTGTTCTCACCGGCCTGCGTGACGGCTGGTACAAGGTGACGGAGCTGGAGAGTGTTCCAGGCTATTCCATAAAGGAAGCCACGCAGGAGGTCTATATCCAGTCCGGCACCAGTAAAACACTGACCTTTGAGAATACCCCTCTCTCGGCGCTGATCGTCTGGAAGTACGACAGCGTGACCGGTGAGGCCGTGCAGGGCGCAGTATTTCAGGTAAAGTATTTGACTGGCACCAGCGGAACAGGCGGCACGGTCATCGGGACCTACAAGACCTCGGCCAACGGCAGCTTCACCGTGACGGGGCTGAAAGCCGGCACTTACATCGTCGAAGAACTGGCCAGCGACAGCGGCCATGTAATCGACACTGCACCCCAAACCGCCTATATCAGCGGCGCGGAACAGGATGTGGTGCAGCTTTACTTTGGGAACTCCCCCAAGGGAAGCCTGCTGATCCGCAAGATCGACAGCGTGACCCACGCCCCCTTGTCAGATGTGCAGTTCTTTGTGACAGACAGTTCCGGCGCAGTCGTAGGCAACGGAAACGGCTACTTCACTACGGACAGTGCAGGCAGTATCCTGATTGAAAACATTGCCCCCGGCACCACTTTGGTGGCTAAGGAAACCATTGCCAAGTCCGGCTATTTGCTGGATGATACGCCTCAGACAGCACAGATCAAGGCGGGTCAGACGGTCACGCTGGAATTCCGCAACCAGCCCCTGGGAAACCTCATTATCCACAAATTGTCCAGCGCGGATAAGAAAACTCCGCTGGAAGGAGTGCAGTTCAAGATCACCTATTCCGACGGCTCCTTTGTGGATGCCGAGGGCGGCAAGCAGTCCAGCAACGGGTTGTACTGGACGGACAAAAACGGTCAGATCATCCTCTCTGACCTGGCCGGGACCGTCATCGTGACAGAGGTACAGAGCATCCCCGGCTATACCATCGACCCCAATACCCAGAGCCAAACTGTGACCATCAACCCGGACGATACCCAACATCTCTACTTCTATAACGCCCTCATAGGCGGCGTAGAGATCATCAAAGTCAATGAAGCGGACAAGACCGAGCGCATCCCCAACACCACCTTTGAAATTCGGCGCGTCAGCGATGACGCTTTGGTGGACACTGTGACTACCGGGAAAACCGGCAGCGTCTTTGCGACGCTGGAGGACGGCAATTACTATGCAGTGGAGACTGAGAGTGCAGAAGGCTTCAAGCTGGATGACAGCCCCCACTATTTCACTGTGAAAGACGGGAAAACCACCAAGCTCACCGTGACCAACGCACCGATCTCTGGCATCCTGATCCACAAAATTTCCTCTGCCACAGGCAAGGGCATCTATGGCGTCCACTTCCTGCTTTACGATGGACAAAAGAATCCCATCGGGGAGTATGTGAGCGACCAGCGGGGCTATGTCTATATTGACGATCTCACGGAAAGCGGGCGCTATTACCTGCGGGAGTTGGAGAATGAGGGATATATCCCGGACACGGAACTCAAAACCGTCAATGTGAAGGCCGGTGAGACCACAGAGATCACATGGAAGAATACCCCCATTACCGCACAAATTCAGATCGTGAAGAAGTCCGCAGATGATAATCCCATCAACGGTCTGCCTGCCGAGACACTGCTGGAGGGCGCTGTGTTTGAGATCTACGACAAGGCCAATAATCTAGTGGACACCATCAAGAGCAACAGTCGGGGCCTTGCGGTGAGCAAGCCGCTGCCCCTGTCCCGGTATACCATCCGTGAGGTGAAAGCTCCGGCATACTACGCCGTCAACCCCACGGTGATGACGGCCTATCTGGAGCATGAGGGGCAGATCGTCACCTTTGAGGTGGAGAATGACAGCGTTTCCACTGGCGTGAACATCAAAAAGACCGGCCCCGCCGAAGTCATGCCCGGTCAGCCCATCAAGTACACGTTGGCGGGCATCGGCAACACCTCTACGGTACCGCTCCAGTCCTTCTATTGGCGTGATGCCCTGCCCGGTCAGGTGACTTTGGGCCGTATTGTCACCGGCACTTACAATCAGCAGCTCTCCTACAAGGTGGTCTATAAGACCAACCTCTCCGGGGATACCTACCGCACTTTGGCAGACAATCTCTCCACTACAAAAAATTATGTATTGGAGGCACAGCCTGCTGCCCTGGGACTGGCCACCAATGAGCGGGTGACGGAGTTTATGTTCGTGTTCGGCGCCGTCAAGGCCGGGTTTGGACAGGTGGAAACGCCTTATATCTACGGAACGGTTGCTAAAAGCCTGTCCAACGGGACCGGCTTTGTCAATGTGGCGGATGTGGGCGGACTTCATGACGGTCAGTGGGTCATGGGCGTTTCCCGCTGGGTAACGACTGTGTATTCCAAGACCACCGTGACTTTGCCCAAGACCGGCTACTAAGCCACAATGAAGCGAAATCGGGATTTTCGGAGCACCGCCCCCATGTGGGCGGTGCTCTCCCTGCTCGTCCTCTGGCTGGCGGCCATTCTGGCCTACGCCTATGAGGACGGCATGAATGTGTTCGATCTGATGGGGCGTTTCAGCGCGGCGCTGGAGCGCCCCTTTGCTATCCGCTGGACATCCCACACCCTGAAATTTATGGGCATTTCTCTGGTCTGCTACGCAATGGGGATTGGTTTGTACTATGCCAGCCGGGAGAACCGGCGGCCCGGTGAAGAATACGGTTCAGCCAAGTGGGGCAGCGCCAAGCAGCTCTGCCAGAAGTATATGGACCATTCAGCAAGCGGCGGAAATGTGATCCTGACCCAGAATGTGATGATCGGCATGGATGGCCATAAGCACCGCCGCAATCTCAACATTTTAGTGGTGGGCGGCTCCGGCTCGGGAAAAACACGGTTCTTTTGTAAGCCGGGGCTGATGAGCGCCAACTGTTCCTATCTGGTTACAGACCCCAAGGGGGAAATGCTCCGGGCCACGGGGCAGCTGCTTCTCGACGAGGGATACGATGTCAAAGTATTTAACCTGATCGACCCCAGCCAGTCAGACGGCTACAATCCATTCTGCTATCTGAGAGACGAAAAGGATGCTCTGAAGCTGATCGACAATCTCATCAAAAACACCACGCCCCGCAATGCTTCCAGCAACGATCCGTTCTGGGAGAGTGCGACTCGTTCGCTGACGGTAAAAAGTCAGCGGACAAACAACAAAATATAGTTGTTTGGATAACTGGTAATTCGACAGGTGGAATGACGGGGTAACGCCCTGAAACGCCTGCCCTCGGTGGGCGTGCATCGGCTGCAAAGCCGGTGTACGAAGCCCCACGACAACGGCTGAGAGCAACCGTAGCCGCCGTCAACGGAGGCCGAAAGCGGTCTGGAGGCAGACTGTGTTGCCTATAGGCCAAGGGTCTATAAAATACCCATGGTTAGAATGTTCGCCCTGGCAGGCGAACTGACGAATCCGCGAATGTACGGGTCTATAAGAAGACCATATAGAAATGTATGGGTGCGTTCAAGTGCAGCCGGTGTGGTTTAGTAGAAATTTGCCCTACGAACGACCATGTTGTGTTACAGGCACATCCCAGCCGGCAGGCTCATAGCGGAAACCTAAAGGTATAGATGCACAGATAGAATTACCGGAACGAGGAAAGGCAGCGGCTTTCGCAAGGAAGAACCCGGCGAAGAACAATAAGCGGGTGAACCGCTGCTGAAAAGTAGTGATCGAACCGAAGAAGTCCCTGTAATGGGGATGGAGGAATGGTCACAAGTCGAATTGTGGAAACAGGCATTATTCAATCCAATCATAAGGATTCGAGTAAGACCAAAAGGGTCACTTTTCCAAACGGGAGGTAATGCCTTATGCCAAAAGAAAGGAAAAAAGTTCTGTGTATGGACGCCCAGCGGCACGCCGAGTATTACGGGATGCAGCGGACATTTGACGAGCTGTACGCCAAAAGCAAAGCCGGTGAAACATTCACCGGCCTGATGAAACTGGTATTAAGCCCGGACAACATCATGCTGGCCTACAGAAATATCAAGACCAACACAGGCAGCTACACAGCAGGAACAGACAAGCAGAATATCGGTGACATTGGACGGCTTCCACCGGCTGAGGTCATCGGTAAGGTCAGAAAAATTGTCACAGGCAGCGAACACGGCTACCGTCCCAAACCAGTGCGCCGGAAGGACATCCCAAAGCCAAACGGAAAAACCAGGCCGCTGGGTATCCCCTGTATCTGGGACAGATTGGTGCAGCAATGCATCAAACAAATCCTGGAACCCATCTGTGAGGCAAAGTTTAGCAACAACAGCTATGGGTTCCGCCCGAATCGGTCAGTGGAGCACGCAATTTCCCGTACTTACTCCCTGCTGCAACGGGCGCATTTGCACTATGTTTTGGAGTTCGACATCAAAGGGTTCTTTGACAATGTGAACCACAGCAAACTGATTAAGCAGCTCTGGACTATGGGCATCCAGGACAAACAGCTTCTGTTTGTCCTCAAGCGTATCCTGAAGGCTCCTATCCGTATGCCGGACGGCAGCACGGTCTACCCGGCAAAGGGAACGCCCCAGGGCGGGATCATTTCTCCGCTGCTGGCCAATGTGGTGCTCAATGAGCTGGATCACTGGATCGACAGCCAATGGACGGAACACCCCGTGGCAAACCGCTACGGTACATGGCGCACCATCCGCACCTCCGAGGTCTTTGACAAGAGCAAGGGCTACCAGAAAATGCGGAACTCCAATCTCAAAGAAATGTTCATTGTGCGCTATGCGGATGACTTCCGTATCTTCTGCCGGAACCGAGAGGACGCGGAGAAGACTATGGAAGCTGTCACAAGGTGGATTACCGAACGGTTGAAGCTGGAGGTCTCCCCAGAGAAAACACGCATTGTCAATGTGCGAAAGCGATACTCCGAGTTCCTCGGCTTCAAAATCATGGTGTACCACAAGGGCGGAAAGTATGTCGTGAAGTCCCATATCTGTGACAAAAAGCTACAGTTGGAAGAAAGCAAGCTCGTGGAGCAGGCAAAGTGCATCGCAAAACCAGCCCAAGGGCGAACGCAGTCAGAGGAGATCGGCCTGTTTGACGAAATGGTGTTGGGCATCCAGAACTACTACAGGATTGCTACCTGCATCAGTCTGGACTGCCGGAAAATCCACCGCAGAGTCATGACAGTGCTGACCAACCGTCTGAATACGGAGACCGGCTCTCAGCTCGTCCGGGAGGGCGGTGCCATGACGGACAGCGAAAAGGAGCGTTTCGGCGCTTCTCAAATGGTGCGGTATGTGTCTGGTATCAACCGGCCAATCTACCCCATTGCGTTCATCAAGTATAAAACCGCAATCGGAATCAGCGCCGCAGTCTGCTGCTTCTCTCCGGCGGGGCGGAAAAAGATACACGATAATCTGGAGATGGATACGACCCTGTTTGCGTATCTGCGGGAACATCCGCCGAAGGGCCACAGCCTGGAATATGCCGATTGCAGGCTCTCCCTGCTGTCTGCCCAGAAGGGCAAGTGCGCTGTCAGCGGCGAATGGTTCTTGCAGCCGGACAGCATCGTGTGTCACAAGAAGGCTCTAAAGGAGCAAGGCGGCCAGGAGCGATACAGCAATCTGGTGCTGCTCCACAGGCGGTATCTGCCCTTGCTGACCGACCAGGACGCTGCCGCTCTCAAGAGTATCTGTAAGAAACTGACTGTAACAAGAAAACAACTGACCAAAATCAACAGCCTGCGCGCCGCCGCAAAACTGGCGGCAATCTGAACAACTTTCTATTGGTGATTGATTAAATGCCTGATAACACAATCGATGGAACGCCGGATGCGGTGAAAGTCGCATGTCCGGTGTGGAGTGGGGGAAAATCCGGCGATTACTTCAAAGGATTACCTATCACTATAAGCCGAGATCGCTTTGGACTCCGCCCTGATGCTATATCTCATGAGCGAAGCGCCCCCGGGGGAGCAAAACTTCGAGACGATGATGCTGATGATGGAGTACGCCCAGGTGCGGGAGGAGGACGAACAGTACCGCAGCCCGCTGGATATGCTCTTTGAAGTGCTGGAGGAAGAACAGCCCACCCATGTGGCTGTCAAACAGTATAAGGTGTTCAAGCAAGCTGCCGGTGTTGTATGCTCTAAAAGACTTCTTAATCAAGCGGTTGGGAAGTCTCTTAGAACACACAACCTAAAACCGAAGAAAGGAGCGCAAGTTATGAGAAAAAATGAGAAAATCACAGCTCTGTACGAACGACTGAGCCGTGATGACTTTGGCAAAGATGATGACCAACAGCGTGAGAGCAATTCCATATCCAATCAAAAGGCTATGTTGGAGGAGTTCGCCGCACGGCAGGGCTTTACAAACATTGTCCATTTCACGGACGATGGTATCAGCGGCACTTGTTTTGACCGCCCCGGATTTTTAGCCATGATGAAAGAGGTTGAAGCCGGAAATGTGGAATACCTCTGTATCAAGGACATGAGCCGCATGGGTCGTGACTATCTGAAAGTCGGTCAGATTATGGAAATCCTGCGTCAGCGTGGCGTTCGCCTTATCGCCATCAATGACGGCGTGGACAGTGCCAGAGGGGACGATGATTTTACCCCTTTCCGCAACATTATGAACGAGTATTACGCCAGAGACACCAGCCGTAAAATCCGTTCCACTTTCCAGTCCAAAGGCAAGTCCGGCAAGCACCTCACAGGCACGGTCATTTACGGCTATCTTTGGAACGAAGCCAGAGACCAATGGTTGGTTGACCCCGAAGCCGCCGAGGTGGTCAAGCGCATCTTTGCCATGACGATTGACGGCTACGGTCCGTATCAGATCGCCAGCAAGCTGAAAGAAGAAAAAGTCCTCATTCCGTCCGCTTACCTTGCCCGGCACGGCGAGGGCGTGAACAAAAATAAGACCTTCAAAGATGTGTACGGCTGGGGTTCTTCCACCATCTGCAACATTCTTGAAAAGCGTGAATATCTGGGACACACCATCAACTTCAAGACCCGAAAGCACTTCAAGGACAAGAAAAGCCATTATGTCCCGGAGGACGAATGGACAATTTTCGAGAATACCCATGAGCCTATCATTGACCAGCAGACCTTTGACCTTGTGCAGAAAATCCGTGGGAATGTCAGACGCTACCCAGACGGCTGGGGCGAAGCAGCTCCCCTCACGGGCTTGCTCTATTGCGCCGATTGCGGTGGCAAGATGTATGTCCACCGCACCAACAACGGCAAGCGTATTTCTCAATATACCTGTTCCCAATACAGCAAAGTCCCAGTTGGAAAGCTCTGCACGACACAGCACCGTATCAATGAAGATGTGGTACTGTCCCTTGTCTCTGAAATGCTGAAAGCCATTGCCGAGTATGCGAAGCATGACCGAGCCGAGTTTGTCCGTGTGGTGCAGGAAGCGCAGTCCAGCCAGCAGACGGCAGAGGTCAAGAAACAGCGGACACGCCTTGCCACCGCAAAGCAGAGAGTTTCCGAGCTGGAAGTCCTGCTCTGCAAAATCTATGAGGACAACATTTTAGGAAAGCTGTCCGACAGCAGATACGCCACTCTGGACGCTCAATACGAAAAGGAACAGTCCGAGCTTACCGTTGAAATCTCCGATCTGGAAAAGGCTATCAAGAGCTACGAGAAGCACGAAAAGGACGCTGACCGTTTTATCGCTCTGATTGACAAGTATGAGAACTTCGACAAGCTGACGATTGCCATGCTCAATGAGTTTATTGAGAAAATCCTTGTGCATGAGCGTGACCGCAAGGGCAGTATTCAGACCACACAGGAGGTCGAGATTTACTTCAATTTCGTGGGTCGTTTCGTTCCCCCTGCGTTTGGCGAAGTGGAGCTTACCCCGGAGGAATTAGAGGAAATCCGCAAGCGTGAGGAACGCAAGGACAGGCTCCACCAGAACTACTTGAAGCGGAAAGCCAATGGTAAACAGAAAGAGTATGAGGAGCGCACGAAAGCCAAGAAAAAAGCGGAGATTGAAGCCAGAAAACAGGCAATCCGCACCGAGGATATTGCCAGAGGGGTATTTATCCCGGTGAGCAGTTTGCCGCAGCTGGGACCGAGAAAGGGAGCGTGATTTTATGAAAGAGTTGAAACCGAGAATCCATGAGAACGGTATGGACTATGTGTTGGTGGGCGACTACTATGTGCCGGACTTGAAGCTGCCGGAGGAACGCCGACCTATTGGGCATTGGGGACGCTTGCGCCAGTCCTATCTGAAATTGCACCGTCCCATGCTTTACAACGAGCTAATTTTGTCCGGCAGGCTCCACACCGTCGTTGCCGATCTGAACGAGCAGGCGGCAGACAGGCTGGACTTGATTATCCGGCAGATGATGAAAGCCGAGGGCGTGACCGAAGCCATGAAAGCGGAAAATCAGATGTTATGGGTGCAGTCAATGAACTCCATCCGCTGCCGGGCAGAGGAAATCATCAAGACGTAACTAATCTACTGTTGAGAGAGGTAAAGCTATGATTTTGGAAGCCATGTATAATGGGGAGTTTTATCCCTGCGAGACAGTTGTACCTACATCACCGGAATACCGAAAGGCAGTCATAGCCTGTGAAAAGCTCATGGAGCAGTTGTCCCAGCGGCTCAGCAAAGAGGACTATGAGCTGGTGCAGGAACTCCGGGCGCAGACAGCAATCGCCCAATGTGAAGAAAGTGAAAGTCACTTCAAGTATGGCTTTTCCGCTGGGCTGATGTTCAGCAGGAAGCCCATGAACAAGTGCAGCAGAAGAAAGAAAAATAGATGAAGAAAGCCGCCTGAGCAGAAAGAAACTGTTCGGGCGGTTTCAGCATTCGCCAGTAGATTTATTCACACTCTTGTGATAAAATTTACTACAATAAAGAGCGTGATAGCACTAATTTTATGGGGGGATGCTTAATGAATAGAATTTTGAAAAAATTTTTACAGCGGGGTGTCGATTTAAGTCCTGTGGGAGTTGAACTCCGTGAGGATAATACAAATTATTTTTGTACCCCAAAAGGGGCATCGGTTTTTGGATGGGCAGGGATAGATGGTATCCACTTCTGTTTCATTCGTGGATTTGGAGAGATGGTTTTCTCTGTCAGCCCCATGAATACTTCTCCTGATTATGTTCATCCAGTAGCTGAAAATTTTACCGACTTTCTGCGGCTTATACTGGCTTGTGGTGATGTGGCGGCAGTGGAACAAGCGTGGATGTGGAACGAAGCACAGTTTGAAGCCTTTCTCAATGAAAACCCTACAACCCAGGAACAACAGCAAACTTTATCGGAAATTTCAGAGAAGATGAATTTGTTGTCTATGGAACAACCGTGGACATATATCAAAAACCTGCAATCTTCCTTTGATTACAGTCAGATTAAATACACAGAAGATTATTACGATAATGATATGACTTCAGAGGCAGAATTGGTTGCCCCTGAATGGAAGGTCTACTTTGATGGAGATTTCTGGGGACATCGAGGTAAAGACCGTGCCGGAAAAGAGATCAAGCTGGATAAACAATTCGATTGGGCTGGATATCATTGGGTAATTCCGGCAGCTTATTCATGTAGCAAAGGACTTGTCGTTGATTTTTGTATGCGAGTTGATTCAGAAAGCATCCGTGACTTCATGAAAAAATGGAATCTGGACTGGGAAAATGACTCATGTGAAAATTTTACCCGTGAGCAACAGATGCAGATGGAATGGGAAAACCCACTTTGTTTTAACTTCAAACCTTGCTTGAAGTTAAACGAGAAAATATTACAGACAACCCATGGCTGCGCTGTGAGCTTTAATCCTTGTCTGCCAGATGGCGTTATCAATGAGTTGGAAGCAAAATGGGCAATCGACCATTATGGGCTGGATAGTACTTATGGCTGGGTCATATGCAGAGACGTATTTCCTTGGGGAACCAAGCATCACCCTGAAATCAATAAACTTTTTCTTACAATGGAGCAGCAACCAGGACAAGTTCCAGGCTCACATTTCAAAGTTCACGCACCCGGAGATTCATTTATGTTTTCCCATCCTGTTAGCGGAATAACCCATACACTGACCGTGCAGGAAATAGAACAGCAGACAGTTCCTCAAAATAGTTTTGGTTCTGATCGCTGGATTTATCCGACACATTATATTGCCATGAGTTATACACTTACCCCTGAACCGATGGAGAACATTTCGGTTTTTGACTGTGATGAAGGCGATAGACCGATAGAAGTTACACCAGACGATCATTCGTTCCGTCCAGTTGGCAGTAGTTCCTGTTTTGTTGTTGGTGTTATTGGTGGTGCAGATGGTCCGACAGCAGTTATATATGGAACAAATTCACAAGAAAAACTTCATGCTGCTTGTTCTGCTCTGCACTTTGAACCGGTTGGTGATGATGTCGAGTGGCGTATCGTGTTCAATGTTACGCAGTTTGACAAAGAAACATTCCCAATTATCTAAAAATACCCTTAGAACTCTAAGGGCGCACTTCTATACTCTCTGTCGAGAGTAGTGCGTCCTGCGGAGCTTCATTCCCGGTCAGCAGAAGAAAACTGCACGACCGAGAATGTTTCGTCACTTCGTTCCGTCAAGGTGGCTACACCCCCTTGCGCCGCTAAAGCGGCTATCCCCTGTGGACTTGCCGTCCGCAAACGGTTTTGACAAACCGTTCGCCGCCAGCAAGTTTGAAAATCAAGAATCTTAATTTGATAAAGGAGTGTGATTCTATGAAAAAGAAATTACCCATAATCCTCTTGGGTGTTATTTTGGCTTGTGTGTTGGTTTTCGGTTTCCTTTATGCAAACAATGACATTGGTAAAACCGCAAACAGTTTAGAAGCAGACATTCGCCAATCTCAAAAAATTTTGGATGATTGGATTGTTGATGGAAGCATTTCCGACACAATGGCTGCATTTATTTCTTACCCACAGGACAAGACAGACCACACTTTTTCTGTCTATGTAAATCGCCCTGGCTTGTCTTTTGGATATTTCTTCCGTGGTGGTGGAGATATAGTTGAGGTTGATGATTACATTGCAGAGTTTGTTGTTGAGGGAAATAACGAAAGGGCATTTATCTCAATGAATACCCAAAATATTGTTCGACTTGAAGTAGATGATGGCAACGGCATTCAGGTGATTGATATTGATAGTGGCAAGCCTTTCGCCATTGTCCTGCCCCTCAATGTAGGAAACATCTGTTTCTATGATACGAATGGAAATGTTGTGGAATATCTTCGCCAACAACTTTGACCAACTTCAATTTACCGAACTGAACACAACAACTGAATACCGAAAAACTGACCGTTGACTGGTCGCAATCTGCGAAAAGTTGACGGTCTTTTTTTATCCCCAAAATCAAAAAAGGAGGTCAATCCCAATGACAAAACCGAAAACCCTCGACCAGCTCCGAGCCGAAAAGGAACGAGCTGAGACGCAGCTTGCACAGGAACAGCACAAGCTGGAGCGTCTGGAGAACAGAAAGAAGTATCTGGAGAAAGGCGAACGCACCAAGCGCACCCACCGCCTTTGCAATCTGGGCGGCACGATTGAGAGCCTTGCCCCGGAGGTCAAAGATCTCACACGCACCGAAATGACAGAGCTGATGGAACACATCTTTTCCCTGTCCGAAGTCCAGCGAGCCGTCCGTCACATGGCGATTACCCATATCAGTCAAGCGAACAGAGAAAAGGAGTTGAAAGCCGATGGCACTATTTCATCTGAGCGTCACGCAGACTAAGCGAAGCGCAGGACAGTCCGCTATTGCTTCTGCCGCCTACCGTGCCGGGGAGCGATTGTATAGCGAGTATTACGGCGAATACAGCGACTACACCCGCAAGGGCGGCGTGATCTGCTCCGACATTCTCCTGCCGTCCCATGCACCGCCAGAATACGCAGACCGCCAGACCCTATGGAACGCCGTGGAAAAAGCCGAGCGTGGAAAGAACGCCCAGCTTGCATACAGCTTTGACATTGCCTTGCAGAATGAATTTTCCCTTGAGGAAAACATCGCTCTTGCAAGGCAATTTTTGTTGGAGAACTTTGTGAGCCGTGGCATGGTGGTTGACTTCGCCGTACACCAGCCAGACCGGGAGGACGGCGGCATACCAAACCCGCATTTTCATGTGCTTTGCCCCATCCGCCCCATCGAGCAGAACGGCAAATGGGGACTAAAGCAACGCCGGGTGTATGAGCTGGACGAGGACGGCAACCGTATCCGGGACGCAGACGGAAAGTTTGTGTTCAACGCCGTTCCCACTACCGACTGGGGCAGTCCCGAAACGCTGGAATACTGGCGGCAGACATGGGCGGAGCTATGCAACGCCAAGTTTGCGGAAAAGGGGCTTGACGTTCGTATCGACCACCGAAGCTATGAGCGTCAGGGCGTGGAGCTTCTTCCCACCGTCCACGAGGGCGCAACCGTCCGGGCAATGGAGAAGAAAGGCATACGCACCGAAAAGGGCGAGTTCAACCGCTGGATCAAGGCAACCAATGCCGTTATCCGGGACATCAAGAAGAAAATCGCTCTCCTGTTCGATTGGATTGCCGAAGCAAAAGCAGAGCTTGCCAAGCCGCAGGCCCCCGACCTTGTTTCTCTGCTGAACGCCTATTACACCCAGCGCAGAGCCGGGGCGTATTCGCAGAAAGGCAAGGTCAGCAATCTAAAGGAGATGAACGAGACTTTCAATTATCTCCGGGCAAACGGCATTTACTCCCTTGAAGATTTGGAAAGCCGTGTCAGCGAACACAGTGCTGCCACAGAGAGCTTGAAGAAAACGCTGGACGAACAGACCGCCCGAATGAAAGCAATTAAGCAGCTCTATGACAGCTCCGCTGCTTTCCAGAGCTTGAAGCCTGTCTATGACGGCTTGCAGAAAATCAAGTTTGAGAAGCCCAGAGCCAAGTACAAGGCAGAGCATGAAGCGGAACTGAAACAGTTCTACGCCGCCAGACGCAAGCTGACCGGAGAGTTCCCGGACGGCAAGGTGGATATGAAAAAGCTGACCGAAGAGTATGACGAGCTGGAACTGGCGCACAACACCACCTATGGCGAGTTTAAGACCGTCAGAGACGATTTACACCGTCTTTGGAAGGTCAAGTCATGCGTAGATACTGCCGCCCGTTTTAACGAGCGTACAGAGGAACAAAAGCTCCAAAATCGACCTCAAACACGACAGAAAAAGGAGGAACTATCCCGATGAATTACACCCAAGCACAGATTGACCGGGCAAACGCCGTCAGTCTGGAAGATTTTCTCCGCACACAGGGAGAGACACTTATCAAAAGCGGACGAGAATACCGCTGGAAAGAACATGACAGCCTGACCGTCCGGGGAAACAAGTGGTTTCGACACAGCCAGAGCAAGGGCGGCTATCCCATTGATTTTGTCATGGAGTTTTACGGCAAGTCCTTTCCCGAAGCTGTCCAGCTCCTGACCGGCGAAAGCGGCGAAGGACAGACCGAAGCCACCACAGCACCGCCCACAGCGTTCCGCTTGCCCTTGCACAACCGAACAGCCGACAGAGCAATTCAATATCTTTGCGAAAGCCGAGGTCTCAACCCGAAACTGGTTGAGGCTTTTCTTCTTTCCGGGGATATTTACGAGGACGCAAAGCGGCACAATATTGTCTTTGTTGGCAGAGACCGAAGCGGTACGCCGAGATACGCCCATGTGCGAGGAACGGCAGACCCATTCAGACAGGATATTACCGGGTCTGACAAGTCCTATCCGTTCCGCTATGAGGGAAACGGCAACCAGCTTTTTGTTTTTGAAGCGCCGATTGACCTTTTGTCCTTTATCTGCCTTTATCCGCAGGATTGGCAGAAAAGAAATTATCTTGCCCTGGGCGGCGTTTCGGGCAAAGCCCTTGACCGTTTTCTTTCTGAACGCAAGGACACCCGAAAAGTGTTCCTCTGCCTTGACAGCGACACCGCAGGAAGCGAAGCCTGTACCCGACTGGCACAGTCCATTCCCGGCGAGATCGCCGTCATTCGCCTTGTCCCGGCAAGGAAAGACTGGAACGATGTTCTCCGTCAGCAAGGGGACATTCCGAGCCGCAAATTTATAGCGGAAACAATCACGCTGCGAGAGCTGCCCACTGCCCAGCCTGTCCCCATGCTCCGTATGGCAGATGTGGAGCTGACGAGCGTGGATTGGTTATGGTTTCCGTATATTCCCTTTGGAAAGCTGACCATCATACAGGGCAACCCCGGCGAGGGCAAGACCTACTTTGCCATGCGTCTTGCGGCGGCTTGCACCAACCGAAAGCCTTTACCCGGTATGGAGACCCTTGAGCCTTTCAACATCATCTACCAGACCGCAGAGGACGGTCTGGGCGATACCGTCAAGCCCCGACTGATGGAAGCGGAAGCAGACCTTGAAAGAGTGCTTGTCATTGACGATAGGGACACACCGCTGACCCTTGCCGATGAGCGCATAGCAAGGGCAATCCGGGAGAACAACGCAAGGCTGGTTATCATTGACCCGGTACAGGCGTTTCTGGGCGCAGATGTGGACATGAACCGGGCAAATGAAGTCCGTCCCATCTTCCGCAGTCTGGGAGACATTGCACAGGCTACTGGGTGTGCTATCGTGCTGATTGGACACCTGAACAAAGCCGCAGGAACGCAAAGCACCTACCGGGGATTGGGGTCTATCGACATTACGGCGGCAGTCCGCAGTCTGCTGTTTATTGGCAAGCTGAAGGACAGTCCGACAACGAGGGTGCTTATCCATGAGAAAAGCTCCCTTGCGCCGCCCGGACAGTCCCTTGCCTTTTCTCTGGGAGATGAGAAAGGTTTTGAGTGGATAGGGGCTTATGACATTACCGCTGACGAGCTTCTTGCCGGGACAGACACCGCCAAGACCGAGAGCAAGACCGCACAGGCGCAAATGCTCATTCTGGAACTGCTTGCGGACGGAAAGCGTATGCCGAGCGCAGAGTTGGAAAAGGCAGTCAATGAGCGTGGGATTTCTTCACGCACCATGAGAACGGCAAAGAGCCGTATCGGGGACAGACTTGTGACCGAGAAAGACGGCACAGCATGGGTCTGCTATCTCCGAAACTGACAACAGGAACACGGCAAGCGTGGCAAAGACGGCAAGGTTTTTATAGATACCTTAATGTTGCCGCCTTGCCTTGTTCCATCATACCGACACCGCCCGATGATGAACAGTCACCGGGCATTTTTCATTTACAGGAGGATTTTGAATGAACAATACTGCAACTAACACCGCCACTTGCCCGACTGTCAGAAAGCAGATCGGCAAGACAACCTATATCGTCCGTGTCCATTTCAGCCAGACCGCAAAAGAGACGATGGAGGACAAAATCAAGCGTCTGCTCCGTGAGGAAGTCCGCAAAATGTGACTTCTTTTTGAATTTGATGAAAAAGTCCTTGACAATTCGTCTCTGGCAAGACGGCAAAGTCCATTTTAGTGAGCGCCGCTGTCCGTCTGGCCGCCTTTAATCTGCCGCAGTATGCGGCCATGACATCCCATGATGAAATGGACTTTGGAAGCCTCGGTGAGAAAAAGAGAGCGATATTCTGTGTGATCCCCATCAACGATTCCAGCATGAACTACCTCATCGGTATGCTCTATACCCAATGCTTTCAGGAGCTTTACTATCGGGCTGATGAAAAGCACGGCGGGCGGCTGCCCATCCCGGTACGCGTCATTCAGGATGAATGGGCCAATGTGGCGCAGCCGGATTCGTACCCCAAGATCCTGGCCACCTGCCGCAGCTATAATATTGGCCTGAACATCATCGTGCAGAATATCCAGAACATCAAGGCACTTTATGAAAAGGAGTGGGAGAGCATCATCGGGAACTGTGATACTTTGCTGTTTCTGGGCGGCGGCAATGAACCGACCTCTCTGGAGTTTATAGTGAAGCTGCTGGGCAAGGAGACATTGGACACCCGCACCCGTGGGCAGACCAAGGGGAAGCACGGCTCCAGCTCCACCAACTACCAGCAGGCAGGACGCGAACTGATGATGTTAGATGAACTGCGGATGCTGGGCACTGATGACGCAGTTCTGCTCATTCGGGGAGAGCCGCCGGTGCTGGACAAAAAATACAACATTCTGCGGCACAAAAATATCAAGCGGACGGAGGATGGCGGGGCGGCACCCTATGTGCATAAGCCCCTGGGTAACTATGTTCTGCCCGATCTGCCCTATCCCTTCCGCTCGCTAGAGGATTATGAATTTATTGAAATGGAGGAACCTGATCATGAATATGAAGAAGTCCAACGAGCTGATGGAGCGTGAGCGAAAGGCTCGCCGGAGATATGGAAACGCGGTTCTTATGACGATGGCAGCCCTTTCCTGCGTCACCACTGCCTTTGCTGCTGGAGGCGATCCGCTTTCCATCGTCAACAACCTCTCCGACTTTATTTTTTCCATCATCAAGGCTCTGGGCGTTATCATCCTGGGCTGGGGCATCGTTCAGGTGGGCATGAGCATCCAGAGCCATGACGCCAGCCAGCGCACCCAGGGCTTCCTCTGCCTGTTCGGCGGCCTGCTGATCGCCTTTGCAAAGGAGATCCTGACCGCCATTGGCGCGATTTAAGTAAAAAAAGCCGGGAGGTCTGCTCTGGGGCAGATCTCCCGGCTGGTTTCTTTCCGGAGGTGAAATTTTATTGGACAACAACTGGATCGCGGACAACCTGGAAAACGCCTTTTCCACATGGAACACAAAACTTTCGGAGATGTGGTCCCTGCTGACAGAATCGCCACAGACCTTTAAGGGCGGCACCATCTGGCAAACGATCGTGACCATCAACGGCGGGATGCAAGCCATTGGCTACGGCCTTTTGGTACTGTTCTTTGCCATCGGTATCTTCCGCAGCAGCGCAAGCTTCCGGGAGTTTCAGCGGCCCGAACATATCCTGCGGCACTTCATCTACTTTGTGATGGCCAAGCTGGGCATCACCTACGGCATGGAGCTGCTGACCGACATCTTCAGCGTATGCAGCGGCATCGTGGCAACTGCGGCCAGCAGCGTGGGCGGCGTCACCGGGGCATCCGTGGCACTGCCCAGCGAGATCGTGGACGCCATTGCGGATGTGGGATTTCTCGCCAGCATCCCCCTGTGGCTGGTGACACTGTTGGGCAGCCTGATCGTCACGGTGCTGGCATTTATTATGATCCTGACCGTTTATGGCCGCTTTTTCAAGCTCTATAGTGCGTCCGGAAGTGCGGCGGTATAAGCCAAAGCACACGGATAGATGGAAATTCCGCCTATTGCACGGCGGTAGGATAAGGTAATCCAGAAAGGCAGGTGAAATAATCTCCTATCATCAGCCAGCTTATCCGGAGGGGAAACCTGATGGGGAGTGTAGCATGCTGGCAACGTCGTAAGTTGGAAAGCTATCATTCCACTACTGAACGGCAAGATGAAACGATATGAATGAGGTGCAAAGCTAAACTGCTTTAAGGGCAGTCCGAGGCGGCATACTTGAGCCGGCGGCGTAGGATAGCTGAATTCGCCGTATGTCATGGCAAATGGTGACATGTAGACACGATTTGCGAGATACCCATGATAGCCAGCCGCAGTCAGCGGAAAAGGACGAAAACCCACTCCGACATCATATCACGCTGTTTCCAGCTATCTAACCGGAGATTGCCTAAACCGGAACGCCATTTATGGCTATGGCCGCAGGACCTGAATATCCGGCAGGGCAACGGAGCCGCCGTAGTAGTCCGAGCAAGGGAAAACCTTGTACATGGCGAAGGGCGGCAGGGTATCACCAATTCACAAAAGGAAAGGTGTGTGAGACACCATGAGAAGTCCCCAAAATGTATTGGAGAGTTTAAGTTCCAAAGCATGCAACAGCAATTATCGGTATCAGCGACTCTACCGCAACTTGTACAATCCTGAATTTTATCTGATAGCGTACCAAAAAATACAAGCCAAACAAGGCAATATGACCGCCGGAACAGATGGTAAGACCGTGGATGGAATAGGCATGAAGCGTATCAATGCGTTGATTGCCAGATTGAAGGATTTTAGTTATCAACCCGCCCCGGCCCGTCGGACGTATATCCCCAAGGCCAATGGCAAAAAGCGTCCCCTTGGTATTCCCTCCTTTGACGATAAACTGGTACAAGAAGTGGTTCGCATGATACTAGAGAGTATCTACGAGCCGACTTTTCTGAATACATCCCACGGCTTTCGCCCAAAACGGAGTTGTCATACGGCACTCCAACATGTGCAAAAGAATTTTACTGGGGTCAAATGGTTTGTCGAGGGTGACATTAAGGGGTGCTTTGACCATGTTGACCATCATGCATTGGTCAACATCCTGCGCAGGCGCATTCAGGATGAGCATTTCATCGGGCTTATCTGGAAGTTCCTGAAAGCGGGCTATATGGAGAATTGGGTTTACCACAACACTTATTCCGGCACTCCGCAGGGGTCCATCATCAGCCCTATTCTTGCAAATATCTACCTCAATGAGCTGGATGTGTTTATGGCCCAATATGCCCAGACCTTTCGGCAAGGTAACAAGCGCCGTATCAACCCAGCCTATAAAAAGCCGCTGGATAAGCGGCGTGGAAAGCAGGAGTGGCTGAAACGGAACGAAAGTAAAATCTCCCCGGAGCAAAAAGCAACTGTTATGGCGGAAATCAATGAAATCAATCAATATCTGCGTACCATCCCGTATGTTGACCCGATGGATGACAGCTATAAACGGCTGGTGTATGTCCGCTATGCGGACGATTTTCTGATCGGAGTAATTGGGAGCAAAGCGGACGCAAGGCAAGTCAAGATCGATGTGGGAATGTTTATCCGAGAGCAGCTTCATTTGGAACTATCTCAGGAAAAGACTCTTATCACGCACGGAACAGACTTTGCCCAGTTCCTCAGCTTTCAGATTACCACCAGCAAGGAGCAGAACAGTACCCGCACCAAAGCGGGCTACGTTAAGCGCTCCTACACCGGGCGTATCAAGTTGTATGTGCCAAAGGAAAAATGGCTGAAACGGCTATTGTCCTATGGGGCACTTAAGATCCACTATGACAAAGACAACGGGAATAAAGAAATCTGGGAACCAGTTTGCAGGTCCAGCCTACGCAATCTGGATGACCTGGAAATCTTAAACCAATACAATGCAGAAATCAGGGGATTGTACAATTACTACCGTATCGCACACAACGCAACCGTACTGAATAATTTCCTCTATGTGATGAAGTACAGCATGTATAAAACCTTTGCTGGGAAATACCGAACGAGCATGCAGAAAATCATCCGAAAATATACCAAAGGAAAAGACTTTGTAGTGACTTATCAAAGCAAATCCGGTGAAAAGTCAGTTGTATTTTACAACCAAGGAATGCGTCGGGATACCCATGTTGACGCAACAAACCCGGACATTATCGGGCGGGCAAATGAAAATAGAAGCTACACAAGTCTTGTTCAGCGGCTAAAAGGCGGCCAATGTGAGTGGTGCGGAGCGACGGATGTGGAGATTGAAATCCACCATATCCGGAAGCTGAAAGACCTATCAGGAAAGGCGGAATGGGAGCGCCACATGATTGCGCGCAGGCGCAAAACTATGGCGCTATGCCATAACTGCCATGTTAAATTGCATGCCGGAAAACTGGACTGATACCTGGAGAGCCGGATACATTGAGAGGTGTATGTCCGGTTCGGAGGGGAGCGTTTGGAAACCTGCCGCCGAAATGCGGCAAGGCGCTGGGCGCTTACCCTACTGTACGCGGCATTGTCTCCCATCGCCCTGTCCTCTTTCGCCGGAGAGGGAACTTCCTCTTTCGGAAAAGCCTTCCTCAAAAGCTATATCGGCGTGTGCATGGAGGGGGCGGTCATCGTGCTGGCCTGTATTATCTTCTCAGCATTTGCGTCCAGCGGTTCACTGGCAATCGACCCGGACGCATCCGTGGTGTCTCAGGTGTGGAGCTATCTGGGAGAAGTCATTTTCAATATGCGTGCAGCGACACGTTGTCGTACAAACTCGACGTGGGAACAATCCTGCAACGAGGTAAAACCGACGGAGAGACTATGTCTCTCTAACTGATACTTCGAGAAGTGGAATGAAGGAGTAACGTCCTGAAACGCTTCCCCTGATACTGCGTTGGAAGAAAGGGAGCGCAATCTCCCGGACTGACACAGCACGCTGAAGTCGGCTGAACATACCCGCCCTGTTCGACCTGAAAAACGGCAGGGCAAAAGCGAGCCAGAGGTGGCCGCGGGTAATAGGCCGGGGGTTCATAACCGCATATGGCGAGTATGTGGAAACACTGACGAAATCCCGAATGTACGGATCTAAATGAAGTGCAGTCAAAAAGGCTGTTGCCGCAGTCGCGGCGTGTGTGAGGTGGAGTAAGATTGCATGTTATGAGACACCTTACGGCGTTACAGGCGCCGTCCAGCACACAGGTCTAAAGGGAAACCTAAGTGCGGTTGAAATCGAATAGAAGTATTGGAACGTGGAAAGTTCCCGACGTGGAGCCATTGCGGGCGAAGAAGCGTTGAAAAGGAAAATCGTGTCTCCACTTACCGGGGGTGCGGTATAACTTTTCTTAATCGGGAATGAAACAGCAGCCATGGTACCAATGAAGCCGTGAAGAAAGTAAGCGGTGGAGGGACGGGCTGTAGTCAGGGTAAGATTGCAAGAAAAACCATATTTCAAGCAAACTCCATAGGTTCGAGTAGGACTAAGAAAGGCCGAATCCAGATGGAAAGTAGGCCGACTATGGCAACAAAAGACAAGGCTCCAAAGAAAAAGAAACTACGTCATGCGGAATATTATGCCTTCCAGAAGATTCAAGATAAGCTATATGCCGACAGCGCAAAAGGACGAGAATTTAAGCATCTTGTAGAAATCATTGCACTCCCAGAGAATATACGGTTGGCGTATCGCAATATCAAGGCAAACAATGGCAGTCAAACCGCAGGCACAGACGGCAGAACAATCAAGGACTTAGAAAGGCGCTCAGACGAAAAATTGGTTGCACTGGTTCATCGCAAGCTGGACTGGTACGAACCACAGAGCGTCCGCAGAACAGAAATCCCCAAAAGCAGTAACCCTACGAAAAAGCGGCCACTTGGAATCCCTACGATTCTTGACCGGCTGATTCAGCAATGTGTTTTGCAGGTGCTGGAACCAATTTGTGAAGCAAAATTTCACGAACACAGTTATGGTTTTCGGCCCAATCGAAGTCAGGAACACGCATTGTCAGCAGTCAATAAAAACATTCAGTGTTCGCATTTCTATTATGTTGTGGATATTGACATCAAGGGATTCTTTGACAATGTAAACCATGGGAAATTGCTGAAACAAATATGGACGCTGGGTATCCGTGACAAAAAGCTTCTTAGTATCATATCCGCTATGCTGAAAGCAGAGGTAGCGGGAATCGGTTTCCCGGAAAAAGGAACACCCCAGGGCGGCATCATCTCACCGCTTCTGTCCAATATCGTCTTGAACGAATTGGACTGGTGGATAGCCAGTCAGTGGGAGGAAGTTCATACCCGTGAATACCGTGCAATGAAAACGAATCCCAACGGGAGTAAAAATCATGGAAACCAATATCGGATGCTGCGAAACTCGACCCGGCTGAAAGAAGTCACCTGTGTACGATATGCTGATGATTTTAAGCTGTTCGCTAAAAATTATCAGGACGCCAAAAAACTGTATTATGCAGTGAAAGGATGGCTAAAAGTGCGGCTGGGGCTGGACATAAGCCCAGAAAAATCGAAAATCGCAAATTTGAAAAAGTCGTACTCTGAATTTCTGGGGTTCCGCATCAAAGCAGTCAAGCGGGTCAATGGGCACAAAACCAAATATGTCGTTAGGAGCCATATCAGGGACAGGTCCCTCGAGAAAATATCAGAAGATTTGAAAAGGCTGATTCACAAAATCGAGTTTCCTGACCCCGGAAAGCGTTCGGAACATGCCGCGGTCACACGCTACAATTCCTATGTGCTCGGGGTCCATAACTACTACAGCATGGCAACAATGGTTAGCCGTGATTTAAGAAAGCTGGCCTTTTCAGTCCAAAAGAGCCTAAAGTCAAGACTACAAGAACGAGTAAGAACTGCAAAAGAAGTTAAGGAGCGAAAATTAAGCTGCGAAATTCCTGATTATATAAAGGTGCGCTATGGCAGCAGCCAACAACTCCGATTTGTCAATGGATATGCGCTTGCTCCGATTGGGTATGTGAAGCACGATTTTCCGAGAATGAAGAAACGTGTCATAAACAGCTATACACCAGAGGGGCGGGCAGAAATTCATAAGGCATTGGGGCATGAGATTGACAAAAATATTATGCACTATCTCATGCGTAATCCTGTCTCAAATCGTTCCACACGCTACAACGACAACCGCATTTCACTATTCTGCGCCCAGTTCGGCAGGTGTGCGGTAACAGGAGAAAAGCTACAAATCGGAAATATTCATTGTCACCACAAGAGGCCGAGGCACCTTGGCGGCACGGACGAATACAACAACCTGATACTGGTCATCGAAGATGTCCACCGCCTTATTCATGCAACAGATCCCGAAGTAATCAGGAAATATCTCAAAAAGTTAAACCTTGACCCCAAGCAGTTAAGAAAACTGAATAAACTTAGAAGTCTTGCAAATGTTGAGAGTTGTTTGAGATATGACGCAATCTAAAACCTTGATGGCAAGCCGGATGAATCGAAAGGGTTCACGTCCGGTTTAGAGCGGGGGAAAATCCAGCGATAACATCAAAGGATTACCTATCGCTATTGGTGCTGGTGGGGCTGGTCAAGACTGCCGATCACATCGCAAAGGAAATGTTTGGTCTATAACAAGAATGGGGAAGTAACAATATGGAAATCAAAATCAACAAGGAGATACGAACTTATAAGGAAACGATTTTCTTCGGCCTGTCTCTGCGGCAGTTTATCTGTGCGGTGCTGTCAGTGGGGACGGCGGTAGGGCTGTACTTCTGTCTGCATGGCGTGCTGGGCAGAGAAACTGTCAGTTGGGTCTGCATCGTAGGTGCGTCCCCCATTGCCGCAGCAGGCTTCTTTCACTATAACGGCATGACGCTGGAACGGTTTCTCTGGGCGTGGTTCAAGACCTCGTTTCTGCTGGCTGGCCCCCGTGTATGGAGATCAGAGAATTACTACCTCATGCAGCTTGGAAAGGAGGAAAAACGGCATTGATAAAGCTATTTCAAGCAAAGCACAACTCTGAACGGGATGCCTTTGCCATCCCCAAAAGCGTTCAGAGGTCCATCCCCATCAAGCGTGTCTATAAAGACGGTATCTTTCAGGTGAGCGGCAGGTTTTCAAAGACCTGGCGCTTTTTTGACGTCAATTACAAGGTTGCCTCGCCGGAAAAGCAGATGGAGCTTTTTATGGCGTACTGCACCTTTCTCAATGCGCTGCCGGTCAACGCCACGGCCAAGATCACCCTGTTCAACCGCAGGCTCAATCAAAAGGAATTTGCCCACACACTGCTGATGTCCTTCAACGGGGATGGACTGGACCAATTCCGGGTGGAGTACAACGACATCCTATCCGATAAGGCGGCGGACAGCAATAATCTCATCCAGGAGAAGTATATCACCATCTCCACCGAGGCAAAAAATGTAGAGGAGGCCAAAGCTTTCTTTAACCGGGTAGGTACCGATCTGACCACCAGCCTGTCCCGCATGGATTCTGCCATCCGGGAGATCAGCCTGAGTGAACGTCTGCGCCTGTTCCATGACTTCTTCCGCCCCGGCGAGGAGCAGGAGTACCACTTTGACCTGACGAAAACGATGCAGCGGGGCCACGGCTTTCTGGACGCCATCGCTCCGGACAGTCTCCTGTTCCAGAAGGACCACTATGAGATGGGAGACTGTTTTGGGCGTACCCTGTTCCTGCGGGATTATGCCAGCTTCATCCGGGATGATATGATCACCGAACTGATGGACTATCCCCGGAACATGATGCTCTCCATCGACATCGTGCCCATCGGTATGGACGACGCCATCAAGATGGTGGATAAGGTCATCATGTCCGTGGACTCCGACGCCAACCGCTGGCAGCAGCGGCAGAATTCCAATAATAACTTCACCGCTAATTTGCCCTATCAGATGGAGCAGATGCAGAAGGTGGGCAAGGAGTACATGGACGACCTCACCGAGCGCGACCAGCGCATGATGTTCGGTGTGGTGACGCTGACCCATCTGGCGGACAGTCTGGAACAGCTTGACCAGGACACGGAATCCCTGTTGTCCCGGACGCGGGGATGCGAGTTTGCCACCCTCAAGTACCAGCAGGAGGATGCGCTGAATACCGTCTTGCCCTACGGCCTGCGGCGGATCGACGCCGTGCGGACACTGACCACAGAGAGCACCGCCGTGCTGATGCCCTTCAAAAGTCAGGAGATCCAGGACAAGGGCGGTATCTATTACGGGATCAATGCCGTGTCCCATAACCTTATCATCTGCAACCGGGGCAATCTCCTCAACGGCAACGGATTTATTCTGGGAGTGTCCGGCTCCGGAAAGTCCATGGCGGCAAAGCAGGAATTTACTTCTCTGGCTCTGTCCACCGACCATGACCTGATCGTGGTAGACCCGGAGCGGGAATACGGGCCTCTGGTGCGGGCGTTGGGCGGCGAGGTCATCACCATTTCCGCATCCAGCGCGGAAAACTGCTATATCAACGCCCTGGACCTGTCCTCGGAGTATGGCGACGGAAAGAATCCGCTGGTGCTGAAAAGCGAGTTCATCATGTCCCTTTGTGAGCAGCTTATGGGAAGCGGTCAAGTGGGGGCGAAGGAGAAGTCCATCATCGACCGCTGTGCCGGCAATATCTATGAGGAGTATATCAAGAATTATCAGGGTGCCCCGCCTACGCTGAAGGACCTGCATCGGGATCTAATGATGCAGAAGGAGCCAGTGGCCCATGATATTGCACTGGCACTGGAGTTGTTCACCACAGGAAGTCTAGATGTATTTGCCCACCAGACCAATATCAACACCAATAACCGCATCCTCTGCTTTGACATCCTGGACCTGGGCGAGAATTTGAAACCCATTGGCCTATTGGTCATGCTGGACGCTATTTTTAACCGCGTCATCCGCAACCGGCGAGAAAAGAAACAGACCCACGTTTACATCGACGAGATCTATTTGTTCTTTGCAGGCGGCATGGGCGGCAGTCACAGCATCAACAGTTACAGCGGAGAATTTCTGTACAAATGTTGGAAGCGGTTTCGTAAATACGGAGCTACACTGACAGGTATCACGCAGAATGTGGAGGAATGTCTGTTGTCTGATACGGCCCGTATGATGTTCGCCAACAGTGAATTTCTGCTGATGCTGAACCAGGCGGCCACAGACCGAAACGAACTGTCCCGCCTGCTGGGGACCTCCAGTACCCAAATGGATTATGTCAGCGATGCCCCGGCAGGCCACGGCCTGATCAAAGTGGGCGGAGGGATCGTTCCCTTTATCAATGAGTTGCCCAAGGATACGGCATTGTATCGGCTCATGACTACCAAACCGGGCGAGGGATAAGCCATGGCCGATTTGAAAACCCGGCCCCAGATGGATAGACCCAAGCTCCGGAAGCAAGGCGCGATCCCCAAAGAGGCCGCTGCCATCCTGCAACAGCCCTTTGCAGACAGGCAGCAGCAGCGCCAGCCGGGGCAGAAAAATCCAGTGCAATATGCGACGGACAAGGTGGAGAGTACCGGCAAGCGTGGGACTGTTGCGGCGGCAGACGGGATGCGCCGTGTGGCCGGACACAAACGGAAGCAAAATCAGGCGCAGCCGCCCAGAACCGCCCCGCAGCAGGAACACCCGGTATCTCCAGAGATCTATACCCAAGCCCCGGAGACCACCTCGGAACCACCCATCTCAACGGCCCCAAAACCCACGATGGAGCGGGCCAGACAGCAGTTTGCCCAAAAGCGTCGGTTAGAAGCGGCAAGGAGTACAGAAGTCAAGCTACGCCCATCGACTATGCCAACAGCATCTGGATCGGATGGCATTTTTCCATCTGCATCAGAGCAACCCAGGGATAGCCGCGTGTTTTCGCCGCCCACTTCAAAGGAGCGTGGGCGGCGAAAGATGGTGCAGAGTACCATACAGAAGCAGCAACGGGCGGGGCAACTGGCCGAAAAAAGAACTGCCGCCTCTTCCTTCAGACACTCTGAAAAGATCCGCTCTGGACCCAGCGTTTCCGTCAAGCATCCGCCTATGGGGGTCAAGCAGACCGTCCACGGTCAAAGGGGAATATTCTCACCAGGAGCAACCCACGCACGAAAGGCAAGGCAGGCCGTCCAGCGCAAGACCCAGCAAAAGATGCTGGAGCAGACCACAAAAAAGGCGGCTCAGGCGGCGAAGGACGGTGGTCAGCTGGCCCTGCGGGCCGGTGCTGCGGTAGGTCGTGCGACGGCCTCTGCCGTCAGCTCCATCATGGCTGCTGGCGGTGGCGCGGCTGTGCAGGTGGTGCTTTTGGTAGTGATCGTCATTGGCGCTATCACCGCCTCACCGTTTGGCATTCTGTTCGCAGGAGAAAGCACAGCACCCGATACCGTGCCGGTGTCAGGTGCTGTGGCTCAGGTACAGTATGACTTCAATGCCGAGCTGATGGCTTTGCAGACAGCGGACACATACGACGATATGACGCTCCAGGGGACGATCCCGGACTGGGCGGAGGTGCTGGCCGTTTTTGCGGTGAAGG
Organism: Intestinimonas sp. RTP31139st1_F5_RTP31139_211217; assembly: GCF_040226735.1. NCBI lineage: Bacteria > Bacillati > Bacillota > Clostridia > Eubacteriales > Intestinimonas > Intestinimonas sp. RTP31139st1_F5_RTP31139_211217. The sequence goes on along the minus strand of NZ_JBCOAQ010000012.1, from coordinate 27,169 downwards.
TTGCTGGAAACGATGGTGCTGACGCCGCCGATGTGGCGACCCTGGATGCTGACCGGATTTCCCGGCTGAAGGTGGTTTTCGCGGATATGTGTACCGTGTCCCATACCGTCGATGTGATCGACCACCCGGACAGTGACCCCGACGATGGCCGGGATGATAGCTGGACGGAGAAGCACCTGAAGATCGTCATCGTGCCTAAAACTGCGGAAGAAATGAAAACCGTCTATGACTTCACGGGACAGCAGATCTCTATGTTGGACGAATTGCTGGCTCACCGTGACCTTCTCATGGAACTGGTGGGTGATTTGGTCACGATCACCGCTGATGCGTCTGAGATTCTAAAGCGGCTTCCGGCAGACCTCTCGCCGGAGCGAAAAGCGGTGGTACAAACAGCCTGTTCTCTTGTCGGCAAGGTCAATTACTTCTGGGGAGGAAAATCCTCCGCCATAGGCTGGGACAGCCGTTGGGGACAGCTGAAAGAAGTCACAGCGGCGGGCAGCCCCACTACCGGCACCTACCGCCCCTATGGACTGGACTGCTCCGGTTTTGTAGATTGGGTATTCAATAATGCAATGGGTTGTGTCATCGGCCATGGCGGAGGCGCAGCCAGTCAGCACACCTATTGTTCCACCATTACATGGGAGGAAGCAGCTCCCGGTGATTTGGTGTTTTATCCTGGAGATAGCCACGTCGGCATCGTCGGCGGCAGAGATAAAAATGGCGAACTGCTGGTCATCCATTGTGCCAGCGGCGCAAACAATGTGGTCATTACCGGAAAATCTGGCTTTGCCGCCATTACCAGACCGACCATTTATTCAGCGGAGGCATCAGATGGGACTGCTTGATACACTGGCCGAGAAAATGCAATGTGAATATCTATCTGATCTGCGGTATCTTCCTCGGCCCAACATGGTGTTGCAGTGCGCTTTAGCGGAACTATCATTGGAGGAGTTTCCGGAAAGCGAATGGCTTGACGCGGCATTGTATTTGTGCGGAATAAAATGTGCTGACACCGCAGCTGCACAGCGCTCTATGCGTTCTTTTTTGTAATAGTTGTAACTGCAAAACAGCCACGAACCATTGATTTGGTTCGTGGCTGCAGCCTGTCGAAAAAGTCCCCGACAAAAGCTGGACTTTTTCGACAGGCTAATGTATAATAAGCCATAAAGAAAATAGTATGCTTTTGTCCGAGTAAGTTGGTACAAAGAAATATAGTGGCATCGTGCCCCCGTGAAAAAGCTGCCGAAAATGGCAGGTGCGGGGATGAGGAAATTCGGTGAGAATCCGGAGCAAAAGCCATTTCCGTATATATCGGAGATTGCTGTTCGCGGCGTGAGTCGGCCATTGGGGGGGGGAACCCTGAGAAGGTAGAACAGCGAGCGCAGGGCCTTTTTAAAAGAAGGCCCCAAAGGTATGAACCGGAAGACCTACGATGTTGGAGACCGGAACCGTGAAAGTGAGGCGATGGAAGTGAACACGGAAAGAGTGGGCCGTGGAAGAGAAATCTTCTATGGCCCACTCTTTCCAATTTGTGGAAATAAACGGAACTAGGTCATGCTTTTTAAGAAGAAACGCTTTAGACATGAAAGAGAAACGTCGGAAGGACAAGCGGCAAAACAGCGCCGCCGCGCCGGTCCATATCGTAATAAAGCTAGGGAGGGAAGATAAGGAAGAGCGTGCAGAGGGTCCGGCCGTTAAAATCTACAGATGGGGGTGCGGCAATGATTGGAGCAGCAGATGCTGATGGCTCTTGAGCAAATGGAGAAGACATAAGATCTAAGAGGGGGAAAACGTGTACATGAAGAAACTAAAAATAAAAAAGCCGCTGGCGGTACTGCTTGTACTGGCCATGTGTCTGGCACTTCTGCCGGCAACAGTGAGTGCGCAGTCTGCCGAAGACACGCAGGCAACCGTAGAGAACATAAAGATTGCTGAACAAGGCGGGAGCGTTCAAATCGGAGACAGACTCCCGCTGACAGTTGAATTTTCTCCGGAAACCGCGAGCGATGAGCTCGAGTGGAGCAGCTCGGATCCGACTGTGGCGTCCGTGGACGGGGACGGTGTGGTTACCGGAAAGGGGCTTGGGACGGCAACCATTACGGCCGAGACCGCAAGGAACGACGGGACAACGGCTGAGAGCACCTGTACCGTTACAGTAACAGACGATCCGTACGCTGTTCAGGTCTATATTCCTAAGGGCCTCATCGCAGAGAATGGAATCTCTTTTTATCCGACGGAGGGATTCGGTACGGATAACCGGGATACGTTTGGGGAAGAAAGCGCCATTACCGCGTATACCAAGGATGCACAGAGCGACGATCAATATGATGTTTATTCGATGACGCTTGAACGCGGAATCTACTCTTTCCGCGCCGTGGATGAGAAAGGCAACAGCCTTGGCGGCGGGGCCTTTCGGATTCCGGCCGAAGGCGGCGGGGGAACCTATCAGAGCGTAGACGACACAAAGATCTATTTGCGTCTGATTGAGTCCTATGTCGTAAATGAATACGATGGGGAAAAAGCTACTGCTGAGGACTATTCCGTCAGGCTGATGAACAAAATCGGCGTGGCGACGATGGGCGATCCCTATATAAATTCGGCTGGTTACGAGTGCTATCCCACGCTCGCATTTGTCAGTGGGAACGCACTGCTCTATTACAACGTGTTTACACCGTCCAAGGATTATGCGGTTGAACATGGCGTTGGGGCGACCATTTGGGGAAACTATGCAGTTCAGCCTGAAGAGGGAGCGGCTACCTTTGGTACAAAGCTCAACGAAACCTCCACCTTTACCATTAACGCTCCGAAAGGGGCGGAAGCGGCCCTATATACACAGGTGCTCAACTTTAACGCTGAACGGATTGACAGTGTGAAGACTGTTGATCTGGGAGACGGGACAGTAGACCATGTTTTCAATATCACACGCAGTAGTAACGTGACTTACCGCGTCTCTATGGAAGGCATGAGAACAGAGGCCGGCTTTGTGGGCAATGTCTCCGGCGATAGGCTGGAAGTCAACTTTGATGCATCTCGGTCGCCGAAAGAGTTGCGCACCTCCGGAGACGCGTTCAGCGAAAGTAGTCTGTTGCTGAATATCAATGAACGCAATAAGCTGGAGCTGGACATAGGCGAGCAGTATAAGGTGCGCGCTTACCGCGCGGCCTGGCAGATTATCCATACAATAACGGATAATATCATGGTCGAGCCGGATTTCCATTATCATGTTGTCTCTGGAGAGGACATCATCTCCATTGAGACAATGGATGGAGGCAACGCAGGCGATAACTGGGCTTGGGTCACCGCAAAGAAGGAAGGGGTGGCCATTGTCGAGGTAAGCTACGACGCGCTGGATGTAAACGACGCCGGGAAGGGCATGTGGATGACGGCCACCAGCGGTTTCTACGGCGCCACCGACCCCATTCGTACAGGGGTATTTGTGGTGACCGTGGGTGACCAATACAAAGAGATATCGGGAGTCGACTGGGATGCCGAGTACAACGTCTGCTATTTTCTGGGCGACAGTGGCGAGATGTCCATTGCCCCGGATGGGAATGACGTGACAGTCTCTGTGGCCTCTGTCCTGGGGGGGAAAATAAGCGAGTGGAGACAGGCGCCTGCTTCCGGTAAAAGCTTCCGTGTGCCGATCGAGCCTGGAAATAATGTGATCTGCATAGAGGCGGATGGAGTTACGGATTACCGCGTGGTTCGTGGTTCGCAACTTGATGTTATTACCAATAACAATGTAGAGGGGCGCGACGAGATCTACCCCGGGGATACGGTATCCGTGAGTCTGCGGGGACTCTATATGCCAATCCCTAAATTCTCCGGCATCTATAATCCGGGCTTCCCTGCCACGACCCATGTCTCTTACGAATGGAATGGAGAGGAATACAGCAGCGGCGGGATACAGTACCACATCATTGAGCCTGAGGCAAATCTATTTAAGGTGGAGATTCCCGAAACCGCGTCTGGAGCAATTACGCTGACCGGCGGCAAGCTCTCCCTTACCTCTATGGGGTCGAGCTATGGGAAGCACCGTGAACTCACCGACGTTGGGGTTCCGGCAAACTTCAATGCGGCGAGCCTGCGCATGAAGGACACTGCGCTGCCTGACATCACGATTCAGGTTTCCCAGCCCCCTGAAGGATGGACACCGGAGCAGGCGAATGAGACGGGGGATGTCTCCGCTGCAGAAACGGTAGGGACTGGCAAAACCCATACGACAAGTTACTATCCCACAGCCGGGCTGACCTTTGATCTGACGGAAGAGGAGACGGACGGGTATGTGACCGTGAGCTTTGAGGATTACGGGGTGCGGCTCGATGATGCAGATTTCAAAACGCCATTGGGTGTGATCATTGCTCCTACACAGGTTCCCTATAAGACTGGTGACAATATTGCGGAAGTCACGCTGAGACTTTTGGATGCGCTGGATATCGGCTATACAAACACCGGCTCGCTTGAGAATGCATTCTATCTGGCCGCCATTCAGAATTTTAAGCTGTCCGACGGGACACAGGTTGATTCGTTTGGAGAATTCGATTCCGGGGCGGGATCTGGCTGGATGATTACGCTCAACAACTGGTATATCAACAGCAGTACTGCGGATTTTGAGGTTGAGGACGGAGATTTTATCCGCTGGCAGAATACTTGTCAGGTTGGTGCGGATATTGGCTGTGATTGGTCGAACGGCAGTGCCGAGATCACGGGTCTGCGCTTTTACCAGACATTTGGAGAGTTGTCCCCGGCATTCGACAACAGCGTCACAGACTATACCTATACGCTTCCCGCATCGGCCGAGGAGGTACGGCTGGAGGCCATTCAGGAAAATTATTGGGCAATCCTCACTTATACCAGCAATGGAAAGACTTATAAGCCCAGAGCGCCGATACCGGTGGAGGATGGCACCGTAATCGAACTCGAATGCGCCTTTTCTGAGTACGCTGGAAATCCCCCTACAGATACAGACAGTCTGAAGATTACGATTCGGCTTGCAGAGGGAGCCTCCGCGCCGGATACAGAGCTCTCCCGGGAAAAGTTTGTGGCACTCCTGGAACGGGAAGCGACCGGTGCCGATGTCTACACCGCCACAGGTGCGATGGAGTGGGGAATTTCTGCCGGGATTACCGACGGCGCGAATCCGGAAAGCGGCATTGACCGGCAACAGCTTGTGACAATGCTCTATCGCTACGCGGAACAGGCAGGTATGAGCGTAGGAAATCGGGCCGATCTGAGTAATTATGCGGATCTGGACGTACTGGCGCCATGGGCGGAGCGCGCGATGTCCTGGGCGGTGGCAGAGGGCCTTGTCAGCAGGAGTGCTGGAAATATGCTCATGCCGAATGCCACTGTGTCTGTACGGGAAGCGCAAGACATGTTGAAAAAGCTGGCGTCGTAACATAGGATGAAGAGACATCCTGATAAGTATGTATTTATCGGTCTGCGCACCGATAAATATAGAGGTTCCCGTTAAGGGGCGGAAGGTATGTAATGGAAGCCCCGGGCGGAGAACTGGGAATACAACTTTATAAGAACAGAGGCTGAATTTGCCCCGAAGCGTCTTTATGGCGCGGGGCGGTCAGGTGTCGCGGGGTGTAAAGACCTGCGGCGCGAGGAACCAGCGTAGTACGCTGGAGACGGCTTTCAGTGGAGGCGATGATTTACCTTAGCCGGCCACTGGTTACTGTAAGCGTTAGTATGAGTACGAAATCTGTCAGCTCTCAGACGGCAGGAGCCGTCAAGGGCGACGAGTCGGTCACTGGCGAGCGTAGAGAGAGTGGTATCTTAAAACGGCGCGGGGAAGGCTGGGCTGACAGATGCGCGGGGATATCCCGCGGGCGCGAGCACAGGAGAACGACTATCCGACTACGGGTAATTGGCCTCACATGCAGTCAGACAGATTGTATGTGAGGCTACTTATCTGTGTCGAAGTGTTTGAGGGGAAAACGGTCCCCCGCGCCTCTGGACGGACGGTGTATTTGGAGGTGCGTTTATGTAAGGGAGAGAATTGTGTTTGTCCTGAGAAAATGCTGCTGATACAGGGCCTGGTTGCCCAAGGAAAGGCGGCATGTGCTCTGCCGCCCGGCGGGAGATTTGTCCCTGGTTGGTGCGGTGGAGACAAATTCGTGGATGGAAAAGAGTGTGAAACATGAAGAAAAAGAGAATGGAACGCCTGCTTTCCCTGCTGATGTGCGTCGTACTCGCGCTCTCCCAGGTGGCGATTCCCGCGGCATATGCACTGGGAGGGGATTCTACTGGGCGGCTGGTCGGCACATATGAGAATGAGACGGCTGTAGAGGACGATGGTGTTGAGCAGACCTCAGCGGAGGAAGAGCCCTCCGAGGATGAGATACAACGGATGCTTGAGCAGGTGCGCCTGCGGATTGCCGCGTTGCCGGAGCCTGAGCAGCTAAGCGGGCTAAGTGAATCTGAGCGAAGGGCGATTCTTGCCGAGTGTTTGGAGATAAACGACTTGGTTATCTCCTTTGGGATGATGCCGGATGAATCCCCTGTGGAGGAGACGGCTCCCGTGGAGGAGACGGCTCCCGTAGAGGAGACGGCTCCCGTAGAGGAGACGGCTCCCGTAGAGGAGACGGCTCCCGTAGAGGAGACGGCTCCCGTGGAGGAGACGGCTCCCGTAGAGGAGACGGCTCCCGTGGAGGAGACGGCTCCCGTGGAGGAGACGGCTTCTGTAGGAGAGCCCTCCCTGGCGGGAAGCATAAAACCAATAGCTATGTCCAAGGCCATGTCCAGCTATGGCCTTTTCAGTATCAACGCTGTGGTTGAAAGCAAATCCACCGAGGAGACCGAGGAGACCACGGAGACCACGCTTACAACCGCAGAATATGCAAAGCTGACGGAATTGCTCTCTCTCCTCTCGGAGGAGGTAGCCGATGCTTGGACAGGCACCGGGAACAGCGTCGACCCCTATGTCATTCGTGATGCGGCTGGGCTTTTTAAGCTGGCGGTAGAGATCAACGGCGAAAATTCGTCGGTATATGAGGACACATACTTTGCACTTGAAAATGACGTTGATTTGGGGAGCGATGCCTGGACGCCCATAGGCACCTCTGAACGGGCATTTAAGGGTACGTTTGACGGGAAAGGCTATACCATATCCGGCCTGTCCGTCGCCAGCTCCGCCAACAACGCGGGCCTTTTCGGATACATCGATGCGGCTGAGGTCAAAAATTTGACCGTTGCCGGAAACATTGAGGGCGGCCAGAATGTAGGCGGCATTGCGGGCTATGTCAGAGGTACGGCCACGCTGAGCGGCCTTACAAACCAGGCCGATGTAAGGGGTTCTTCCAATAATATAGGCGGTATCGCGGGATATGTGTCCAACGAAGCGGTATTTACCAGCTGTACAAATGCCGGCGCGATAACCTCAAGCGGCACGGCAGGCGGAATTGTAGGCTACGCCGCCAAAGCAGAGATGGAAGAGTGCCGGAATGAAGGGACGGTGAGCGCAAGGAACTGTGCGGGCGGACTGGCCGGTCAGCTCGCGACGGCAACGATTTCCAACGGCGCGAATGTGGGGGCGATCAGCGACACCAATGGATACTCCGGCGGGATCGTTGGACATATGAGCGCGGGCCGGCTGCAAGACTGTGAGAACGAAGGCGAGATCTCCGGCGGCAGATATATGGGCGGCATCGTGGGTTATATGGCTGGAGGCGAGGTAGACAGCTGTGATAACAGCGGCAATATTACCGTCAGTAATAATAATAGCCCGGCAGGCGGTGTTGTCGGTGAATTCGGCGGCAGCAGCGGGTCGATCACAAACTGCACCAACAGCGGAATGATTTCTGCCGGCGATCAAATTACCGGTGGGTATCTTGGAGGCATTCTCGGCAACTCAAGTGCCTATTCGGTGGCGAGCGCTGCGGTGACCGGGAATACAAACACGGGCAAGGTCGGCGGCGTGCTGTTTGCAGGCCGTGCCGGCGGAATTATGGCTTATGGACGCAGCAGTGCGCTCACGGTTGAGAACAACTGCAACCTGGGAGAGCTGGTCTATGCGGACGGACAGTACGTCGGCGGTATTGCGGGCGATCTGCCCGCCGTGGTAAAAGACAGCTTTTCTTACTATACCGACAAGGATGGAAAGGCGACCTTTGGGATAACGGGAACAAAAAGCAGCGGCGCGGTGGAGAACTCCTATTATCTGAGCAATGCCGCGGTAGAAGGGCTTAAGGGACAGGCCGTTGGGACCAAGGCGTTCCAATACGGTCAGGTCCTGTACTATCTAAATGGAGCCTCTGAGCACAAGGATGTTTGGAGTCAGGGGGAATACTACCCTGTCATCGGGACGGCGGACCAGCCTGCGGACCCGGTCTATCAAGTCAGACTTACACCTATGATAACGGGGTACACGGGTGTAAATACGGCATTCTCCGGTGAGGCTGGCGAGCGTGTGCTGGAGGAGAGCTCTACGGGCGCCAAGATCATCTATGTGGCAAAAGGGACTGAGGTTGGCTTTACCCTGTCCCACCAGACAGATAAGATCAGCGTTTCCATAACGGGTGTCACACCGCCTCCGGAAATCACGCCTGCAAATACGATCAATGAAACCATTACGGTGGACAGCGATGTAAAAATTACCTATGTGCTGGGCGACGCGGCGCTCAATGGAGCCGATACCAGTTGGTATTCCGACATGGAGCAGTCATTCTCGCTGAAGTCGGTAAACGAGCTGATCGGGCTTACGTATCTGGTCAACCAAGGCAATGACTTTGGCGGGAAAACCGTGTCCCTAGCTGGAGACATTGACCTGAGCGGTCTGGAGGCATGGACGCCTATCGGAACCGAAACCAACCCCTTCCGAGGCACCTTCAACGGTGCGGGCAAGTCTCTAAATGGGCTGAAGATCGGAAGCGCTGCTGCGCCTGCAGAGGGGGACTATCAGGGCCTGTTTGGGTATAATGCTGGAACGATCCACAATCTTACCGTGAACGGCGATATCCATAGTCTGGGGAATTATGCTGGCGGTATCGTGGGCTATTCCTCCGGGACGCTCGACGAGCTTACCTTTACAGGGAAGATCAGTGCGAAGGGCGACTACGTCGGCGGTGTCGTGGGCTATTCTTCCGGCGCCATCTCGAAATTGGTGTTTGGCGACGCCGCCGACCTAAAGGGAGAAAAGGCTTCGAATCCGACCAGCAGCGTAACAGGACGCGACGACATCGGAGGCGTTGTAGGCTATGCAGCCGGGGCGGTCAGCCAAGCGGTAAACTATGGCGCGGTAGACGGCGGCAGCAGGGTCGGCGGTATTGCGGGCAGCGGAAAAGCCGCCATCGGTGCGAACAATGCCACCAATATCAACTACGGGCCCGTAAATGCGACCGGAGATTACGCCGGTGGTATTGTGGGCTATCACAGTGAAAATGCCGCCGTCTCTTATAACCAAAACTACGGTGACATAGGTGCAGATGGCAGCTATGTCGGTGGTATTGCGGGCGCGATCAGAGGAACTACTGCAGCGGCCAATAACATCAATCACGGCGCTATTACAGCCAAAGGCGATTACGTTGGCGGTGTGGTCGGGAGCGCTTCCTCCGCAGATGCACAGAGCGGAGAGAATGGCGCGGCGCTCACTGCGGCGGTAAACGATGGCGCGGTCATCGGCGGCGACTACGTCGGCGGCATTGCAGGTCTTTCCAGGGGCACAGGGGCGCTGCATACCGCGGAAAACCACGGTGCCGTTACTGGCGGCAGTTATGTCGGCGGCATTGTAGGTGCGGCGTATGGCCCGCTGGGCAATCACACTCTGGCGACCGGTGTAAAGAATACTGCCGCAGTTGCCGGTACGGGCGACTATATCGGCGGGTTGGGCGGATATCTAAAGTCCGCCTCGTCCACAACCCGGACGGTCTCTTATGGATATAACACAGCCTCGGTTGTCGGCTCGGATACCTCCAGCTATGTTGGTGGTATTATGGGCTGGGGTGACGGCCCCGTGCAGTATAGCTATGCGGCGGGCGAATACAGCGTCATTACAGTGACAGGCGGCACAAATGTGGGCGGGCTTGCCGGATGTGTCGCCGAGAGTCTGACGCTCACTTTCTCCTACGCCTATGCCGATGTAAACGGCGGCAACGCCTTGGTCGGCGGAGTGGAGGCGGACGCCGAAGTCACTTATGAAAACACCTATACGCTGGCAAAAAAAGATGGCGAAAACGCCAAGACGGAGGCCCAGTTCTTCTCTGGAGAGGTGGCTTGGCTGCTGGGCGGTGGCGATGGGGAACGCAACAGCGCCTGGGGTCAGGAAAAAGGCAAGCTGCCGACGCTGCTTGCAAACAAACCTGTGTTCAAAGTGAGTCTGGCCAAGGAGGCTGCGCCGGAAGGTGCTGAAGTCACCGTAACGGACGGTTCCTTCGGTGTGCCCGGAGAGACGGATGCCGAGGGCAGGACCTGGGTATACGTAAGCTCTGGAGAGAAATTTGAAATAACAACCGTTACACTGGGGAGCACCGTGTACGGCATCAGCTTCCTCAACCCCCTGGAGATCACGGAAGAATCCCGGCAGACAACGGACGATAAGACCACGGCGGTCTATGCAGTCGGTCCCATCACGGCGAATTACAGCGGCGTCTACACCGTTGCACTGGATGTTCTCCCTGATTACAGGTGGTATGATACAAATCCGGAGTCGAGCACCTTTGCGATCGCCAACGAGGCGCAGATGAAGGCCCTGGCATATCTGGTAAACGGGCTGGATGGCCGGGAGGCCGTGAGTTTTGAAGGGAAGACCCTTTTGCTTGCCTGTGACATCGCTATGGTTGGTGGAAACTGGCCGGCGATAGGCACTGCGGCGGCGCCGTTCCAAGGAACCTTTGAGGGCGGGGGTTACAGGATAAGCGGCCTGACCCTTTCGTCCAATAAGGCAGACCAGGGCCTGTTCGGGTATATCGGCGGTGCCGCCGCCATTAAGAATCTGACGGTGGCCGGCACCAAAATCGTCAGCCTGGGAACAGCGACCGGCGGCATCGTCGGTACGGCAGCAGGAAACAGCACACTGTCCGGGCTCACCTTTGGCATGCCTGAGGGCGATGAGTCAGCGGTAAGCGGACAGAGTCAGACCGGCGGTGTTGTCGGTTATATTGCGGCGAACACGGTGAGCATCGAGAACTGTGCCAGCTATGGCGCGGTCACGGGGACGTCTAATGTTGGCGGCATCGTGGGACAGACTGCCGCAGGGACGACCGCAAATCCCTTTGGGATCGCAGGTGGCCGGAATGCAGGTGCCGTATCGGGTGAATCCAACGTGGGTGGAATCGCGGGGCAAATGGGTGCGTTTGTTTCCCTCAATGCCTGTGAAAATACCGGAGATATCACTGCGACGGGGACCGCCGCGGGAGGAATCGTCGGACTGGCCGGAGCAGGAAATGCAAGCACATATAACAAAATTACAGCCTGTTCAAACACAGGAAGGGTCTCAGGCACAGTAAATGTCGGCGGCATTGCCGGGTCGGTGGGCAATTACACCGACTTTGGAAGCGCCGGCGATGCCGGAGACGCTGACGCAAACGTAAACATAGGTGAAATCGCTGGGGAATTTGACGGTACCATCAACAGTGCAAGGATTGGTATAGGCGGTATCGTGGGTGCCGCAGGCACCTATGCCAGGTTCTATCAGAACAGGAATCAGGGCGCAGTCAACGGGAGTATCGTCAATACAGGATATAATTCCATCGCCGGTGTGGGCGGCCTTGCCGGCAGAACAGACCAGCGCGCAGAGTTCCATACTTGCACAAATGCGGGCGTAGTTACAGGTTCTGTCTCAAGTGCGGGCTCGAATTCCACTGCTGGATTGGGCGGTATTGCTGGCGTGGTGTCCTCCGGCAACATGATGACCAATGGCGCGGCGAACGCAACCATTCAGAACTGCAAAAACACGGGAACCGTCAGCGGAAATGCTGAGGGTACGGGATCGGGCGGTTCCGGTGTCGGTGGTGTTGCAGGCGTTACGGGTACCGGAGGCAGCTTTAAGGCCTGTGCCAATGAGGGCACCGTTCAGGGGACGATGAAGCCCTACATAGGCGGTGTTGCGGGAATCCTGGGGGCCAACAGCAGCGTGGAGTGCTCCTATCACACCGGTGTGGTAATGGTAACCGGCAAGGCGGTCGCCAGTGGCGTAGGCGGGATCACGGGATGCAACGGAGCGACCAGTTCCTCCGTAAAGAACAGCTATTCCATCGGCGAAGTCAAGGTCATCGGCTCTACGTTTGCCCCGTCGGTGGGCGGCATCACTGGAGACCTGCGCGACGGGAACAGCAACAACTACTTCTATAAGCACCGGGTCTTGGTAGGCCTCGAGGAAGGGACTTTGTCTGTCCCTGATCAGACGGGAGACGAGCTGATCGGAGGTCGGGATATCCCCGTAGAGGATGGAGCCTGCGAGAGCGGCGAGTTGGCTTGGCGCCTGGACGGCGGCGCCACTGGGCAGCGCCTGGGCGTGTGGGCGCAGGATACCGATGAGAATCGCCCCACTCTGGATACGGAAAACTACAAGCCCGTCTATCGCCTGCTGGTGGCTGAGGCAGAGCACGGCAAGGTGACCCCCTCCTGCGCTTATTTCCCGAAGGGCAGTCAGGTGACACTGACGATTACGCCGGATGAGGGCTATGTTCTCAAGGCGCTGGGGCTGAAGGATGACAGCGGAAAGTATTTCGTGCCTGACTTCTCCGCGGATGGAAAGACGGCGACGGTCACCCTCGAGGAGACCAGCGTGACGGCAGCGCCCACGTTTATGCTGGTGTCTGAGGTCGGCACCGGCCCCTACACCATCACCTTCGATTTAAACGGCGGCGCCGGTATCGTAGAGCAGCAGACAGTTGACGCCGGCGGACGGGCGAAGGAGCCAGCAGATCCCACAAAGGAAAACTTCATCTTCGCCGGATGGTACGACAAGAAGGTAGCCGGTGAAGCAGGCGGAGGATTCCTCGACAGTGAGCCCTTTGACTTTAGCACCATCGTCACGGAGAACATCGAGTTGATCGCCTGCTGGCGTCCCACAGGCGATACGGCCGCCATGGTGCTGTTTGACATGAACCGGGACGAAGGGGCTACGGGCAGCGCTGCGGTACCTATGCAGATTGTGGAGTTTGGCGGCAAGATTACCCAGCCGGAGTCTACCCCCACTTGGGAGGGGACAAAGACCGACAAGAAAGAGAAGACCTATACCTTCCTTGGCTGGTTTACTGCACAGACCGGTGGTACGGAATGGAACTTTGAAACAGAGCTGACAAGCGAGAATGCCAAGGACGGGGTGTTCACGCTCTATGCCCATTGGGACGTAAAAGTCACCATCCAAGACGGGTACGAGGTGGGCAACGCCGACGACCTGAGGGATCTGGGTATTAGCGTGGAGAATGGCGACAGCCAGAGCGGAAAGGTGATCACCCTCAGTCAGGACATTGTCCTGCCCATGGACTGGGTCAGCGTAGGGGGCACGGACAAGCCCTTTGAGGGTGAGTTCGACGGCAGGGGCTTTACGGTTACCCTGAACCCGCTTGTGACCGAACCGCTCTTCCGTGAGGTCGGTGAGGACGGCTATGTGCACGATGTGAACGTAGAGGGCGACCTCGCCAGTGCCACCCGAAGGGTGTTCGGCTGCATCGCAGGGATGAACCTGGGCCTGATAGATAACTGCACGGCGGTGCTGACGGGCGCAGGCAAAACGCTTACTCAGATTTGCGGGGGCATCGTAGGTAAAAACGGTGACGGCACTGTTAATATAATGTCTTATACAGTGCAGGTAAGCCGGGAGGGAGGAACGATAAGCAACTGTATTGCGACGATGGAGAATATGGAATCGAGTAGCAATATCATAGGTGGTATTGCCGGAGCATCGTTCGGCGGCAAAATTGAAAACTGTACGCTTACGAAAGACAGTTCCATTACGGTGCAAGCAAATTATTCTTGTGTAGGCGGTATTGTCGGCGCGGGTGGCGGAACACGAATCAATAGTTGTATGACGGAAGAGGGGGCCGTTCTAGTCGGTACAGGCGGCCAGAGCTTGTCGGGCGGCGTTGTCGGCATGGCACACAAAATAATGATAGAAAATACAGAAAACCACATGAACATTACAGGAGCAGCTTATTCTGGCGGCTTCATCGGGCAAAGCAATGAAGGCTGCACGATCAAGAACAGCCGGAACTATGGTTCTGTGACTGGTTCTGTCTACGGCTTCGGAGGTTTTGTTGGACGTTGTCTTGATGTCGAGCTGACCGATTGCGTAAACTATGGAGAAATTACGGGCACTGCCGCATCCCGCGGGGGCTGCGGCGGCCTGATCGGCAGGATCTGCAACTGGCTGAATTCGGCCGGCGGAACGGCAAGTATCCTCCGTTGCGGCAACGAAGCGCCCATCAGCGGCGGAGGGAACTACGGTGTTGGCGGATTGATCGGCTCCGTCACCGTCGCGGACTCCGCCCCCATCGAGGACAGCTACTCGATTGGAACGATTACAGGCACACCGCAATCGGAAGCGGGCTTGATTGGCGGCGGAAGCACGACGATCGAGAACAGCTATGGGCTGAAGAGCAGGGATGCGGAGACCGGATACTGGTATGATGAGGGCGGAGAATTAGAGGAGATGAGTCTGTCGTCGTTTACCAGCGGTGAGTTGGCCTACCTTCTGGACGGCGGCGCGGAGAGCGACCGAGGCGTGTGGACCCAGCGGGAACTTCCTGTGCTGGGTACGCCAAAGGTTTACCCGTTGACGCTGCAGGTCGAGCTGGATGGAACGGCAGTGCCGGCCGAGGGTTACGCAGCCATCGGCGGCAGAACGGAAAACATCTATCAGGGCGCGGATGAGGCCATCGATCTCAAGGTGACGCTCCCGAGTTATGAAAATGAGCAGTATGGCCCTCAATATGAATATCAATATTCCGTAGCGGTGATTCCGGCGGATGGCAGTGGAGAAACCTTGGACCTTGTAATGCTGGCCGACGAAACAGAGGTGAGGGTGTCCATTACTCTGGAGCAAGTCGGCTTTATTGAAGAGCCGCCAGCGCCGTCTGTAAAGCCCGAAGAACCCGGCAAGGATGACGATGAGGAGTCTGACAAGGATCCTGCTGTGACGCCGGACGATGGAGACGGCGATGGGGCGGGCGAGGGTCCCGGCGACAACAGTGGCACCGGACCTGTGGCAGGCCCCGGAGAAAATGAAGACGGCACAGGTAGCAATACAGGAATCCCGGATAACACAGGCGATTCGGAAGCTGTGGCTCCGACGACGCCTGTGCAGGAGGGCCCCAGCCAAGCGCAGACCCAGCAGGATCCTCCCCCGGCGGAAAGTCAGGCGGAAGAGACAAAACCGGAAGAAGAACAGCCGGAGGTGACGCCGCCGCCGACTCCCACTCCGACGGAAGAGGAGCCGGTCGAGTCGGACGAGCCGGAGCCGGTCGAAGAGGAGCCGTCTGCTCCCGTTGTTGAGGCAGAGCCCGAGCGGACAGGACTGTCAACGATTCAAAAGGTGGCGGTCGGAGCTGCAATTGTTGTCTGCGTGATTGCCGTCATCGCTGCTGTTGTCATGGCTAAGGGCAAGACGAGAGACAAGCAGGAAAAAGAAAAAGAGTACAAGTAATCCCTGAGAGATCTGCCCGTTCCGAGAATGAGGCGGATTGTCCCGGGAACGAAACCTGTCCACACCGGGCCGCAGTGCCAGCCCGGTGTGGACATGGCTTTTCGGTATAAAATGCGGAGGGGAAACAGGAATATATGAAAGATGCGACTCAGAGCATCCTGCGGGAAGTAAAGAAAGTGATTGTGGGGAAAAATGATGTTGTGGAAAAGGTACTTATGGCTGCGCTTGCGCGGGGACACGTATTGCTTGAGGATGTGCCGGGTGTTGGGAAAACGACGTTGACGCTTGCTTTTGCGAAAGCATTGGGATTGGAGACAAAGCGGATACAGTTTACATCCGACACAATGCCGTCTGATGTGACAGGCTTTTCCGCTTTTGACCAGAGAGCGCAGACGTTTACATATAGACCCGGCGCAATCATGACGAATCTTCTCCTCGCCGACGAAATAAACCGGACATCAAGTAAAACGCAGGGAGCGCTTCTTGAGGCAATGGAGGAAGGCCACGTTACGGTAGATGGAGTGACACATGTTCTGCCAGAGCCATTTTTGGTGCTCGCCACACAAAATCCGGTGGGGAGCGCCGGGACGCAGTTGCTGCCAGCGTCCCAAATGGATAGATTTTTGATTCGAATCAGCATTGGCTACCCGGATCACCAGAGTCAGATAGGAATTCTTCGGGACAGACAAGATGGGAATCCGCTGGATACCGTTCAGACAGTCCTTACGAAGGAGCAATTAATTGCGCTGATCCACACGGCGGGACAGGTATTTGTTCATGATGCCATCTATGACTATGTCACAACACTTGTGGAAGCCTCACGTGTCCATCCCATGGTGACACTGGGGGTGAGTCCGCGCGGAGCCCTCTCCTTGTGCCGGATGGCAAAATCACACGCTTTCTTGGACGGGCGCGAATATGTGGCGCCCGAAGATGTTGCCGCGGTATTTGCAGATGTTGCCGGACATAGATTGGTGCTCAACTCGAAGGCAAGGTTCAATGAACTTAGCTGGAAGGACGTTACCGAGGAGATCCTGCGGTCCGTCGAGATGCCTGTTGTACGGGAGATCCGATAAAATGCGAAAGATAACTCTTATCCTATGGTTATTTTGTATACTCATGGCTTCGGGGCTCTATCTCTTCTTGGGGACCGAAACATCGGCGCTCCTGCTTGCGGCAGCAGTACTTCTGCCCCCTGCTCAGTTCCTGCTGGCAGTCTATGGCGCACGCGGGTTAAAAGTAGAAGTCGTGGTGCCCAAGGCATTACAAAAGGGGAAATCCACAGAAGGGTATGTGATAATAGATAACAAAGGCTTTGTTCCAATTGTTTTTGCTCGCGTCGAGGTGGATATCTACAACATGCTCACCCGGGAGCGGCGCTTGATCGAATGCAGTACGTCTGTAATGCCACGCTCCAGCAAAAAACTGCCGCTTCTGCTGGAAAGTAGGCACTGTGGCCAAATCGTATTTACCATAGATTCCGTTAAAACCTATGATTTTTGGGGGGTATTTTCTCCGAGATCCCGCGCGACTATACAAGCCCCTTTCCATCGGATCATCGCCCCCGAATTGTTTCCCGCCAGCGTGTATATGAGAGACAGTGAGACGGAGGCATTCGATGAAGCAATACAGTATCTCGATCAAAAGGGATCAGATAAAACGGAAGTATTCCAACTTCGCGACTATACCGAAGGGGACAGCATGGGCCAAATCCGCTGGAAACTGGCGGCGAAATATGGAAAGCTTATTGTCGCAGACCCCTCGGAGCCTCTCGACCACAGACTGCTTATCATCTGGGATGGTGCTGATATCCCGGAGGATGCGTCTCCAGATGTGCCCGATGCATTGGCAGAGGCGTTTGTGACGCTGTGCGTCGGGTTGTCTGAGGGAGGCACGCTGTTTACTTTGGCGTGGAAAGGCGGAAAAACAGGGCGTACGGAGCTAAAAAATATTACGGGGCTCTCTGATATTTATGATATTGTACCGGAATTGCTCTCGCCGGAGAAAAAGGGATACACACCCTTTGATATACCGGGAAAGTGGCCTCGGGCGGCATACTTTTCTGGACAGACCCTGCCGGAGGCATATAAGTTTGCCGAAAAAATATCCGGATTCATCTGCACAAAAAATACGGAGGAATGTCCGGATGAGTTAGGCGCTACAGTTATTTTTTCACCTGAAAATTATCAAAATGTCCTAGCGGAAATGATTCTTTGATTAGGGCGGGAAATATGAAGAGAATTGCAGAGGCATCGATACCCGATCTGTTCGGAAGAGTGCTGCTTGCCCTCAGCCTATTCTATGGGGCAGGCGGTACACTTTGGAAAATCTTTGGGCTGGATACGCTGAGGACGGCATGGATGGTTCAAGTGTTCACAGGTACTGCGCTGTGTGTTTTTTTATGTGCTGTGACGAAAAAAAGAGTCAAGATTTTTATATACATTTTTGTTGCCGTGGTACTCTCTGTCGTTGCCGCTCTCATGAGCGGCTATATCAGCGACGGATGGAGTGTTGTGTTTAATCGCCTGTTTTCCGGGTTTGAACTTCGCTATGGCAGGATATTTCCCTTTTTTAAATCGGGGTTGACAAAGGCAGATCCGGATTTATGCGCCTCGTTGTTTCTGACATATCCGACAACATTACTGGCGGTCTGCGCAGCGCAGACTGCCTGTGTGCGGTCCATCTGGAGATTCGCATTTGCCATAGGGGCACTTTTTATCTGGGGGGCCGCGGTCGTATTTCGCCTGCCGGTTTCTGGGGGCGCGCCTGTACTGTTCCTATTTGCTGTTGTCATAATACGGATAAGGGCAGTATCACTGAAAACAATAACGCAGGATGGGGGGCGAATTCTGCTTCCGGCCCTGCTGACGCTGGCACTGCTTGTTGGGATGCTGGCTCTGCCCGTTGCGGTCCTGCTAGGGGATCGGGAGGCGTCGGCAGAAAGACTGCGCGATAAAGCTGCCTTTGGCATACACAAAATAAGGTATCATTCACAAGCCGGGCCTATGCCGGAGGGAGACTTGGCCGGACTGGAAGATTTTGAGCCTGAGGAGGGCACAGCGCTGTACGTTACAATGCGTGAGCCTAAAAACTTATATTTGAAGGGTTACATTGGCGAGGAGTATACTTCGAGCGGCTGGAGTCGGCTGGAGCCTGAAACGCTGGGGAAATATGCCACGACATTTTCTTGGCTGCATGAGGCGGACTTTTTTGGACAGACGCAGTACGCAGCCGCAGCTTCCGCTTTAGACGGACAAAATAAAACGGAAAGCATTAAAATTGAGAACGAGTCTGCGTGCTCTGCTTATGTGTTTATTCCATATGAACTAAAAATATTTGTCCAGCCCTTGGATAAAAATATGATTGGAGACAGTTTTGTCAGAGCAAGGGGATGGCATGGAGAACGCAGCTATGAGTATGAAAAGTTGACCTATGGCATTGAAAACTACGCCACCCTTTATACACAGCTGTTTGATGAGCAGCACAGCGGCATTGGTTCGGGATATGAGTACCTTAGCCATGAGGGGGCGTACAGGGAATTTGTCTACAACGAATATCTTGACGTGCCTTATACGGCAAAAACAGCCCTGTTGAGGCTCAAAGAACTGGCGGCAGTGCCGGAAGACATGCAAATTTCTTTTTCCGATGCCAGAAGAATCGTACTCACATGCCTACTCAACAATTTTGTATATGACGAGCATCCTGGAAAAGCACCGGAGGGGTGGGATTTTGTACAATGGTTCGTGGAAAAAGCACAAAGCGGATATGCCCCTCATTTTGCCACAACTGCGACGCTGATGTTCCGCCTGCTTGGCGTTCCGGCGCGCTATGTTGAGGGATATGCAATCAGAGAAAATGAGGTGCATACAGCACAGAATGGCCGCATGGCGATCCCCAATGCCAATGCCCATGCGTGGGTCGAGATCTATAGGGACGGCGTGGGCTGGATACCATTTGAGGTAACACCGCCCTTTGTAGCAGAAATGCCTGAGGCCACGGCGAATGGCGAAGCGGGCGGCAGCGGAAGCTCCGAAATAGCGCCTGAGCCGGAGAAGCAGCCGGAAGAAGATAGCTCGTTGTCTCTTGCGCAGATTTTGGTGACAGTGGCATTGGCGTTGATAATTTTGCTTGCTGTGGCATTTGCGGGCCTTTATTTCAGACGCCGTACAATTATGAAAAAACGCGACCGCCTGTTGAAGGATCCAAGCAATGCTAAGGCGGTCTGCTGGCAGACAGCGTATGCCGTAATGTTGCTGGAGCATATCGGGATATCCCGCGGAAATCGCTCACTTTTTGCGCTGATACCCGAGGTAGACCATTTATTGGGAAGTGAAATCGCATCCGAATTTACGGCGGTTATACATACCCAGCGTGCGGCAATGTTCAGCGATGAGGAGATTGGCGACTCTGGTCTGGACAGAGTTCACCTCTTTACGGTCAAAATCCTGGAGGAATTGAAAAAGACATCCAAAAGGCGAGAACGTATCCGCCTGAAGTGGATCCTTTGCATTTATTGATGTAGAGCGTATTTGTGAAAGAGCGGATTGAAAGCGGACTGCTGGACATAGGCCTGCTGACAGAGCCGGTGGACATCAGCCGGTATGCCTTTCAGCGAATGCCCCAAAAGGACTGCTGGGGCGTACTGGCTCCAAGGGACTCTGCCTTGGCCGAAAAGAAGATAGTCACACCCAGCGATCTTCTGGATGTCCCACTGCTGTTGAGTGGGCGGTCTACCGTGCGAAACGAGCTGGCCAACTGGTTCGGTACTGACTATGAACGGATTGAAGTTGCGGCTACCTATAATCTGATTTTGAACGCGGCCAACATGGTCAAAAATGGCGTAGGTGTGGCCTTGTGCTTTTATCTGGAAAATATCTCTGACGCGCTGCGATTCGTTCCCCTGTCTCCGAAGTTGGAGACAGGAACGGTGCTGGCGTGGAAGAAAGACCAAATCCTTTCCGCCGCAGTGGCTCAGTTTCATCAACACATCAAAAATGCTGAATAGGCATTTTTGCTCATTCAAAATCAACTTTTTTGACACCGCCAACGGCTATTCCACCGGTACCAGCGAGGAGTATCTGGGACGTGCCCTCAAGCGAAATACCACGCGGAATCAGGTGGTCATCGCATCCAAGGTCTACTTCAACGCAGGGCGTCTGTCCAAACAGGCGATTCTGCGGGAAATCGACGGGAGCCTGAAGCGTCTGGGGACCGATTACCTGGACCTCTATATCATCCATCGCTTTGACGATGAAACGCCCATCGAGGAGACTATGGAGGCGCTACACCAGCTGGTGAAGGCCGGGAAGGTACGGGCACTGGGCACTTCGGCCATGCACGGCTACCAGTTCTACAATATGCAGATGGCGGCAAAGGAACATGGCTGGACGCTGTTTTCCGTCATGGAGAACCACTACAATTTACTCTATCGGGAGGACGAACGTGAGTTGATCCCCATCTGCAAGCAGATGAATGTCTCCCTCATGCCGTACAGCCCTCTGGCGAGACCGGAGCGGAAGTCGGATTCCGCCCGTGGAAAGACTGACCGGGTGGCCGCAGGTAAGTATGACCGCATGGAACAGCAGGATATGCGGATCGTGGAGCGGGTGTGGGAGTTGGCGGAACGGCACAACTGCACCATGTCTCAGATCGCCATTGCGTGGCAGTGGAAAAAGGAGGTGACTTCGCCCATCATCGGTGCCACCAAGGCCCGGTATTTTGACGATGCCGTTGGGGCATTGGATGTAACGCTTACACCGGAGGATGTGGCGTATCTGGAAGAATACTATCTGCCCCATCCCACTGTGGGTGCCATTGATAAAAATCCTGCGCAGGGCGTGATGCTGCTGGATGAGAAGAAGTAAATCGTACATTGACTGACCGAAATCAAAGGAGGAACTAAAAATGCCCCATGTAGCCATTACCGTGATCCCAGGCCGTGACGAAGAGACTAAGCGCGCCCTGGCGCAAAAGACCCAGGCATTTCTAGTCAAGGAGTTGGGTGTAGACCCCAAATTCGTATCTGTTTCCGTGCAGGATATTCCCGTGGAGGACTGGCAGAAGGCTATGGAACAGTTCTCTGATGATATTCTGTATGTGAAACCCGGTGTATAAGGAGGAATTATCATGCTCAAACAGACAGCGGGCCGTGACGCCCTGGGAGAGTTTGCCCCTGAATTTGCACGTCTCAACGACGATGTTCTCTTTGGCGAGGTGTGAAACCGGGAGGCGGAGCTTTCCCTGCGGGACCGCACCATCGTGACCGTCACCGCTTTGATGAGCAAGGGGATTCTGGACAGCTCCCTGCAATATCACATCGCAAACGCCAAAAAGGAGGGCGTTACCGCCCAGGGAATGGCGGAGATTCTGACCCATGTTGCTTTTTATTCTGGCTGGCCCAAACGCTTGGGCGGCCTTCCGCATGGCAAAAGAGGTCTATGACCATGACTGAGCATAAAAAGAAGGTGTTGGTTATCTCCACCAGTATTCGAGGAAAGAACAACTTGGAGATCATGGCGAAAGAGTTCGTCCGGGGTGAAGAGGAGGCCGGACATGAGGTGGAGTTTGTGAGCCTGCGGGACAAGTCCATCGGCTTTTGTAAGGGCTGTCTGGCCTGTCATGCCACCCAGCGGTGCGTCATTCAGGACGATGCCGTTGCTCTGGCGGAAAAGGTGGGGCAGGCGCAGGTCATAGCCTTTGCCACTCCCATCTATTTCTACGAGATGTGCGGACAGATGAAGACCTTGCTGGACCGCTGCAATCCCCTGTATTCCTCAGACTATCAATTCCGGGACATTTATCTGCTGGCCACTGCGGCGGAGGATAGTGAGGCTGTCCCCGCAAAAGCCATCAGCGGCTTGCAGGGGTGGATCGACTGCTTCCCCAAGGCCCAATATTGCGGTTGCGCTTTCGGCGGCGGCATCGACGATCCGGGCGCATAAAAGCGGAGAGCCTGCTTCCCTGTAAAACGGGATGCAGGCTCTTTTTATATGTATAGCTCATTTAACCTTTTAGGCTTTCTCTGAGCGAAGCACGGATAGTGCTGCTTCACAGATGGGGAGCACACGCCAGAGCTTCTTGTTCCGTGCAGTCAGACAACAACAGCCGCAGGCGGCGAATGGCAGGACTTTCTCGTTTCAATTCCGGGTAAAAAATATCTCGGGGGTCCATTTTGAGCGTGCGAACCAGAGGATAAATCACCTGCATTTTGGGATTCCCCCGATAGTTTTTAATATTCAAAACCGTGCGCACATCCATGCCCGCCCGATCTGCAACCTCATTCTGTGTAAGACCAGACTCTCCACGGGCCACTTTGATCGCATCACCCAATGGGCGAGTAAATTCGTATTCCGGCATTACAGTTCACCTCATAAGTATTCTACAATACACCATGTATATGTATCGAAATACATATACAACAGAAAGGATATGAAATTGAACTGTACGCATAGCGATTCTGACAGAATGGACATGAAATTCGATGTTTAAGAGCATGCCGTCCTGCACTGTTATGTGTATTCTGGTTCACCTGCTGCAAAAAGAGTAGAAAAAAATTTAAATTTATCTGCGGGAAACGCAAGATTTGGCCCTTCGCGATTGGGATAGATAGCGAAAGGGGAAATAAACCGGCCTCTCGGTGTACGAGAGGAGGGGAAAACTCTTGAAGCTATCGCCATATCAAAAGAAAACCGTTAGACATCAATTTGACAGCCTTTGTCGGAAGGTGCTGCGGGATGAGAGCCGCAACTATAAGAAGCAGCTTGCCCGCAGAGCGGAGAAGGAAGCTAATTTTTCCGGGTTGTCAGAAGTGGAGCTGAATCAACTCTATGTGATGGATGAGTACCCCTCGGACAGCACTTACTTCGATGTGCTGGACTACCAAATCGCGGTCAAGGATGGCCGGCTGGCTGAAGCTCTGGCCGCTCTGCCGAGCAAAAAGCGCGATGTGATCCTGTTGTCCTATTTCTTGGATATGACAGATACGGAGATCGCTGAAAAACTCGAGGTAGTAGGTTCTACGATCCATCGCAGGCGGACAAGCTCTCTCGAAGAATTGAAATTAAGATTGGAGGTTTTGGAAGATGGACAGAGCGAAGAATAACCCTCATCTGCTGCCGGTCTCTGTGATCGAAGCGGCGGCAGGCGGCAATGTTGATGCGATCAACGCCGTTTTGAAGCACTACGAGCAGTACATCTCGGTGCTGGCCACCAGACGCCTGTATGACGAAAATGGTGTGCCGCACCTGTGCGTTGATGATGAAATGCGTAAGACCCTGGAGATCAAGCTGATCACGCGCATCCTCAATTTCGAGATTATTAAGGCAGCATAATTCCCAGCCCATAGGGCGGTGTGTTCCCCTTTCCATACCGCCCTTATGGGCTTTCTGTGTTTGCTGATATAAACCCTCGACCGATCAGGTCAAGGGCTTACATGGGCATACACCCCCTCTGCTCCTTGATAAAGAAAGCGTCATCGTGCGCAGCATAGGCAGACAGGCACATTTGCAGCAAAGGGAGCCGTGCGGTAAATACGCCATGACCTTTTCAAGCGAGCGATCCATATTTTAACCGGAAAGCAGACCGGCACTCTGTTGGCCAGGATCTTTGCTGCTCACAATGATACTCCCGCGTTGAACGCCCTCAAAGCATTGCGCGGCGCACCCATCAGCATGGGCCGGGGTGAAATTCCCGTGGAGCTGCTGCCAGCAGCCGCCTGTTTTTTCTGCTTTTATAGAACGGAAAAAGATGGGATATTATGAAATATAATAATAAAAACCAGCAAGATGCCTTGTTTATGATACACATATCCGAGGAATATTGCTCTACGCATACAGAGGATGTACTTACAGATGTTATACACCTTATTTTGGGAGCGTATAAACGCAAATATATAGAAAACGACCCTGCCAATTTAGCAGAAAACTGAGCCGAACCGCTTTTAATAAGAGGTTCGGCTTTTGTTTTTCAAAATTTGCGGGTATCCAAAAACTCTTATATAATTTAACTAGAAAAGAGGTCTTGGCTTATTAAAGCCTATGGGTATAAAAATACCCTTCCCAATGGTGAAGCATTGAGAAGAGCAGGTGGAAGCATTGCACCTATAAGATGAAATGATCCAAATCCATTCTTAAGTTTATCATTCCATCCTTATATGTGCAAGGGGATTTTATAAGGACGGAGGATTATGCTGCAAGAAGAGGCCTATATTATGTACTTGAGAAAATCCCGCATGGACACAGATTTTGATGAGGTTTCTGTTGAAGAGACCCTAAACCGACACAAGTCAATCCTTCAAGAATTCTCCGAAAGGAAGGGCTTGATAATTGCCAAAGTTTTGGAAGAAGTAGTTTCAGGCGAATCTCTATATGCCAGACCAAAAATGCTGAAACTTCTCGATCTTGCCAATACAAAGCAATATGCCGGTGTTGTCTGTATGGACATTGAACGACTTTCCAGAGGGTCATCATTGGAGTCTGGTTATATCATGCAGGTATTTCAGGTCAACCATTTCAAAATCGTCACCCCGGCAAAGATATATGACCTTCAGAACGAATCGGATGAGCAGTTCACAGATATGAAGTTCATGTTTAGCCGATATGAATTGAAATCTATTACGACCCGATTGGTTAGAGGAAGAAATATCTCAGCATCTGAGGGGAAGTTTATGGGTTCCATGTCACCCTACGGCTATAAAATTTATAAGTTGGTAGGTGAAAAGGGGAACTCGTTACAAATCGTCCCTGAAGAAGCGGAAGTGGTAAGGATGATTTATGGTTGGTACATTGCTGGCGATGGCTATAACACCATTGCCCACCGACTCAATGATATGCACATTCCATGCAAGACAGGACATCATTGGGTCCAGCATAGTGTAAATGCAATTCTAAATAATGAAGTCTATCTTGGGAAGATCAGATGGAAGCATGAACCGACAAAACGAGTGATGGCAAACGGGCAAATGGTGAAAAAACGCGAACTGAACAAGGATTACCTTTTGTTTGAAGGGCGTCATGAGGCCATTATCACGCAAGAGCAATGGGATAGGGTTAGAGAAGTGCAACGGAGCAAACAAACACCTTCCGTTAGAAGGGGGCGTACATTGGCAAATCCTTTCGCCAATATTTTGGTTTGCGAAAAATGCGGCTATGCAATCAAACGCAACACGCCTTCCGCAACACAGTTGAAAACCAGAACATTCCGGCCTTGGTATCGTTGCAGTACAAAGGGATGTGAGTGCATGATCTCCTACTGCGATGTTTTGAAAAGTAAGATCGTAGAAGCGATGCGTGACTGGTGGAAAAATATTTCCCTCACGATCACCTCGGAGCCAGATGAACCATCCGAAGCACAAAGACAACTCCTTGTTATGAAAAAACAAATCCAGGTACTTCAAGATCAGCAAAACAAAATATGCAGTCTACTGGAAAAAGGTATCTATACCGAGGAGATGTTTATCAAACGGAATACTGTACTTGCTGATGAGATCCGTGCTTTGCGAAACAGTATTGAAGAAGTGACCAAAATCTGTGATAATAAGAGTGAATTAGATCGGGCAAAAGAGCTGTTTCTGCCTGCTACACTTCGGGTTCTTGATTATTACGAGGACTTGACAGCAGAAGAGAAAAATCGGCTTTGGAAATTATTGATGAAGAAAATCACATATTTCCGCGACCCAACAGACCCCAATAAAATCGAAATACGCCTTTATCCCAAGTTAGGAAGGTTTTTAGATCGCTGATGAAAGAAAATGAACGAAAAATAAAACGGTGTTGTATAGGTGTCCTGGCCCATGTGGACGCGGGAAAGACCACGCTGTCGGAGGCGCTGCTGTACCGGACCGGATGTCTGCGGCGGCTGGGCAGAGTGGACCACGGGGACGCCTTCCTGGATACCGCGCCCCTGGAGCGGGAGCGCGGCATCACCATTTTCTCCAAGCAGGCCGTGCTGCCCTTGGGGGAGACGGAGCTCACGCTACTGGACACGCCGGGCCATGTGGACTTCTCCGCCGAGATGGAGCGGACCCTGCGGGTGCTGGACTGCGCCATCCTGGTGATCAGCGGCACCGACGGAGTGCAGGGGCACACCCGCACCCTCTGGCGGCTGCTGGAGCAGTACGGCGTCCCCACCTTTGTATTCATTAACAAGATGGATCTGCCCGGCGCGGACCGGGCGGGTCTGCTGGCCGGGCTGAAGCGCCGCCTGGGCGACGGCTGCACCGACTTCGGCGCGGAGGGCGCCGCGCTGCTGGAGAATGTGGCGGTGTGCGACGAGGCCGCCCTCGAGCGGTATCTGGAGGCGGGGACCCTCTCAGACGGGGAGGTGGCCGGCTTGGTGGGCGCGCGGAAGCTTTTCCCCTGCTACTTCGGCTCCGCGCTGCGCCTGGAGGGGGTGGACGCGCTGCTGGAGGGGCTGGAGCGGTACGGACCCCGGCCGGACTATCCCCCGGAGTTCGGGGCCCGGGTGTATAAGATCTCCCGGGACGCCCAGGGCGGGCGCCTCACCCACCTGAAGGTCACCGGAGGCCGCCTCCGGGTGAAGGACCTGCTGACCACCCGCCGGGCGGAGCTGGGGGCGGAG